>JAXIPB010000168.1:0-6742 GCA_045403155.1 Micromonosporaceae bacterium
AGCCATCCTTGGCCATGCGCCGACTCTTCACAGTGTCTACATACATACCACCCGAAGCTCGCCTAGCCACATGCCGATTCTAGCGGATCCCCGTCTGAATGCAAGTATTTTACTGTCTACAATTCTGAGTCGCCAGTCGCCAACGTGCCTGGTCAGCGGTCAGATCGGCCCATCAAGATCACGCAAGTTCGGACTAGGGCGGACGACTAAGGAGGGCGCGAGGGCGGGCGCGAGAGGCTGGCCGCGTACCACGCCGCAACGGTGCTGCGGGCTGGCCGTGCGACAGTTGACCGCGTGGACCGAGCAGGGCAATGGGTCTGTCCGGACTGCGGCAACACGTTCGTGACGCCGCGAATGTCGCACTCGTGCGTCGTCGTCGACCTCGAGGACCACTTCCGACCGGACCTCGCCGAGATGCGCGCGCTCTTCAACGCGTACGTCTCCTTTGTCGAGAGTCATGGCGGGCCGGTGACGGTGATCCCGCAACGCAGTCGCATCGCACTGCAGAGTCGGGTCCGGTTTGGCAGCGTGATTGTGCGGCGGCGCTGGATCGATGTGGCGCTCTGGCTCAAACGACCGGCGGACCATCCGCTGCTCAGGAAGGTGGATGACGTCGGCACGGCCGGGTGGTACCACTGGTTTCGGATCACCGATGCGAGTCAGCTTGACGAGGAGTTCGGCTCGCTCGCGGCCGAGTCGTATCGGGTGTGAGCCAGCAAATGCGCACAATAGCGGCTCGGTTGTTGGCTCATCCGTTATCTGGTGCCTCCGCCGCCTCACCGAGACTTAACGCCCGGTCGCGGACGCTGTTCTCGTGAACACGTCACGCGCCACGCGATCAGACGCAACCAACGCGGCCACGGTCAACCCCGCCGGCGATGTGGAACTGGACGACGACTCCGTGCTCGCCAATGAGACCTCCGCGGATGAGACCGCCGCCGGTGAGACCGCCGATGAGACCGCCGCGACGGTCGAGGACGAACGAGGCGTCTCGGCCGACCTCGTCCGGGCTTACCTCAACGGTATCGGTCGGACCAAGCTGCTCACCGCCGAGCAGGAGGTCGACCTCGCCAAGCGAATCGAGGCCGGCCTGTTCGCCGACGAGCGCCTTACCATCGCCGACGAGAGCGGTATGGACGTCGACCCACAGCTACGGGCTGACTTGCGCACGATAGTGACCGAGGGTCGCGCCGCGAAGAACCACCTGCTTGAGGCGAACCTCAGGCTCGTGGTGAGCATCGCCAAGCGATACACGGGCCGCGGCATGGCCTTCCTCGACCTCATCCAGGAGGGCAACCTCGGACTCATCCGCGCGGTGGAGAAGTTCGACTACGCCAAGGGCTACAAGTTCTCCACGTATGCCACCTGGTGGATCCGCCAGGCCATCACTCGGGCGATGGCGGACCAGGCCCGCACCATTCGTATCCCCGTGCACATGGTCGAGCAGGTCAACCGGATGGTTCGCAGCCGGCGCGACCTCGCGACATCACTCGGCCGGGAGCCAACCGTGCGCGAGCTGGCCGCCGCGCTGGGCATCGATGAATACCAGGTCATGGAGCTCATTTCGTACGACCGGGAGCCCGTCTCCCTTGACCAGGCCGTCGGCGAAGATGGCGAGAGCGCCCTCGGCGACTTCGTCGCCCGGATCGACCCTCGCGATGAGCCCGGTGACGCGGTCTCGAACGCCTTGCTCCGCAACGACGTGGAGATCGTGCTGGCGACCCTCTCGCAACGGGAGCAGGAAGTGATCCGGTTGCGCTTCGGCCTCGACGATGGCCGCCAGCGCACCCTCGACGAGGTAGGCCGGGAGTTCGGGCTGTCGCGCGAACGGATCCGGCAGATCGAGAAGATCACGTTGCACAAGCTGCGCCACCCCTCGCGGGCCCGGCGGCTCGAGGCCTACGCCAACTGACTTCGGCTTCGGCCCCTCAATCGTCGATCATGACTTGGAGGTCATGATCGACACTATTGAGGGACCGCCACATCATGATCGCGGGGATCTTGAGGGGCGTTTGGGGGGTTTCGCGGCCGCGTCAGCGGCGCCGGAAGATCGTGAGCACGACGGTTAGCGCGAGTGACACCAACAGCATCGACGTGATGGGAATGTAGAGGCGTCCGCGCTCGCCGGTGATCCGAATGTCACCGGGCAGGCGGCCGAACCACGACAGGGCGCCTGTCCAGGTCAGGACGCCGAAGAGTGCGACCACTATGCCCGCGCCGACGATCCACGGCCCGACCTCTCGTCCCATGTGGAAAGGATGCCGGCGCTCGTCCGTACCCGCATCCGGGGCCCCCTCCAAGATCGCCACGATCATGAGATGGCTGTCGCGAAACGGCGCCGATCATGACCTCCAGGTCATGATCGGCGCTCGGGGTCGAGGCCGAGCAGGGGGAAGACCTCGTGTCGGGTGGCGGCGATGGCGCGGTCGACGGCATCGCCACTATCGCCGGGCTCCCACGGCGTGAAGGTCGGGTTCACCTCGTCGGTGAGCCGGAGAGGGATACCAGGCCCGTCCGGGAGCAGGCGAAGGCGCGGGCGAAGCCCTGCGCGGCCCTCGTCGAGGCGCTTCTGGGCCAGTTCACGCCACGCCTTCGGGGTGATCGTCTCGGGCGGCAGCGGCTCGCCGGTGACGATGGCGAGCAGGTGGGTCCACGCCCGGGGTACCGCCTCGAACAACGCGTAGCCGCCGCCGCCCGTCGCGATCCAGCGGCCGTCGCAGAGTTCGTCGGCCAACGCACGTAGAGCGAGGTAGGACGCTCGCTGGCCATCGACGCTCAACCGCAGGTCGGCGAGGGGATCAAGCCGGTGCGTGTCGGCGCCGCACTGGGTGAACAGCACCTGGGGCCGGAACGCCCGCAGCGCCGCTGGTACGACCGCGTGGAAGGCTCGGAGCCATCCGGCGTCATCCGTGCCTGGAGGCAGGGCGACGTTCATGGCACTGCCCTCGGCGCCCTCGCCGCCGGTCTCGTGCGGAAACCCGGTGCCCGGAAAGAGGGCCAGCGGCGTCTCGTGCAGGCTGATAGTGAGCACGCGCCGATCGTTCCAGAAAATCTCCTGGACCCCGTCGCCGTGGTGAACGTCGACGTCCACATAGGCCACTCGCTCGGCGCCGAGGTCGAGCAGTCGAGTGATCGCGACGGCGGGATCGTTGTAGACACAGAATCCCGAGGCCCTCGCCGGCATCGCGTGGTGCAGACCGCCCGCGACGCTGACGGCGCGCTGTGCCTCACCGCTCCACACCGCCTCGGCCGCCCGCAGAGTCGCCCCAGCCACCAGGGCGCTCGCCTCATGCATACGGTCAAAGATCGGGTTGTCGCCCGTACCAAGCCCCCAACCCTGAAAGTAAGGGTCGTAAGGCGCTGCGCGGACGGCATCCAGGTACGCGGCATCGTGCACCCGGGTGAGCGTCGCATCGTCCGCGGGTTTCGGCGGGACGACAGTCACACCGGGCCGATCGAGGACCCCGAGGCCGCGAGCGAGTGCGATGGTGAGCTCGACCCGGACCGGGTCGAGCGGATGATCGCCGAGGTCGTAGTCGAGTAGCTCGTCGCCCCATACCACGAGAGCGTTCATGTTCCGGCTCCGGTGGCGACGGGGCGGTCGGAGTCGGCGACCCAGTTGCTCCACGAGCCGACATAGAGCGCCGCGTCGGTGAAGCCCGCTTCGCGCAGTGCCAGGACGGTGCTGGCGGCCGTGACGCCCGAGCCGCAATATGCACCCACCGGCCCCGCCGTGACGCCCGCCGCCGCGAAGACTTCGCCGAGCTCCCTCGGGGTGAGGAGTCGGCCGTCCGGGCTGACCAGTCGCGCCGCCGGCAGGTTCACTGCCCCCGGGATGTGACCCGCGATCGGATCGACAGGCTCCGTTTCGCCGAGGTAACGCGGGGAGATCCGGGCGTCGAGTAACACGCCGGAGCGGGCCAATTCGGCGGCGCCATCGGCGTCCACCACCGGCATCTGCCCCGGGCGTACCACGATGTCGCCTGGCCGAGTGCGGGCTTGACCAGGCTCGATCGGGCGGCCGTCGGCCGTCCAGGCTGCGAAGCCGCCATCGAGGACGCTCGCGTCGTCATGGCCAGCCCAGCGCAGGGTCCACCACAATCGGGCGGCGGCCTGGCCGTCGCCGGCGTCGTAGGCGACGACCCGATGACCGGTCCGGACGCCGGCGTCGCGGAGCACCGCCTGCAAGGCCTCCGGCTCCGGTAGCGGATGCCGGCCGGCGCCGCCCGGCGGGCCACACAATTGCGCGTCGAGGTCGACGAAGGTCGCACCGGGAATGTGCCCGTCGACGTATCCCTGACGACCGGGCGGACCGCCGAGGCGCCACCGCACATCGATCACGGTTGGGGGATCACTCTCGGCCAGCCGGCGAGCGAGCGTGGATACGTCAATCAGCGCCACGGCGTCCAGTCAACACCATCCCCTGACATCGCCGCGGCTATGATCGGCGTCACCGCGATCACCGGTGTCGGTCGCAGCGATCTCAAAGCGGCCGATGTCAGCCGTTCCGGGTAGCATCTGCTTCGGGAGGATGACTGCCGGTGAATGATCTCGTCGACACGACCGAGATGTACCTGAGAACCGTCCTCGAGCTCGAGGAGGAGGGCGTGCCGGCACTGCGCGCTCGAATCGCCGAGCGGCTTCACCAGAGCGGCCCCACGGTCAGTCAGACGGTCGCGCGGATGGAGCGCGACGGGCTCCTCACGGTCGAGGATGATCGTCACCTCGCGTTGACCGACACGGGCCGGGCTCGCGCCGTGTCCGTCATGCGCAAGCACCGCCTCGCCGAACTGCTGCTCGTCAACGTCATCGGTATGCCGTACGAGGATGCCCACGACGAGGCGTGCCGGTGGGAGCACGTGATGAGCGAGTCCGTGGAGCAGCGCGTGTACGAGCTACTGGGCCGGCCGACGCGGTCGCCCTATGGCAATCCGATCCCCGGGCTGCATGAGTTCGACGGTCGGGTCCCGTCCGAGGCGACCGGAGACGGGGTCGAGCGCAACCTCGCCTTCCCCGGTCTGTCCGGGAAGGTCATCGTGAGCCGGATCTGCGAGAGCCTGCAGACCGACGCTGATGTGCTGCGCGAGCTGCACGCGGCGGGCGTCGACCCAGGCGCCAACGTCGTGATCGCGCAGGAGCGCGACGCGGTCGTCGTGGAGCGCAACGGCGACCTGGTCAGGCTGCCACGCGAGGTCGCATCCCGGGTCTTCGTCGCCGCTCGATAGCCGCCTCGGCAAGGACCGTCGCGCTACGCGGCACCAGGTGCGGCGAGACGCGCTTCGATCTGCTGGGATAAGCCGATCAGCCTCGGTGGGAAGTCGTCCACCTGCTGGGCTGGCGTCCCGGGCGGGAAGGTGTAGCGGACGATCAGCAGCCGTTCATGCGCGGAGAGCCAACCGACCTCAACGCCCGGGCCGCTCGAACCCGATGGTGCGATGTCCACGCGGTACGCGATTCGCCCCAGACCCTTGACCGCAGTCGAACTGCTGGGCGTCACGGTCGCCGTAAAGATCACCTCGTCGGCGGCGGTCGCGGTGACGGCGAGGGTCAGATCCGGATACTCGCTGCCGGCCTGCGTCAGGGCACAGGTGTACGTGCCGTCCTTGTCGGCACCGCCGACCGTGTCGAATCGGGTCCCAAGTTGAGTCTCGACGACGTCGTAGTCGAGGAGCTCGCACGCCCTACCGGCCGCGGCGAGGGGCAACTCCCCTCGCCGGTCCGGCTCGCCGGCTCCGAAGATCTCGCAACCGGTCGAGAGCAGCGCCGAGCAGGCGACGGCGACGATCGCGAGGCGGCGCTTGATCGAGACGCCCACGCCCGCCCCCTTCACACGCCGCAAGCCAGGCCACCGCCGAGTCCGACCGGCGCCGATGACCGGACCACCGTACGGCAGGCTGCGACCCGGGAGCCACCGCGGGCCGGATGCGCCTACAGTCAATCGCCCAGTTGCGCGACGATGTGCTTCGCGATCTCGAGCGAGCTGGTCGCCGCGGGCGAGGGAGCGTTGAGGACGTGGGCCTGCCGGCGCTGGCCCAGAATGAGGAAGTCGTCGACCAGGCTCCCATCGCGGGCGACGGCCTGCGCGCGCACCCCGGCGCCGGCCCGAACGATGTCATCCGGGCCCAGCTGGGGCACCAGGCGGGCCAGACTCTTCGCGAAACGGCGACGCGATAGCGAGCGCCGAACCTCCACGATCCCGGACCGCAGATGCCGCCCGGACAGGCGCCAGAGTCCGGGATAGGCCACGGTCTCGGCGAGATCTCGTGGGCGGATCCGACCCCACGAGTAGCCCTCGCGGGCCAGGGCGAGGACGGCATTGGGCCCGGCGTGAACCGACCCGTCGATCATTCTGGTGAGATGCACGCCGAGGAACGGAAACTGTGGATCCGGTACGGGGTAGATGAGCCCATTGACCAGACCACGTCGGTCGGCGCGAAGCTCGTAATACTCGCCGCGGAACGGGATGATCCGCGCCGGTGGATGCAGCCCGGCCATCCGGGCCACCCGGTCGGAGTGCAGGCCGCCGCAGTTGACGAGGTAATCGGCCCGGAACGCGCCGATCGTGGTACCAACCACGACCGCCGACCCGTCCCGGCGCAGGCCGGTCACCTTGGCGCCGAGGCGCACCGTGCCGCCCGCCTTATCCACGAGTTCGGCTAGGCGCCTGGCCACCAGCGCGTAGTCGACGATGCCGGTGGACGCGACATGCAGTGCGGCAACACAGTTCACGTTCGGCTCGTAC
>JAXIPB010000062.1:0-7012 GCA_045403155.1 Micromonosporaceae bacterium
AGCGTCCCGCCGGAGAGTTGGTCGGCCCTGGTCCGGGCGTAGCGTGAGAAGCCGAGCGCCTCGTAGATCGCCTGCCTGGATGCTTGCGCCGCTTGTGGCGTCATCCCGTAGGCGTGGGCGAACAGGTCGAAGTGCTCGTCGCAGGTCAGCCTCGGATAGACCGATGGTTCCTGCGGGCAGTAGCCGAGCCGCCCCGATCGGGTGACTGTCCCAGAGTCGGGTGCGAGCGCGCCGACCAGGATCTTCATGAGGGTCGACTTGCCGGACCCGTTCTCGCCCACCAGGCCCACGACCTCACCCGGCTGCAGGGAGATTTCCGCACCGGTGAGGACCTGAACACGGTGCCGTAGCGGCCACACCCCGCGCCGATAGGACTTGACGATCCCCGCCGCGGCCAGAACCACCCGATCCACCCCTGAGTCGGGCATCAGGGTGTCTTGCGCGATCTGTGCGTTCATCTGCCACCTCCGGTGGCCTAACGCGGTTGGACACATTCACCGTGCGCTCTCATACCCCCGGGGGGTAGGGACAGTGGGCCTCGCTTGGCGGGCCATAGGTCCCTACCCCGGCGGGGTATGCGGAGGCGACCATGGAGGTGGCCGGTGAAGTCCGGCCTGCCGTGGAGGTGACCGACAGATGACAAGCAGCGCGACCCCCACCCACTCGCCTACTGCCGCCCCCGGTTATGCGGACCGGCGCTCCGATCATCTCCGCCGACTCCACAAGATCGAAGGACAGGTGCGCGGTATCGCTCGCATGGTCGACGAGGACCGGTACTGCATCGACGTGCTCACCCAGGTCAGTGCCGTCACCAGAGCACTCCACGAGGTGGCCCTGGGCCTGCTGGATGACCACCTGCGCCACTGCGTCGTCGACGCCGCCCGATCCGATGGCGCGGACGCTCAGACGAAACTCGACGAACTCACCACCACACTGCGCCGTGCGCTGCGTCTGTAAGACGCCGGCCGGACACGACGGGATCGTTGCGGGCACTTCGCGGGGCTCCGGCACAGATAGGAATCGCCCGCACACGCTGCCGCCCCACTCGCGGCACGAGCGGGACGGCGTTTGGCGGTGGCCGTCAGCGGCTACACGCCGCTGAGGACCTTGATGCGCTGTCGGTAGTCGTCTTCGTTGATCTCACCTCGGGCGAACCGCTCGGCGAGCAGGCCGCGCGGGTCGGGTCCTGCCGCCGTGGACGGCGGCTGACGGCGGTCGCCACCCACGTACCGCACCAGCAGCACGATGCCAGCGATCAGCAGTCCCCAGAACAGCAACATGCTCACCATCATCAGGACGTAGCCCCAGCCGCCCATGCCGTTTCCCCAGTACATCATCATGAACACCTCACTCGTGCGTTGACCGGTGAGCCGTTTGGCGGCGCCGGTCGCCGTGAGCATCGCCGGCGGGCGGTGCGGACCGATCGTCTGGACCGGATTCGTGGCCGTGCATACCGCGCATCATGACGAGCATCATCAACGGACACACCAGAACCAGCCCGGCCAACAGCAGGGTGCCGGCCGGCACCCCGGCCCATACGAGCCCGACGACGAGGATCGCGACCGCCACCGCGTAAAGGCCCCACTGCGGACGCTTCATCGGCGTTCCCCTTCCTCGGACGTAGTGACACCATCAGACTGCGCGCGCCAACCACGCCCGGGCACGGCCAAGGGTCCCGTCCATAGCGGTCGAAGGTCCCTACCCCGCCAGGGTATCGCCGCCCACGCATTGTCGTGGGTCGCGGCGCCGCGTCGTTTCGCTGTGGGCCGGTGGTCAACGGAGTTAGCCAAGCTGCGTCATCATCCCCGCCTCCGCGTGATAGGCGTTGTGCGGGCGTCGAGCTCAAGGGACCACGGCCGCGCCACCACACCGCCGCCACTCCCGGCCCGCAGGATGGTTCGCCGGGATAGGGTTGGCCGTTGGCCTTCCTCCACAAAGGGCTGACATGCGCATGACTACGGTTACTTGTCTGCCGCTGCCGGGGTGTAGCGGTCGGGGTCGGCGTCGAAGGTTGCCGCGCACTGGGTGGAGCAGAAGTAGTACGTTGCTCCGTCGACTTCGCGGCTGGCCGCAGCTGTGTCAGGTGCGACGGTCATGCCGCATACCGGGTCGATCGCGTTGGCCGATCTGGTGGGCTGGTTGTCGTGGCTCATGGAAACCTCCTCGTGCGGATGAACGGACGGAGCCGCGTCGGCGGTGTTGGCGCCGGTCTGTACCTGGGGCGTGACCTTCGCCGCTGTTGATTCGGGTAGCGGTCCGGGCTGCCAGCGGCGCAGCCGGTTGGCGTTGCCCACCACCGACAGCGAGGACAACGCCATCGCGGCGGCGGCGATGATCGGCGAAAGGCGGATGCCGACGAACGGATACAGCACTCCGGCGGCGACGGGGATGCCGACGCTGTTGTAGGCCAGGGCGAAGAACAGGTTCTGGCGGATGTTACGCATGGTTGACCGGGACAGTCGGATTGCCGTAACTACGCCGGTGAGGGATCCGGATATGAGTGTGATGTCGGCGGCTTCGATCGCCACGTCGGTGCCGGTGCCGATGGCCAGCCCGACGTCGGCCTGGGCCAGGGCTGGGGCGTCGTTGATGCCGTCGCCGACCATCCCGACTCGTCGCCCCTCGGCCTGCAGCCGAGCGATCTCGCCGGCCTTGTGTTCGGGCAGCACTTCGGCCAGGACGCGGGGGATGCCGACCTCGGAGGCAATGGCGCCGGCGGTCCGCGCGTTGTCCCCGGTGATCATGACGACGTCGATGTTGAGCCGCGTCAGTGCGATGATCGCGGCCGTGGACTCGGGTTTGACGGTGTCAGCCACGGCCAGTACGCCGGCGGCTCGGCCGTCGACCGCGACCAGGATCGGGGTCTTGCCCTGCGCAGAGAGCCGGGCCACGATCGGCTCACAGGCCGACGCGTCGATGCCGGCACCGGTCAGCAGGCGGCTGGTGCCGACCAGTAGCGAGTGTCCGTCCACAGTGGCTTGGATGCCCTTGCCGGTGATCGAGTCGAACCCGGTCACGGCCGGCAGGTTTACGCCGCGCTGCCTTGCCCCGGCCACGATGGCGGCGGCGAGCGGGTGCTCGCTGTCGGCTTCGGCCGCGGCAGCCAGCCGCAGCAGCGCGGTCTCGTCGAGGTTGCCGGTGGGCACGATGTCGGTCAGCGCCGGCTTGCCGGCGGTGATGGTGCCGGTCTTATCGAGCACGATCGTGTCGAGCTTGTGCGCGGTCTCCAGGGCCTCGGCGGAGCGGATCAGGATGCCGGCCTGGGCGCCCTTGCCCGTGCCAACCATGATCGACAGCGGTGTGGCCAGGCCGAGCGCACACGGGCAGGCGATGATCAGCACCGCTACCGCCGACACCAGGGCGAGCGTGCCGGCTGGTGGCGGTCCGGCGATGAACCAGACCGCGAACGTCGCGATCGCGACGGCCATGACGGCGGGGACGAAGTAGGCCGAGATTGCGTCGGCCGTCCGCTGGATGGGCGCCTTGGACGCCTGCGCCTGCTGGACGAGTCGGATGATCTGCGCGAGTACCGTGTCGGCGCCGACCTTGGCGGCGCGCACGCGCAGGGATCCGGTGCCGTTGATGGTGGCGCCGATTACGGTATCGCCGCCGCGTTTCGTCACGGGTATCGGTTCGCCGGTAACCATCGATTCGTCCACTGGGGACTGTCCGGACAGGACGACGGCGTCGACCGGTATCTTCTCGCCGGGCCGTACCAGGACCTCGTCGCCGACCGCCACCCGCTCGATGGGGATCTCGGTCTCGGTGCCGTCGCGGATGACGTGGGCGGTGCGGGCCTGCAGGCCCAGCAGGGCCCGGATGGCCTCGCCGGTGCCGGCCTTGGCTCGGGCCTCCAGCAGCCGCCCGAGCAGAATCAGCGTAATGATGACCCCGACGGCCTCGAAGTAGACGTCGCGGACGTCGGCCGGCAGCACCCCCGGGGCCACGGTGACCAGCAGGCTGTAGCCGTAGGCGGCCGTAGTGCCCAGTGTGATCAGGCTGTTCATCTCCGCGCCGCGGTTGGCCAGGGCGAGCCAGCCGGTGCGGTGGATCGGCCAGCCGGTGTAGAACATCACCGGCGTGATCAGCAGCAGCTGCAGCAAGTGGTTGAGCAACAGTGACGGCACCCAGTCCGCGCCGAACACCTCGTGAGCCATCACAGCGAACAGCACCGGTGCGGTCAGGATCGCCCCAATGAGCACTCGGCGGCTCAAATCGGTGATCTCCGCCCGGCGCTCGGCCGCCTGTGCCGCCTCTACGTCGGCCGCCGACCGGCCCGGCTCCGGTTCGTGCCCGTCGGGTGTGGCCGCGGCCGGTGGTTCGCCCGTCGCGAGCTCAGATCTGGTATCGGCGTCGCTGGCAGGGTCGACGAGCAGCGTGCCGTGGACCATGTTCATCCCGCACGCGAACCCGAACGAGCCGGCCTTCGCAGGGGTCAGCCGGACCGGAGTGCGCTCGTACGCGGGCAGCGCGGCGCTGAGCGCGAAGTCACCGAAGACCACCCGCGACGTGCACTCACCCGACTCCTGACGGTCAAAGACCAACTCCACCGGCACGCCTTGCCGGACGCGGATGACATCGGGGTGATACCCGCCGCGGACCGTTACTTCCACCCGCTGCACGCCACCGGCGATCTGGGCGGTGTGAGCCTTGCGTGGGGCGAAGAAGAACCAGACCAGCCCGGCGATCGCAAGAACCGAGCCGACCAGGACGGCGATGTCGGCGCTGCGCATGGCTGGTCCCTTCGGGGCGTAGAGCCTTCAGCTTCACCGAATATACCCCCCTGGGGTAGAGACCTTCGGCCCACGGCACTGTGACTTTGGCCCCTAGCTCTCGGCCGGGTATTCCCCACGAGGACACGACCATGGCGGAGGCGAACAGGGGTTGCCGCCGCGTCGGAAGGCCTTCTCGGTGTGCAGCGGCACCAACCCGTCGAGGATGATGTGACTGCCGCAGTGACACGGATCCCCGGTTAACCGCGGTCACAGCCAGCTGCGGCGTTTGAACACCACGTACAGCCCGACGCAGACAGCGGCCATCAACGCGAGTGCGAACGGGTAGCCACCCAGCCAATGCAGTTCGGGCATGTGATCGAAGTTCATCCCGTACACGGTGCCGATCAGGGTGGGGGCGAAGAGGATGGCCGCCCACGCGGAGATCTTCTTGATCTCCTCGTTCTGCGCGTAGCTGGCCTCGGTAAGGTGTTTGACTTCCTCGTTTTGGGCCTGGGACACCAGAGTCGCGTTGAGGGTGAGGATGTCGGCGAGGATCTGGCGGAAGCCGTCGACGCGTTCGGCGGCGGTCGTGGCGTGGTCGGCGACGTCGGCAAGGTAGCGGCGCAGCTCCTCGTCGGTGTCGTACTTGTCGAACCCGGCCGCGAGTTTCGACAATATCTCCAGTAACGGCCGGGTAGCCCGTTGGAACTCGATCACCTCGCGGGACAGTTCGTAGATGCGTCGGGAGACCTTCGGGTCGCCGCCGAACACCTCGGTCTCGATCTCGTCGATGTCGTGTTGCAGGCCTGCGACCACGGGGGCGTAGCCGTCCACGACCGCGTCAAGGATGGCGTACAGGACGGCTTCGGGGCCGAGGCGCAGCAGGTCGGGGTCGTCCTCCATGCGGTGCCGCACAGCAGCGAGGTCGCCGGCAAGGCCGTGTCGGACGGTGAGCACGAAGTTGCGGCCGACGAACACGTGGATCTCGCCGAAGTCGACCTCCTCGACGTCGTCAAGGTAACGGGCGGCGCGCAGAACCACGAACAGGGGTGTCGCCGTACCGCTCCAATTTGGGCCGCTGATGCGCGACGATCGCGTCCTCGACGGCCAGTTCGTGCAACCCGAACTCTTCACCGACGGCCAATAGCTGCGCCTCGGCCGGCCGGTACAGCCCGATCCACGCCATCGCGCCGGGCTGCTCGCGCAGGCGTTGATATGTCTCGGCCAGGGTGGGTGGACCGTCCACCCGGTGCCCGTCGCGATAGATCGCCGAGCTGACCACGCTCTGCTCCGCCGCAACGACGGCTGTGGCAGCGCGCGGGTCCATGGACAGCTCCGGCGGCGATGCTGGCGCGTGTTGGCCGTTGGCGCGGCGCAGAAATCGCTTCGAGGCGGTCAGGGCACGCGAACGCCGGTCGGACATGGCGGCCTCCACAAAAAGGGCATGAATCAATCAGGTCACAGTGGAGAAGGCGCGGATCAATGCTGGTCGGCCCGTATCGCAGCGTCCGGCGATATTCCGACGGTCAGGGCGCCCGCTGGGTTGTCAGCGCGGACTCGGAGGTTGGCTGCTACTCATGGCGGCCTCACCTCCCAACGTCGTCGCGTCTGCGGCCACCATGATGGTAGCGAACGCTGCGGCCCCACTCGCGAAGCGCACCGGCCTGCCTGGGTCGCTGTCTGGCCACCGTCGACGAGCGGTTTCCACCAGGTCAAGGCCGGATACTGCTACGCGAATTCGGTCCCACCAGGGTCAGCCTCATTGATCGCTATGACTCGCTGCCGGCGCTAATGATGACCGGATTAAACCAGTAGGCGAAGTTGCGGCAGCGCGGCGGCACGAAGCCGACAAATCGGCCAGCGTTGTCGACAACAACCCCGCCAACAGGCGTGGGAGCCAATTTGTGATCTTGCTCGAGGTATCGGAGCCGTGCGTGCATACCGCAACGTCGCCGAGCGGACCATGGCTACCGGGTGCCGCCGTCCACCAGCCCGGTCGGCCAGGGTCGGTTGGCCCTGGCCGGTACTCGCCAGGCATCGTGATGCTGGACTGATGGTTGCGACCACTGGGACGTTTATTGACGACGTGCCTTCGGCGGATGTCCGGACGCCACGTCGCATGCAACGTGCGAGCGGTCATCGGACGAGGGCTGGGCAACGATGTGTTGCTCAGCGTTCGTGTGTTCTCGTCGCGGATGGATCTTGTCTGCCATGACCATCACCACCGCTGTGAAGCCGCCCGGCATGTCCGCAGCGCTCGACGTCATGGCGGCGGGGGCGTTGCCGGTGGCGGAGGT
>JAXIPB010000134.1:0-18339 GCA_045403155.1 Micromonosporaceae bacterium
GTCTCAGCGTTGTTGTGCACCGGGAAGTTCGCGTAGGGCGCGTTGACGACGAAGCCGGAGGCGGTCGCAGCATGAAAGAACGACCGGTTGGTGAAGGTTTGCGAGGGCACCTCCGCGAACCAGTGGTCGAAGGCGGCGAACCCGCGGGCAAGCGTCGACAGGACCGGCATCTGTTCGGGCGTGTAGCCGGTCATGATTTGGCTGTACTCGTCGTAGGTGGGCTGGCGGCCCATTTCGGCCGTGAACGCGCTGATGTAGTCCGCCACGAACCCAATCACTGTGGGTCGCCGGCCAGGGTCGGCCGGGGCGTTGTACGGAGCGACCATATGCTCGGCCAGGACCCCACGGTTGCTGGGCGGATCGATGTGCCCGAACAACTGCGTGTTGACGTGCTGGAACTCCTCGCCCGGATCCGGGCTAGGCGTATTCATGTCCTTCGCGACGCCGTAGGGCACAACCCCTCGATCGGCCCCGTGCTCCGCCCAGTCCGGGATCGGGTTGCTCAGATCGTTGCCGATCACTCCCTCGAACGACGCGACCTCGCCCGGTTCGTACAGGCGGCCAAGAAGGTTGTCGAACGAGCGGTTCTCGAACATCACAACGACCACATGGTCGAGCGCGTTCTGTCGATCAGGTGCGGCCATCGCCCTCGCCTTACATCCATTTTCGCCGACGCCGGGAACCCATCGCCTCCCGGCGATCGTCCCGCGCACCAGCCCGCTCGGTGGACTGATCGGAAATCAGGCAGAGAAATTCCGCTTCCAGATCCCCAATAGCAACACGGCCACCTCTGCCAACATTTCGATCGGCGGGTACCACAGCAACGTCCCACGAGGAGACGGGCAAGTCATAGGCGTGGAGCCCGCTGGTGGTACGCGCGCACGCCCGTCCGGATGGTCGGGAAGAAGTTGTCCGGCCCAATCTCGGCGGTGAGTCCGGTGGAGTCGAAGACGCTGGTGAGCATGCCCTTGGCCCGTGCCACGGCCAGCAGGATCCCGGCGCCAGCGAGGTCGGCCCGCAGTTCGCGCAGTGTGTCGACCCCGGTGGTGTCGATGTATATGATCGCCTCGGCGTTGAGAAGGACCCAGCGGGTCGGCGTCCGAGCCGCCGCTACAAGTGTCAGCACGCGCTCCTTGAAGTACAGCGCGTTCGGGAAGAACAGCGGCGCATCGAACCGGTACACGATAAGCCCCGGCACGGTTTCGGCGGCGGGGTAGGCGTCGATGTCGTGATAGCCGTCCACGTCGTGGACCGCGCCCAGGATCGCGTCGTGCGGCCGGATCGACCGGTAGACGAACACACCGATCGAGAGCCCGATCGCGACGAGCAGGCCGCCGAGAACGCCGAGAATCAGGACACCCAGCAGGGTCGCCATTGCCAACCCGACCTCGGTCGGGGTGCACCCGCCGCAGGCGCCAAACGCCGCTGACGTCGAGCATGCCCAACACCGCCGCGATGACGACGACCCCGAGCGCGGCAACTGGCACCGGCTCGATGAGCGGGGTGGCGACGGCGGCGACCACCGCGACAACCACCGCGGTGATGAGCCCGACAACCTGCGATGTGCCGCCGGCCGCCTGGTTGAGTGCCGAACGGGAGCCGCTGGCCGAGATCGCCATGGCGCGGCTGAAGCCTGCCGCGATGTTGGCCGCACCCAACGCGGCGAGTTCCCGGTTCGCGCTGATTTCGTACCCGTTCCTCTTTGCGTATGTCCGCGCGTTGGCGACGGTGTCGGCGAACGCGATCAGCGCGAGGCCGGCCGCCGGGAGCGCGAGCAGTCGCACGTCGTGCAGCGATACGTCCGGCGCCGTCAATGACGGCAGCCCAGCAGGGATGTTGCCCACGACGGCCACGCCACGGCCCTGCAGGTCGAGGGTCACCGAAGCCACGCCTGCGACGACGACCGCTAGAAGGCTCCCGGGGAAGGTCGGGGCGACTCGCTTGAGCACGAGTACCAGCGCCAGAAGAACCAGACTGAACATCGCCGTCCACCAATGAATCTGGCCCACCTCCGTGGCGAACTCACGCAGCACGCCAAAGAAGTAGTCAGCAGAGATCGACAAGCCGAAGACCTTGCCCAACTGATTGGCGATGATGATAAGAGCGATGCCGTTGAAGTAGCCGACGAGGATCGGTATCGATAGGAAGTTCGCCATGAAACCCAGCCGCAGCGCGGCCGAGAGCGCGAGGATCACACCGACCATCAGAGCCAAGGCCGCCGCCAGGGCCGCGTAGTGGGCCGTGTTGCCTCCTGCAAGCGGCGCGACGGTCGTCGCCGTCAGCACCGCCAGCGTGCCGTCGGGGCCCACCGTGACATGGCGGGAGGACGTGAACACGGCGTACGCCACCAACGGCAGCATCGTCGCGTACAGACCGGCCACCGGGCTCAGCCCGGCGAGTTCGGCCATTGCCAGTCCGGCCGGGACCGCAACCGCCGCACCCGTCACTGCGGCTAGCAGGTCGGGGCGGAGCTGGTCTCGACGGTAGCCGCGCAACATGCCGAGCCCGGGTGCCAGCGCCCACGGAGAGCGGGGGGCGACGCTCACGATCCAGCGCCGGGCCGATCCCACCAATCCCATGCCGAACCCCGAGACAGTCGGAGAGGTCCTGCCACCCCGTTGTGCGTCGGGGTCGTCGCAGCGTATCGCGGCAGCGGCGTCCATTCGGCCGGATCGGTCAATATATGCCGATCACGGAGACGTTCGGTCAAGGACCGGGAGGACCGTTCGCGCGCGGTCCGCCAGCGCGCACCGACCGGCCGGGCCGTTTGCGGAGTGATCCAGCTCGGGCTCGCGAAGGTCTGGGCGAAGCGTCTAGGCGTGCGATCGCGGGTTGGCTGGTTGAGCCGTGCGCTCCGGCTATCTGGTCGACGATGCGCGTAGGCCGCGCCAACGGCCGAGGTGGGGGACGGCGCTAGCGTCTGTCCAATGTGGTCTCTGAAAACTGACTCCCGTTGCGAGACGCCGCTAGAGGGCTGCAGAGTCGTCCTCGGCGAGAACCCCCTGAGCCGCCGCCGCGCCGGCCTTGGTGGCGTGTCCTCGGAGGATCCATTCGAACCCGACTGCGATCGTCGCTCCCAAGAGTGGGCCGACGAGGTAGATCCAGTAGTGGGACAGGTCCGCGGCCACGAGCATGGGACCGAATGACCGTGCCGGGTTCATCGACGCTCCGGTGACTGGCGCCGCCCACACTGACACCAGGCCGATATATCCGCCTACGGCGAGGGCGGCATTCGCGCCGATGTTGCGCGCGCCGCTGGCCGTGCCGAGGATCACGCTGACCAGGCCGAGGGTCAAGATCGCCTCAGTGAGCATGGCTACCCAGGTGCTGACACGTGGGGTGGGTTCGGTCGCGCCGTTGATGATGCCGCCGTACATCCACTGCAGGACAAGCGAGGCGAGGATCGCCCCGACGAGTTGGGCGACGATGTATCCGGGCACGCGACGCCAGGGAAAGTTGCCGCGCACAGAGAACGCCACGGTCACGGCGGGATTGAGGTGGGCTCCGGAGACCGTGCCCATGAAGAAGATGATCGCCATAACCATGATGCCCGGGGCGAGCGCCTTCATGGCCAGAGTGAGATCGGTCCCGAAGGCGGTCGCCCCGATGACCCCGCCGCCCGCCGCAACGAGCACGAGCAGGAACGTTCCCCATACCTCGCTGAACAGCCGACGGTACTCCAGCCTCGGGTCGTCGAATTCGACCGTCGCCCTCTGCCGTTTCGCCACGCGCTCCGCCAGCCATGCCAGCACCGGCTCGCCCGGCGTGGATGGACCCTGTTCAGGCATGTGGACACCCGCAGCGTGTCGTTGCACCGGCGACGCCGATACCGTGGGCGTTCTGGCTTAGCCGCCGCGTCATTCCAAGCTGATCAAGGAACTCGGGCATGCCTCCCCCGCAAAGGTCGACATCCGCTCACCAAGTCAACCATCTGCGCCGTTTGTGCCGCCGAAACTCCGCGAACTCAATCCCGCAGTCTCCGCACGGCATGATTCGTACGATCTACGGCGCTGGGCTTGTTCGGTACGACGCTGGCGGGCCCATCGCGTGGCTCTGGCCGACCGACGTCGACACCACAGCGTTCATCGCGTGGGTGGCGCGGCTAGGCGGGCTGGCGAACTCACCCGGCCGCGATTGGCTCGCTCTAGCAGCGCGGCGAGCTTAGGCGGTGCCGAAAGCCCGACGGATCAGGGTCGTGACGAGCGCGACAAGCGCAGCGACGACGACCTGGGCGGCAATGGACACGAGCAGCTCAGTCATGGTGTGCTCCTCAGGCGGGGGTGGCCGAATGTATCACGGCATGGTCGTCCACCACATGACCTGAGATCCGAACCGGGCGGCCACTACTCAGCCCGCCTCCAGGGCCTCCCCAAGGGCTCGGACCATCTTCCTGTGAGCCTGTGTGGCCACCACATGCCCGATACCCAGGAGCACGGCCACCGGCCACTCGATTACGCCGATGGCCGCCAGGACGGTGACTCCACCGATGAACGCGACCTGCTCCGGGGCGGGTAGCTTCAACTCACCTAATACTGGAATTCGTAGGTACAGGCTGTTGCGCCGCACGGCCTGCTCGGCGGCGAGCACTGCATGCTCGACCGGCCTTCTTGGTGTGGCCCGTTCGGCGACATCGGCGCTGGCCTGCCGCCGCCTCGGCGCTGGTGCCCTGGTGCTGGCTGGCCGCTGGTTCGGCTTGCGTGGCGTTGTCTTCTTCGGGGCGGGCGCACGGGCGGTGGCCGCGCGCCGCGCGGTTGCGGTTGTCACAGCAGTCTCCCTTCCCACTGTTTCGCTTCTAATGGACGTAAGAGTCGCGCGCCCGCGGTGGACCAACGTTCGACGAATTGCTTGAGGCCGTGTAGGTGCTGGACGGGGACGGCTCCCATGGCGGCAGCACTGGCGGCCGCGCCCAAAACGATGCCCCATCCGAGTGGGCCCATGGGCCGTGAGCCGAAGAATTGGCTCACGATTGAGGTCTGAATGGTTCCGACCAACGCCGCCGCCGACAATGCAGCGGCGGCGAGCACGGCTGGGTCGCCGCGAGACGCGACCGCCGTCTGCGCCAGCTGAGACGCGACGAGGGAGGCGACGGCGACGCTGCTGGCGCGACCGGGCGTGCCGGTCGCGCGGGCTGCCAGCCAGCCGCCGGTGGTGGCGAGTGCGGTGGCCGCGGCGCGCCGGGCCACCTCGAGCGTCAGCGCGGTCCCGAGCGAGGATTCGGGGCCTTCTCGGGCAAGCTCTTCGGGCGTGACGCCGCGGGGCTTCCTCGACGCGACGGTGAGCGCCGGCAGCAGGTCGGTCATGAGATTGACGAACAGGATCTGACGGGTGTTGAGCGGTGGACGTGGGGAGATGGCGGAGCTGCCCAGTGTGAAGAGGATCTCGCCCAGGTTGCCGCCGAGCAGCAGGGCCACCGCGTCGCGAACCGATGCCCACATCGCGCGGCCCTCGATGACTCCGTCGGCGATTGTCTCAATCCGACCGTCCACGACGATCATGTCAGCGGCCTGGCGGGCCGCGGTCGTGCCTTGGTCGCCGAGCGCGATGCCGACATCGGCCAGCCGGATCGCCGGTGCGTCATTGGCGCCGTCGCCGGTTACGGCGACGACCTGCCCGGCGCGGCGCAGCGATCGCACGACCGCGACCTTGTGCGCCGGGGTTACCCGAGCGAAGACCGCCGCCTTGGCCACGAGCGCGTCAAGGTCCGTCTCGTCGGCCTCGTCCAGGTCGGGACCGGTGATCACGGTGCCGCCGTCGAGCAGGTCGAGTTCGGCTCCAATCGCCTCGGCCGTGCTCGGATGATCACCGGTCAGCATGACCACTTTCACTCCCGCGCTGCGCAGCCGACGGACTGCCTCGGCCGCGGTTGGACGCACGGCGTCGGCCAGTCCGAGCAGGCCCCGCAGCTCGAGCCGATCCACGCGTTGGTCATCGAGAATCCGACGCTGCGACGCGGTCCGTTCGGCGACCGCGAGTACCCGCAGACCCTGATATGCCAGCCGGTCCACCTCGGCCTCGATCTCGTGGCGGTCATGCTCGGCCAAGGGCCGGGAACGCCCCGCGCGGCGCCACGTGGTGCATCGCGGTAACACAATTTCGGGCGCGCCCTTGACACTGATCAGATGCCCGGACGGGATCTCGCCCAGCACCGCGTGAAAGCCCCGACCGGGCTCGAAGGGCAGCTCCCGCACCATCCGCCAATGGGTAAATCCGTCGGCGGCTCTGACGCCGGCGTCCTCGGCACCTACCACGACCGCCCGGTCGGTCGGGTGGGGCAGAACCTCTTCGCCGTTGGGAACGGGACTTGCCCGCAGGGCCGCGGCGACAACACCTCGGCGCTC
Organism: Micromonosporaceae bacterium; assembly: GCA_045403155.1. Classification (GTDB taxonomy): domain Bacteria; phylum Actinomycetota; class Actinomycetes; order Mycobacteriales; family Micromonosporaceae; genus JAXIPB01. The sequence continues at coordinate 6,339 of JAXIPB010000134.1, forward strand.
GGGTCCGACGGCCTTAGCCGGTTGGTTGCTTCGTCCGTCGGAGACGGCGCGCAGCTGGATGCGCCCTTCGGTCAGGGTTCCGGTCTTGTCAAAGCACACGGTGTCGACCCGCCCCAACGCCTCCATGGCCCGGGGGTTTCGAACCAGAATGTTGTGCCGCGCAAGGCGCTTGCTTGCGCTCAGCTCCGCTGCGGTGGCGACGAAAGGCAGTCCCTCCGGTATGGCGGCGACCGCAAGGGCGACCGAGGAGCTGACCGACTCCGCCAACCGACCGCGAACCATGCCGGCGAGGAACAGGCCAGCGGCGGCAGCCGCGGAGGCGGGAATGGAGGCCGCGGCTATCTTGCCGAGACGGGCCTGGACTCCGCCCGTCGGACCATCCTCGACGATCATGTGCTCGCTGCGGCCGGCCTCGGTGGATCGACCGGCGGCGACCACTACCGCCGTCGCCGTGCCCGCGGCCACGGTCGTGCCCGCGTAGATCATGCTGGTCCGGTCCGCGACCGCCACCGCGAGCGTCGCGGCCACGCTCTTCGCCACCGGAGTCGACTCGCCGGTCAGGGTGGACTCGTCCATCTCCAGTCCGGCGCCGGAGATGACCCGGCAGTCTGCCGGCACGGCATCACCCGTCTCAAAGGACACGACATCACCCGCAACGAGTTCCTCCGCCGACGTCAGCCTTGATCCATCGGTGCGGTGCACCCGCACTTGAACGGCGCTCGCGGTCAGCAGGCGGCGAAGCGTCCGCCGAGTGTTGACCTCCTGCGCCGCGGACAGAAACGCGTTGGCCAGGATGACCGTGAGCACCAGGACCGCATCCGTGGTCGACCCAGTGGCGGCGGAGATCCCTGCACCCATCGCCAGCGGTGCGGTCAGCGGCGTGTTGAGCTGAGCCACCGCCGCCGCCAACAGGCCGGGCTCGCCGGCTGCGCGGCCGCCTGGAAGTACGCGCCGCTGACGCGCCTGCTCGGCGGTCAAGCCCTCCGGCGTGGCGTCAAGAAGTCGCATCACCTCGTCGACCGGAAGCGCATGCCACGGCACCAGATCCTCCGGCACAGGCAGCGGGCGGCGATCCAGATCGCGTGCGGACCAGACGCCTTGGGCCAGGCTGGCCAGCGCCGCCATCCCGCCGGCTGCCAGTGCGCGTTGCCCGGCCAGCGGCCGGGCGTCGATCAAGCCCAACAGCGCCCCGGCAATTGATCCCATCAGCGCGATGCGCGAGCTGCGTCGGCTCACACGGCGGGCGAGGGTGGCGGCCTCGAGAACAAGCCACGCGGATTCCAGATCGGGACCACAGAGCAGATGTGCGCCCCACGGAGGACGGCGCTCAGCGGAGGTGGATATCCCGATGCCGCAATCGGCGGCAGCCAAGGCGACGTCGTTGCGGGTGGCAACGAGGGCCACGCCGCCCTCCTTCCGCTGCAAGGCACGCACGGAGCCGGCGAGTCGGGAACCGCCCGCGACGGTGCCGTCCGCATGCACCCGTTGGAGAAGCGCCGGCGTAGCACCGGCGATGAGCACGCGCCCGACCTTCCCCGCAGCGGAAAGCAGTGCGGCAGACAGTGGGTCGAGTTCGGCCTCGACCCGTAGCAAAGCGATCAGCGTGCCCCGATGGGTCAGAGCGAGCACGTCGCCTCTCCCGGACCCGTTCCCATTCAAGCTCGCGGCCACGTCCTCGGGAATTGGTGTGCCCAGCCGCGACGGCGTGTTCAATGCCCAGCGCCCCCGCGTCAGCGGCGCTCTCGACGGCCCGTCAGATGGTCGCTCACCCGAGAGCAGCCACAATGCGCGGTCCCGCGCCTCATCCGCCGAGCCGCGCACCGGTGCGACCTGACTGACGACGCTTCGTCCGGTCATGAGCACGGGTGCGTCGACGACGACCGTATCGATGCGGTCGAGGCGGCGAAGCGCCGTCGGGTCGCGCGCCACGACACCACGGCGGGCGAGCACCCGCCCCAGCTGACCCGCGTACGCCTCACGGCCGAGTCGGGCCGCCCGCGGCGAGCCGACTGCGAGTGTCCGGGCCGCCCTTCTGCGGCCGCCGGGCAGCGGTAGCAACGCGCCGGCGGCGAGCAGGGTCACCATGCCCATCCGCTGCGCGTAGCGTTCGATCGGTCCATCCGGCAGCGGCGTCGGCCTCGCCAAGGACTCCAACGGGTCGGCGCGGCTGGTTTCGGCGTCGCGACAAAGCTCCTCCGCCCGCCGCGACAGCGCGTCCCGGTGTGCGGCCGTCTCGGCCAGCAAAAGGATGCGCAGCGCCGCGTCCGCGGCGCTCGACGCAACCGTCTGCGAGGCGGCCCCGATGGCTGACGACATCAGCGCAACACCGAGGTCGGCACCGACCGTGCCAACACTTGTCTGCAGCCTCTTGCCGAGGCGAGGCAGCACATCGACCGCGGCCGTGACCGCGGCCAGCTCCGCTGGTAGCCGTGGCAGCCGCATCAGTCGGCCGGCCAATCCGCCGCCGATGCCGAGAAGATCGGCGCCGAGTGCCGCCAGGTTCGCGACCGACGGATCGATGTCCGGGATCGGGATGACTCGCCGGGGTCGGTCGACCTGCCGCTCGACCCGCCGCACTTCCTCAACGAGCGTGGCCAACGTGATCCGAGCTGGATCGAAGCTGACGACCACCCGACCCAGTGCATCGTTGTACGCCGCCCACGAGACGCCGTCGTCCGCCTGGAGCGCCTTTTCCACGCGCTCGGCGAAGTCGACGGCATATTCGCCGCCGACCATGTGGCGGAGCCCTATGTGGGCGTATCCGTCACGTGCCCACGCGTGCCGGGAACCGGATATGCGCCTCACCGCGGGCGCCATCGCGTCCTTCCCCCGTATATGGAAATCACGCCGAGGCGGCCTGCCCCCGGCGAACCGCAGCCGTCCGGCCGGCCAACCAGACCCCCACGCCCACCGCCGCGGCGACGGGCCATTCCAGAACCCCGACCGTGGCCATCAGGCCGAGGCCGCCGTAATAGAGCAAACGCTCCGTGGGCGGGAGATTGGCCCGCACGGCCTGGGCAGCCCACCTCGTTTGCGCCGCCCCGGCGCCCAGGCCCGGGATACGGGCGCGAAGCACGGGGAGCTGCACATTCACGACCGGCACGGTCATCGACGTCCACCCCAGCCGCCCGGTCTCGTCCCGAGCCGGCTTGGTCGACGTCGCCCGCCCTGCAGCCGCCACCCGGCGCGGTTGCTGCCGGGATGCCTTGGCCGGGACAGTTGCCGAGGCACGCCCTGGCCGGCGAGTTCCGGCCTCGGAGGTCCTTGCCCGCCGATCTTTGGTCGCGGCCGCGGGCGAACCAGCTGCACTGGCGGACGTTCGGGTCGCCGTGGCAGTTGCCTTGCGCGGCGCTGGCTTACGACGGGCTTTGGCGGGCCGTACGGCTGTAGCCATTGCGATCACATCCCCTGCTGGGCGGCTTGACGCGCCCGCCTTTCGGCTTACAAAACCTGGGAATACAAACACTGCCATTCCGGCCCCATTCTGCCGCCGGGGGGTGACGGGAGGGCGCGAACGGACAATTTCAGACCTACGGTTGCGATGCGTGGTGCTTCGGCGGGCTCCCGCCGACGCTCGGGCCGGACGCGCTCAACCGACTCTCGGTTGGCGCGTCCGGGTCAAGCACATGGCCCGTGGGGTACCGAAGGGCTTGAGTAACTCGTCAATGGTCAGAGCCTCCGCGACAGACCGACCGCGGCACCCCGGGAACACCCACTTTGGACAGACCGGTACGCACGTTGGCGCCCGACCGAAAGGCGGGTTACTTGATCAGGGTTTGTCATGGCCATCCACTTTGGCGGCTCGCTCCGCTTGCGCCTGGCGAAGACAATCACCATCAGCAACAGCAACACGGCCAGCACTATCCAGTCGATCAGGTGACGAGTCCCGTCACTCTTGTTCTGCCCGTCCCCCGCGCCGCGTATCGCGTGAAAGACGAAGTACCAGACGGTCAGCCAGCGCCCGGATGCGGTCGCAGACCGACGGGTGACGGGCAGGCTAGCCGGCGCCGTAGCAGGCGCGCATCGTCACCTTCATACCCGTCCTTGACGCCTTGTTACGTGCCCGCCATTGAGTCCGATTGCCTCCCGCGGGGCATGAGCGGCGCAGCGACTAATGCACCGCTAGATCTTCTCCGAGAGGTGCCGGTGCAGCCGCCAACAGCCGTCCTGGCGAACCCACTGCCCCATGAAGACCGCGCGTGTTTCGCGGCCGGTCTTGCGCTCAACGCACTCTACGATGTAGACAACCACTGCTTCGTCGCCCGCCTCCAAGACGTTCTAGATGTTTCTTCACCGCCTCCGAGAAAGAGGCGCGCGAATGAGGAAGCTCCAGCCCTGTCGCGTGCGTTCCGTACGGAGTGTTACCCCGCATTCCTGGCGGCGATCTCCCAGATGTGGCCGCCGGGATCGCGGAAGCTGGCGGTCCGTATTCCCCACGGCCGATCCATTGGGCCGTTCAGCAGCTCGACTCCCCGTGTGGTCAGCTCCCGGCACATTTCGTCTACGTCGTCGACGTCCAGGGTGAACTGAAAGCGGGAACCGGCCTCGCGACTCGCCATGGCGGCAGGTTCGATTAGCTCTGGGGCCGCAGAAGCTCTGAGCAAGTTGATGATCGTGTTCCCAAAGTCGTACACGGCCGAGTCGTCGTCTTCGAACGCTACCGGGAGGCCGAAGACCTCCCCGTAAAACCGCTTCGCAGCGTCCAAGTCCTCGACGAACAGAGTGATGGCACTGATACCGCTCGGCCACGAACCCACTTCTCCACCTCTTCCCCGAACTACCGACCACGAACGTTTTCGTAGATCGCACGCTGTGCAATCTATGACACAACCCTGCCGGCTCGCTCGCCGGCTACCGCGGGGCGGCGCATGAGCCGCGTCTCTTAACGTCGGCCGAGACTGACCCCTGGCAACCGGGCGGCGACGACCCTGCCGCGGACATGTGCCTGGCGGCCGAGCGGCCTCGCATTGAGCCTGCGGGACAATGCATACTTCTGCCGTGGGAACTGGGCTTTGGGCCGATGGGGCGACGTACGAGCCGTACGTCGGCCGATGGAGTCGCCTCGTGGCGGCCGAGTTCGTGCGATGGCTCGATCTGCCACCTTCGCTTACGTGGCTCGACGTGGGCTGCGGCACTGGTGCCGTCGCACGGGAAATCCTGTTGCACGCCAACCCCAGTAAGGTCGTGGGCATCGATCCCTCCGAAGGGTTTGTGGCCTACGCTCGCGCGCACGTCGCCGATCCCCGTGCCCGCTTCGAGACAGGGAACGCCACGGCCCTGGGCTTTGACGACGGGCGATTCCACGCGGCCGTCAGCGGGCTGGTTCTCAACTTCGTCCCGGAGCCGTCCGTCGCCGCGGCTGAGATGGCCCGGGTAACGCAGCCTGGTGGCACTGTCAGTGCCTACGTCTGGGACTATGCCGGCGAGATGCAGCTCATGCGCTACTTCTGGGATGCGGCCAGAGCGCTCGATCCCCGAGCGCGCGAACTCGACGAGGGCGTTCGGTTCTCAATGTGTCAGCCCGGACCGCTTGGTGAGCTGTTCACGAACGCCGGGCTGACCGATGTCCGGGTCGACCCGATCGACGTGCCGACCCGATTCCGAGACTTCGACGACTACTGGACACCGTTCCTCGGCGGTCAAGCGCCCGCACCCAGCTACGCGATGGCTCTCAGCGAGGAACGGCGGATCGAGCTGCGCGAGGAGATCCGCTCCCGGCTTCCGTATGCTGCCGATGGATCGGTCCCGTTAATTGCCCGAGCCTGGGCCGTGCGCGGAACACGCTAACGATGAGCCGAAGTCGGCCAGTCCTTCGATCATGGCTTTGGAACGTCACCGCCGCAGTCGTCCTGGCTTTCCTCGCCGCCGGCTGTGTGGTGCTGACCATACGTGCCTCCGCGCCCGAAGCGGTGCAGTTTCTCCTCGGCGCGATCGCGGTAGTTCTTGCTGCCGGTGCCGCGCGCGTGTCGACGGTCGGTGTACGGGCGACCCCCGACGCCCTGATCGTCCGAGAACTATTCCGCACGCGAAAGCTGCCGTGGTCGGCCGTCAAGCGCGCGCGCCTTGTCACCTACGATCCCCCGACGTTCGGTGCCCCATCGGTCTCCACGGCCATGCCGGAGTTGCATTACGTACTCGACGGCCGGCGGCGTCGTGTCCGGGTCACTTCGCTGGGCGCGCGCCGGGTCGTGGTGGCCGAGCGCAACGTGGAGGAGCTCAACGAGTTCATCCGTACGCGCGGGGGACGGTGATATTCACTGGTGTGGGCCATCAGGGCCGTGGCAGCGTGAGCGGGTGGTGGAACAACCGAAGCTGGCCGACTCCGTACTCGTGCAGCACGTGCGCCAAGGGGGTGGGGAGTGGGTGCGGTCGAAATCCGGTTCATGCCGGTGGGGTACGACGCGATGGCTTGGTCGTACGTTCATCGCCGGGCGGCAGGCCTGGGATGTAGGGCTCACCGACGGGTAGTGGAGGGACCACGGCGCCCTCCTGCGTACGCTGCACCGCGCCAACCTACCGGCGAACCTGGCGTCGACCGTGTCCAAGGAGAGCTTCACCTGTCCGGAGGCTCAGGGTGTAAGGGACCTGGCCGACCACATCCAGAGGACCGGGTTCGGGGACCCGTCGCGGCAGCAGTTGGCCGAGTGCTGGCCAACTCACGATGACCTGATCGCCTCGCCCCGCCGACCGGGTCGATCAACTCGGTATTCTCGCTCGTGCCCAGCGGCTGCGGCACGTGCTCTGTCACGCCGACATCCACGGCGGCAACATTCTGATCGACGACGATGGTGCGCTGTCCGTTGTGGACTGGGACGGGCCGGTCCTCGCGCCCGCCGAACGGCGATCTGATGTTCGTCGTCGGCGGAACGGTCGGCGGGTCGCCGATCACCAGCAGTCACTGTTCTGGCAAGGGTACGGAATTGTCGAGTTGAACTGGCCGGCCCTGGCCTACTACCGCTACCAGCGCCCGCAGCACCGGGCGCCATCTCTCATGAATAGGATCCACACGATGGAGCCAGACGTACGCGGAGAGTACGTGCTGCGGCCGGCGACCGAAGCCGACGTCGCCGCGGTGACGGAACTCGTCGACGCCGCCTACGGGCACTACGTGGCGCGGATCGGCCGACGCCCCGGCCCGATGATGGCCGACTACGGACAGGTGATCTCCGACTCGGCGGTGACGGTCGCCGTCAGGCAGGAAGCGGTCGTTGGGTTGATCGTCCTCGCTGTGACGTCCGAGGGTTTTCTGGTCGAGAACGTCGCAGTGCACCCAAGCCAGCAGGGACACGGCCTGGGGCGGGCCTTGCTCGCCTTCGCCGAAGCTGAGGCGAAGCGTGTCGGGTTCGACTCGCTCTACCTCTACACGCACGAGAAGATGACCGAGAATATCGCCCTGTATCAGCGCCTGGGTTATGTCGAGTACGACCGCCGAGCGGAGGCCGGCTTCGCCCGCGTGTTTCTGCGAAAGCAGCTGTGGCCGCTCGTGGCCTAGGCGGCTCGCACTTGTCGAGTACTCGTCGCCCCCCAACCAAATCGCCGACCCCGTACGTTCTTGTGGTGTGACCGCGGACCGAATCGACACGTACGCGGACTTCACCGCGTTCGCCGGGGCGTGCCAGCTTCGGATGCTGCGCGCTGCGTACCTGATCTGTGGTGACCGGCATCTCGCCGAGGACCTCGTTCAGTCCGCGCTGATCAAGGTCGGCCTGCGCTGGCGGCAGGTGCGGGAGGGAAATCCCGAGGCGTATCTGCGCACGATCCTGTACCGGGACGCGGTGTCCTGGTGGCGCAGGCATCGGCGGGAGATTTCGGTGGCCGATCCACCGGACGACCACGGGCGAGACGACGGAAATGAGCGGGCTCATCTGCGCGTGATCTTTGCGAAGGCGCTGTCGCGCCTGACGCCGAAGCAGCGGGCGATCCTGGTCCTGCGGTATTTCGAGGATCATTCGGAGGTACGCACGGCGGAGGTCATGGGTGTCGCGGTGGGCACGGTAAAGAGCCAGACCGCGGTGGCGTTGCGCCGGCTTCGTGAACTCGCCCCCGAGCTTTCCGACCTTGTTCGCCAGGACAATGCAGGGGGAGCGCGATGAGCCGGGAAGACCTGAAGGCCATGTTCACCGAGTTGGCCGAGGACATCTCGTACGCCGAGCCAGTTGGTGCCGCGCTTGCCCACGCCGTCCGAGTACGGCGTCGCCGGCGCGCGGTCATCGGCGCGGCGCTCGCGGTTCTCGTCGTGACGGCAGTGAGCGTCGCAGTATGGCGTCCGACGGGCCGGTCGACGTCGCCGGTCGATCCCCCGGGTGGCACCGCCGAGCCGACGATGACTGGGACGGCCCGGGTGGATCGCCTCCCCAGTGTGCTGGCAGTAAATCCCGACGGAGCTCCCTACTGGCCGCGCTCCGTCCAGGTGCCCACCGACGCACCCAGGCTCGCCGACGCGCCCATGAGCCACGCAGCCATGCTCTTCTCTCCGTACGCAGCCGAGTTCGGGACCAAGCCTCCTCCCATCTATGTGTACGGCGAGGGCTCCGTCAACGAGGGCAGCGGCAACGGAAGGTTCCACTGGGCCCGCCTCGCCGTCGACCTCTCGTACACCCGTGACGTCGACGGCAATCTCGCCGTTCCGCTCGATCAGAACTCGCTCGGACCCGGCGGCGAGGTGGCGGCCTTTGCCCAGCGCGATTCGGTGGTGCTCGTCGATGTCAGGACCGGCGCCGTGGAACGGATCGCGTTGCCTGGTCTCAACGAGGACGTCAGCTGGCTCGTCAACGGCCGGCACGTGTTGGTGTCAAGCGCCACCGAGACCTGGCTCGTCGACACCTGCTACCGAGCGCGATTTCAGGAAGGATGTACAGAGGCCCGCGCGCCAGCTCCGGCCGCTGCCCGCGGTACCGACGTGGCCGCACTGGTCGGTGGGGGGAGTGGCCTTGCCACGCTGACCGTGCCCGGCCCTGGGCGCGATCCCTTGGTGCGGTTCTATGACGACGGTGGCCTTGCGGAGGAAGGCCAGCGCAGCGTCGACATGGGCTCGGCCGCGCCGTACCAGATCTCCGATCTGAGTCCGCGCGGGTGGCGCTACGGCAACCTCATAGCCCAGGCCGCCGGTGGTCGGGATGGTTCGGCCCACGCCAATTTCGTCGCCGTCATCGACGATCAGGCCGGGACGGTCACCCACATTCTGGATCTTGGTACCGGTCGCGCCAAGGGCTGTTGCAGCGTGCTCGGCTGGGCCGGCAGCGATGACGTTCTTGTCTATGCCGACGAGCATGGACTCCTGGACTGGAACTTGTCGACACGCGCCGTCACCCGGCTCACCGAGCCCGCCCCGGGCGGCATCTCGGTGGCATCAGGTGGGTGCGACTACTCCATCAAGATCGCCGGCATCACGTACGGCTGCGTCGTCTAGCGACGCCTCCTTCTTTGCGGCCTGAAGTACTGTCGGATCGTGCGGGCGTTGGTCTTCCTGATCGAGGTCGGAGTCGTGCTCGCGGTGGTGTACGTGATCTACGCGGGCGTTTCGGCGTTGACGCGGGGTCGACAACCTCGGCTTCCGGTCGGCGGGAAATGGCAGACGCGCCATTACGCCGACGACGGTCATACCGTCGTGGCGGTAGCTCGGATGACGCCGTCCGGGGAGGTGCTCGAGGAGCACGTCGTGGCTCGCATCCGCGACTCGGACGAGGAGTGGAGCCGCAAATTCCTGCAGGCCAAGGAGGAGGCCGAGGAGCGGGCGTTTCATCTCAACACGGACGGGTAGGGTGAGCCATGACCTACGTGCGCGATGTCGGGGAAATCAGCGCCGAGTTCCACGCCCGCGATGATGTCGAGGGCCTCGTGTTCCGGACGTCGGAGACGCATGTGCGGTTTGTGGCACCCGGCGCGGCGACCCGGGGGCAGTTCGGCCTCTTCGAGTGGAACATGCAGCCGCGTACGGGCGGTGCAGACGCGCATTTCCACAAGACATTCTCGGAATCGTTCTTCGTCATGTCTGGCACCGTCGAGTTCTACGACGGCGACCGGTGGGTGCCGGCGCGCGCGGGTGACTTCTTGTACGTACCAATGGGCGGCGTGCACGGGTTCCGCGCGCTCAGCGACGAGCCCTCGTCGATGCTGATCCTGTTTGCGCCGGGGGCACCGCGGGAGGAGTACTTCCGCGAGCTCGCCGCAATCCGCGACAACGGCCGGACGCTGACTGACGACGAGTGGACCGAGTTCTTCGCGGTCCACGACCAGTTCCGCGCGGAGTAGCCCACGGTCGGTTAGGTCGCGGTCGGCTAGATCGCGGTCGGTTCGGTCGTGGCGCCCGGCAGCTTTCGGACGACGTCGCCCGGGCGGACAACGCCGGAGCGCACCACGCGGGTGTTGATACCGCGTAGGTTGAGCGCTGCACCAACCTTGGAGTTGACGAACCGTAACGCATCGAGCCCGTACCGGGCCCCAAACTTCTTGCAGCCACGGTGTTCCTCGGCGCTGACCTCGAGAACGGCCGAGCCGACCTCGAGCTGCGATCCGATCGGAAGGTTCTCGTTGCTCAGGTCTAGGTCGACGTAGAGCTGGTCGCCCGCGAGTTGCCAACGGTCACGCGACTGGGCGATGAGCGCGATCAGACGGGCGTTCATCACCGTGACCTGTCGCCCTGGATCACCGTCGTCGCTCAGCCACACATCGCCCACGAGGCCGACGGCGGTGTCGAGGCGAGCCTCGGCGACGGCTTCGCGCTCATTCTCCGCCGGACGCCGGACGATGAGCTCGACCTTGCCGTCGTCACTGGGTGATCGGCGGATATCGTCGAGTCCGGCTTCCAGAGTGGCGAGGTCGAGATGCATACCCCCACGATGGCGACCATTGACCCCACCGGTCAACTGGATTCGCCGCCGCGATGCGATCCTCCGGGCGATCACGTCAGTCGCTGGACGATTTGGATCGGGTTGCCGTCGGGGTCCGCGGTCCACGCGATCAGTAAGCGCCCAAGCCATCTGTGTGGCGAAGCCAGGGCAGGAGCTCCGTTGGCAGTGAGTTCGGCAAAGGCTGCTGAACTGTTGTCGGTCCACAGGATGACGGCCACGCGCTGACCTTCGGCGACTGGGTCGAGCCCGTGGTCGTCGCGGGTTGACGCGACTGAGGTAATTCCGATCTTGTAACCGTCGAGGACGAGATCGACGTGGATCGGCTCTCCGTCTGTGGGGACTCGGAAAGTCTCCGTGAACCCCAAGCGCGAATAGAACGCGACGGCCCGAGGGACGTTGTCGCTGAACAGTACGACCTGCGGCGCACGAAACACGGCCACGGCGTCACGCTAGCAGCGGTCCAGCATCGCGAACGGGTTGGTGCCACGCTCTCTGTCATGATCCTTCGCAGCTCAGCAGTGACTCCCGAGGATGGCAAGGGCTGGTTCGCAGGCCCGTGGGACTCGGCGGTGCCGGTCGTCACTGCGAGGCTCGCCTTCACCACGGACGTTCAGCTAGACGGGGCGAGCGGATCGGCCGTCGTCCTCAAGATCTCACTCGATTAGGGGGGTCGTCGGCCGGGAGCCGCACACCGCGGCTCCCGACCGGCTTCACGCGGACCGCGACCCAGTCTGCGCGTGCCGTGCCGGGAGCGGCTGAACGGGCCCACAGGTCGGTAACTACTTCGCCTTGAAAAAGGATCGTGGACGCTTCGTCCCCTGGGCGTGATCGTGGACGCCTGACCCCGGATATCCGGTATCAGGCGTCCACGATCTGCCTATCCGTTCGCCAGTGCGGTGATCTTCACCAGGTTGTGGGCGAAGATGCCGTGTTCGCACCAGGCGGTGGTGCGGTCGCGTCCGTCGACGAGGCTGCGGCCCCAGCCGTAGCGGTTTTTGAGGTGGCTGATTCGGCCTTCGCAGCCGGTGCGCCATTTGACGAGCTTGCGGAAGCCGGGTCGGTGCACTTGGGCTCGGCGGGCCATGCTGGGTTTGCCCTTGCGGGGGATGGCCACGGTCTTGACACCGAGGTCGGTGAGCTCTTTGTCCATT
>JAXIPB010000213.1:0-27507 GCA_045403155.1 Micromonosporaceae bacterium
TCGACACCTGCCCAGTCGGAGCTCACCGAACCGGGCGAGTGTTGAACACTTGAGGTGATGCGTATTTCAGGAGGTCGTAACCAGGTCGACACCGGTCTTGGTGATCCCGGCCTGGGCCGGCCGTCGGCAGCCATACCAGCACGCCTGTCACCACTGTGGTCGCGATCGCTGTCAGCAGCGGCGCATACGTCGTCATGGTTCACTCCTTCGACTCAGTCCATCTGGGACACGAGTAGTTCGGAGCCTGGGAGCAACGCGGATGATTGCGGATTACGGAGAAGCGGAGATCTCGTGCACGAGCGCGACGACCCGGGTCAGGACGTCGGGGTCGGTCTCGGGCAGCACGCCGTGCCCGAGGTTGAAGATGTGGCCCGGCGCCGCCGCGCCCTGACGGAGCACCCGCCGCACCTCTGTCTCCACAATGGACCACGGGGCAAGAAGGATGCACGGATCGAGGTTGCCCTGCACCGCGCGCTCGGAACCCAGCCGACGGGTCGCGACGTCCAGCGGCGTGCGCCAGTCGACTCCGACGACGTCGGCACCGGCGTCCGCCATCGAGGGCAGCAGCTCGCCCGTGCCAACTCCAAAGTGGATTCGCGGCACGGCCGGAAACTCGGCGGCGAGCGCCGCCAGTACGGCCGTCGAATGCGGCAGGACGAACCGGCGGTAGTCGGCCTCCGACAGCGCGCCAACCCACGAGTCGAAGAGCTGAACAACCGCCGCGCCGGCCGCGGCCTGCACGCGCAGGAACTCCAGCGTGATGTCGGCCAACCGGCCGCACAGTGCGTTCCATACCGGCGGGGAGCCATACATCAACGCCTTGGTGCGGGCGTAGGTGCGGGAAGGCCCGCCCTCGATCAGGTACGAGGCCAGCGTGAACGGAGCGCCGGCGAACCCGATGAGCGGGGTCGCGCCGAGCTCACGCACGAGCATGCCGACGGCGTCGGCGACGAACCGCACGTCGTCGGCGTGCAGGGGTCGGATCGCGGCGACGTCATCGAGCGTCGCCACGGGCTTCGCCACGACCGGGCCGACCCCGGGCCGGATATCCAGATCGACCCCGGCGGCGGCCAGGGGCACGACGATGTCGGAGAAGAGGATCGCGGCGTCGACGCCGTGCCGGCGCACCGGCTGCAGGGTGATCTCACAGACCATCTCGGGTGAGCGGCAGGCCTCGAGCATTCCGACGTCGGCCCGCAACGCCCGGTACTCGGGCAGGGATCGCCCGGCCTGCCGCATGAACCACACCGGCGTGTGGGCTACCGGCTCGCGCCGACATGCCCCCACCAGCGCGGACTCCACCGGGCTCACGGTTGTCCGAGGAGTGCGGGCGCCATACGTACCGGAAATTTCGCTCATCGCGGGTCATCGTGCCACCCGCCCGATCGTCGGATCGCGCCAGGGAGGGCGACATTCCGGGGCGTACCTCGTCAGCCGCCGCGCAAGACGCGGGCTTGGACACGAGTGGTCACGCCCGGCCGGCGTGCCGCGCCGACACGATGGGTCAGTTCGCCATACGCTCAGGCAGTGGCGCCCTCGACCGCCGTACCAGCGATCTTCGCCCAGGCCGTGTCCGGCCTGCGTTCAGCGCGCCCGCGGGCGGAGATAGCGCTGGAGGAGATCAGCCCTCCCGCCCGGCTCGCCCCCTATGCGTACGCGGTGAGCGCCACAGTCAAGCGCGATGGCGAGGAGGTTGCCAACGGTCGGCTCATCCTGCTCCACGACCCGGCCGGACACGAGGCGTGGGAAGGGACATTGCGGCTGGTCACGTACGTAACGGCCGACCTCGACGCAGAAATGGCAACGGATCCGTTCCTACCCGAGGTGGGGTGGAGCTGGTTCACGGACGCGCTCGATCACCGTGGAGCGCACTACAAGGCCGCGGCGGGCACGGTCACCCAGACGCTGTCCACCCGATTCGGCGATCTCTCCGGTACGCCGGCGACTGCGGACATCGAGATCCGCGCCTCGTGGACACCGGTCGACCTCGATCTGGAGCCGCATCTCGACGCCTGGTGCGGGTTGCTCGCCTCGACGGCGGGCCTACCGCCGCCGGGCATCGCCATGCTGCCGACCCGGCTGGGTGTGGCCGGCCGGGAGCGGGGCCCGTGAGGAGTCGCGAGCGGGGCCCGTGAGGAGTCGGGGCGCCGCGCGCAGTAAGACTGCCAAACCGGGCGACCGTTATCTCGTTGGCGCGAGGTACTTATTGGCCTCGTCGCACTTCTTGTTGAGGTTGGTCTCCGCGGTCCTGACGGCCGGAGTGTCCCGGCCACCGGCCGCGTTGGCCGCATCGAAGTACTCATAGATCGCATTGACGCAGGCGGCAATTGTCTTCTTCTGCTCGGTGATCTCCGCTGTGTCGGCCTGAGCATCGCTGAGGTCCCGCTTGGTGTTGTCGAGATCCTTCTGCAGCGTGTCGATCCGCGTGCGCTGGCTCGTGGTCTCGCCGGTGAGCTGCGTGACCTGCGACTCCAGCTTGTTCGCCTCCTGGTTCTTGAGGATGAACAGGGTGCCGAGGACGCCCGCGGCCAGCACGAAGATCGTGGTCAGGACGGCGAGCACGACGGTGCCGACGCGCCCGCGCTTCTCCTGGACCGGCGCCGGGATGGGCATGCCGTAGCCGTACGGTCCCGAGATCGGCGGCGCCGAATAGGGCACCGCGACGGCGGCCGGGTCGTAGGTGGGCGGCGCCGGCACAGGTGGGTAGCTCGCCGTTGGCCCGGGGCCCACCGGCGCGGCGGGCGGGGGGAACGACTGCGTCACGGCGACGGGAGCGGTGGCCGGCGGGTACGAGAGCGGCGCCGGAGCCGGCGGGTCCACGGGTGGGAACGACTGCATCGCGGGCTCTGTCTGGCTCGGTGGAGGCACAACCGGATAGGTCGGCGCGGATGGCTGCTCGGGTGCGCTGTTACTCGGATCTTCGTATCCGGGGTTCATTGCTCTCCTCAGCTGGCACGACCCGATCTGGGTCGACGCAGACAAACTAATGCCACCAGGAGTGCCCCGCGACCCCTCGGCGCCGCCGTCGCGAACCGGACACGTCGCCTACCAGGCATTCGTCGACATGAGCCATCAGACGCGCGGGTGGACCTGACGGCCGAATCAGCGCGTCTCACCGTACGGTTGTCAGGTGACCGACCGACCAGTAACCCCGCCCGACCCCGCGGTCGTGCTCACCGCACCGCGTGACGGGACACCTGAACCCGTGGTCACGGCGGCCGGGCTGGCCCGGGCGGCGAAGCTGCTGGCGGCCGGATCCGGTCCGGTCGCCGTCGACGCCGAGCGAGCATCGGGATACCGGTATACGCACCGCGCCTACCTGGTCCAATTGCGACGCGAGGGCTCGGGGACGGTGTTGATCGACCCGCTGCCATTGGGAGACCTCACCCCGATCGCGGAGGTGATCTCGGGAACGGAGTGGGTGCTGCACGCCGCCAGCCAGGACCTGCCGTGCCTGGTCGAGATCGGGCTGCGGCCGACAATGCTCTTCGACACCGAACTCGCCGCGCGCCTGGCGAACTTCGAGCGCGTGGGCCTCGCGGCCCTGACCGAGCAGCTCCTCGGCTTCGCCCTGGAAAAGCATCACTCGGCGGCGGACTGGTCGACCCGTCCCCTGCCGGCCTCGTGGTTGAGCTACGCGGCCCTCGACGTCGAGCTGTTGATCGCCCTGCGCGGCAAGCTCGATGCAGAGCTCGCCGAGCAGGGAAAACTCGACTGGGCCAGGGAGGAGTTCGCGGCGTTGGTGGCGTCGGCGGGACGGACCGCGCCCGCGCGCCCGGACCCTTGGCGGCGGACGTCAGGTATTCATAAGGTACGCGGTGCGCGCGCTCTGGCCCGGGTACGCGCGCTCTGGTACGCCCGAGATCGCGTCGCCGCCCGTCGAGACAGTGCTCCCGGCCGCGTCCTGCCGGACTCTGCGATCATCGCGGCCGCCGAGATGAGCCCGCGGAACGAACGCGACCTGCTCCTTCTGCCGGGTTTCGGGGGGCGCTCCGTCCGGCGACTGGCGCAGATCTGGCTCGATGCCCTGGCCGAGGCCGCGGGGTTGGCCGACGCTGATCTGCCGCAGACGCCCACCATCGACGGCCCGCCGCCGCCGCACCGGTGGGCGGAGCGCGACCCGGTCGCCGCCGGCCGGTTGACCCGCAGTCGTGAGGTCGTCACCCGCCTCGCCGCCGAGTGCACGGTGCCGCCGGAGAATCTGATCGCGCCCGACGCGATACGCCGCGTTGCCTGGACGCCGCCCGAGAAGATCGACGCGGAGTCGGTGGGCGCGGCGCTGCGTGCCACGGGGGCGCGAAACTGGCAGATCAATCTCCTCGCCGAGGAGCTCGCGGCCGCGCTACGCCGCCCCACCGTCGACGACTAGTTACCGGCGAGTAGCATTCGGCTCGAGTTCCCCAACGGTCAGGGAGGCCCCGAGTGCCCGGCTCCAATTCGCGCCGCTCCCGCGATGTTGTGTTCGTCGACGGCGTACGTACGCCGTTCGGCAGGGCGGGTGGCATGTACGCCGGCACCCGCGCCGATGATCTCGTGATCCGCTGCATCCGCGAACTGCTGCGTCGCAATCCGCAACTGCCACCGGATCGCGTCGATGAGGTGGCGATAGCCGCGACCACCCAGATCGGCGATCAAGGCCTGACGATTGGCCGGACCGCCGCGTTGCTCGCCGGCCTGCCGAAGACCGTGCCGGGCTTCGCGATCGACCGCATGTGCGCGGGCGCCATGACCGCTGTGACAACCGTCGCCTCCGGCATCGCGTTCGGCGCCTACGACATCGCGATCGCCGGTGGCGTCGAGCACATGGGGCACCACCCGATGGGTGAGGGCGTCGACCCGAATCCGCGCATCCTCGTCGAGAAGCTCGTCGACCCGTCCGCACTGGTCATGGGATCCACGGCAGAAAACCTGCATGACCGGGCCCCGACGATCACCAAGGAACGCGCCGACCGCTTCGCCCTCGCCTCGCAGCAGCGGACGGCGTCCGCGTACAGGAACGGCAAGTTGCAACCGGACCTGGTCACGGTGGCGATCCGGGACCCCGAATCCGGGTGGGGACTGGCCACAGTGGACGAGGCGCCGCGGGAGACCTCACTGGAGAAGCTGGCCACGTTGAAGACGCCATTCCGGCCGCACGGAAGGGTGACCGCCGGTAACGCCGCGGGCCTCAATGACGGCGCCACCGCGTGCCTGCTGGCCTCGGCCGATGTCGCCGAGGAGCTCGGCCTGCCCGCGGCGATGCGGCTGGTCGCCTACGGGTTCGCCGGAGTGGAGCCCGAGCTGATGGGCGTCGGTCCGATCCCGTCCACCGAGAAGGCGCTGCGCCTGGCCGGTCTGTCCATCGAGGACGTGGGGCTGTTCGAGCTCAACGAGGCGTTCGCGGTGCAGGTACTCGCATTCCTCGACCACTTCGGCATCGCGGAGGACGACCCCCGCGTCAACGCCTGGGGAGGCGCGATCGCTCTCGGACATCCGCTCGCGTCCTCGGGCGTGCGGCTCATGACCCAGCTCGCGCGCCAATTCGCCGAGCATCCCGAGGTCCGGTACGGGATCACCGCCATGTGTGTCGGCATCGGCATGGGCGGCACGGTCATCTGGGAGAACCCGCGCTGGACCGGATCAACCGAGGAGGCCAAGTGACCGCGCCGCAGTTCGCCGACGAGGTCGTCACCCGGTCGCTGCTGCGGCTCGTCCCGGTGCCGGGGCTGGAGAGGCCAGCGGCCATCATCACGCTCGACAACGGGTTCGATCACACGAAGCCGAACTCTCTCGGCCCAGGTGGCCTGGCTAGCCTTGAGGCGGCCATCGACTCCGCCCTCGACGCCGAACCGGCATTCGTCGCGGTCACCGGCAAGCCGTACATCTTCTGCGTCGGGGCCGACATCACCGGCATGCCCCGTCTGCGCACCCGGGACGAGGTGCTCGACATAGGACGGTACGGGCATCGCGTCTTCGCCAAGCTGAAGGCATCCCCGGTGCCCACCTTCGCGTTCGTCAACGGCGCGGCCATGGGTGGTGGGCTCGAGCTCGCGCTGCACTGCCACTATCGCAGTCTCTCGACCGGGGTCGCCGCAATAGCATTGCCCGAGGTGTCCCTGGGGCTCGTCCCCGCCTGGGGCGGCACCCAATTGCTGCCCAACCTGATCGGCATCATCAACGCCGCCCAGGTGATCGTGCAGAATCCGTTGCTGCAGAACACGATGCTCCGCGCAGAGCAGGCCCACGAGATGGGCATCTCAGACGCCCTCTTCGAGCCGGCCGACTTCCTGGAGCGGTCAATCGAGTGGGCCGCCTCGTTGGTCCGCGGCGAGACCACAGTGGAGCGTCAGCCGGTTGATCGCAGCGAGATGTGGGACGCGATCCTCGGCTTCGCGCGCGGTCAGCTCGATGCGCGGCTGCACGGAGCGGCACCGGCGCCATACCGGGCCCTGGATCTGCTCGCTCTGGCCAAGTCGAGAGACTTCGCGCAGGGCACGGCGGCCGAGGATGCGGCCCTGGCCGATCTGGTCATGAGCGAGGAACTTCGATCAGGTCTCTACGCGTTCGACCTTGTTCAGCGGCGAGCCAAGAGGCCCGCTGGGGCCCCCTCCGCCGGGCTCGCGCGCGAGATCACCAAGGTCGGCATCGTCGGCGCCGGCCTCATGGCGAGCCAACTCGGACTGCTCTTCGCGAGGCGCCTCGAGGTGCCCGTCGTGCTCACCGATCTCGACCAGGCCCGCGTCGACAAGGGTGTCTCCTATGTGCACGCCGAGATCGACAAACTCGTATCGAAGAAGCGGCTCGACGCGGGCAAGGCGGCCAAGCTGCACGGCCTCATCAGCGGCAGCGTCGACACGTCGGTCTTCGCCGAGGCGTCCCTGGTCGTGGAGGCGGTCTTCGAGGACCTCGCCGTCAAGAAGCAGGTCTGGGCGGAACTGGAGAAGATCGTCTCGCCCGAGTGCGTGCTGGCCACCAACACATCGTCGCTCTCGGTGACGGCGATGGCGGCCGACCTGGCGCACCCGGAGCGGGTCGTCGGACTTCATTTCTTCAATCCGGTCGCGGTGATGCCGTTGATCGAGGTGGTCCGGGCCGAACGCACTGACGACGCCACGCTCGCGACCGCGTTCGCCGTCGGTAAGGCACTGCGCAAGTCGTGCGTGCTGGTCACGGACGTCCCCGCGTTCGTGGTCAACCGGTTGCTGACCCGGTTCCTCGGCGAGATCTTCTCGACGGTCGACGCCGGCACGCCCCTGGAGGTCGCCGATGCCGCGCTCGACCCGCTCGGGCTTCCGATGCGCCCGGTCGCGCTGCTCTCGCTCGTCGGACCCGCCGTCGCGTACCACGTGGGTGGCACTCTGCACGCGGCGTTTCCGGATCGATTCGCGGTGAGCGGGAACCTGCGCCGGATCGCCGAGTCCGGGCAGCCCCTCCTCATCGACGACGCGATCAACCCGGCCGTCGCGGCGTTGTTGGAGGTGGGTTCAGCACCGCTGACGGCCGACGAGGTACGGGACCGGGCGATATCGGCGCTCGCCGGTGAGATCCGTCTCATGCTCGACGATGGTGTTGTCGCTCACGTCCAGGACATCGACTTGTGCCTGATTCTGGGCGCAGGCTGGCCATTCCACCTTGGTGGGATCACCCCGTACCTCGACCGCTCCGGTGTGTCGGAGAGGGTCACCGGCGCGCGGTTCCTCCCCAAGGGAGTCGCCAGCCTTCCGGCGTAGGAAATCCGTTCGAGAGCTGTCAGACCCCGGTGTTACGGTGACGACACACGGGAGGTAGCCAGATGACGGAGTTGGGCGTGAAACCACGCGCGGTGCGCGTTGTATTCCTGTTGGCCGTGGCCGTAAGCGCGGCCGGGGTCGTGCAGGCGTTGGTCGCGTTTCTCGAACGGCGCAACCTTGCCGCAGCCTTGATCGAGGCCGGCAAGTACATGAGCATGGACCAGGCCATCTACCGGACGATCAACCTCAAGGGCAGCCTCAATCTCGCCTTGTTCCTCGGCGTGTGCGCGGCGGTGCTGATGGCGGCGTTGAGCCTCGTGCTCAACCGGGGCCGGGGCTGGGCGCGAGTGGTCACATGGTTCGTCGGCGGGGGCATCATCGTCGGCGAGTTGATCCTCATGGCCGCCGATGGCAGCGCGGTAAAGACCGGCAAGTTTGTCTCGGACATCGACGTGCCCGGCGGCAACCTCGATACGGTCGCGATGCTCAACAACATGCTCGTGCCCGCCTGGTTCCCCCCGATGCACTACTTCGCGGAGCTGGCTGTCCTCATCGGCACGATCACGCTGTGCGTCCAACTCGCCCGTCCGGTCGTGGCCGAATACTTCCGCCTCGAGGTGGAAAGGGCCACCGACGACAGCCGGGTCTGGTCCACCAGCAAGATCCGCCGCAAGACGTCCACCTCCTAAAACAGCCTCCTAAAACAGCGCCGATCATGACCGGGAGGTCATGATCGGCGCGGTTTGACGGCGCCCAGGTCATGATCGACGGGATCTATCGCGACGGGATCTATCGCGAGGTGACGATCACGGGCACGCGTTGGGTCATGTTGTTCGCCATGCCCTGCACGTTCCACGGTTGGTCGACGGGCTGAACTGCGCCGCTGGCGTCGGTGGCACGGGTGAGCAGTTCGTAGCGGCCGGGCTCGGTGACCGTCCACTCCGCCGTCCACCTGCACCACGCCCATTCGCCGAGCGGCGGTTCCAGCCTCGCGTCCTGCCAGGTCGCGCCAGCGTCGGTGGAGATCTCGACCCGGGTCACCGGGGCGAGGCCGGACCACGCCCGGCCCGCCAACTCGTGTCTGCCCACGTCAACGAAGCGAGCGCGCGACATGAAGTCGGGATGGCCCGGCGGGATCATCAGCGCTCGCGGGCGGATCCGGGTCACCGGCTCGCCCGTCTCCTCGGACGTCGACTTGACCCGGTACGCCACCGCGTTCTGAAAGCCATCGAAGGTCGACCCCAGCACCGTGATCCGTTCGAGCCACTTGACCTGCGCCATCCCGTACCAGCCGGGGATCACCAGCCGCAACGGGAAACCGTGCTGCACCGGCAGCGGCCAGCCGTTCATCTCATACACCAGCAGAGGGCCCTCGCTAAGGGCCTCGGCCAGCGGCAGGGCGCGCTGGTAGTCCTGCTCAACCCCGCGCTCCACCCCGTGATCGGCGCCCGTGAAGACGACGTCCACCGCGGACTCATCGACGCCGGCCTCCCGCAGCAGCGGGGCGAGCGAAGTACCGGTCCAAGCGGCGGTGCCGACCGCCTCCACAAGCCACGGTTGGCTGACCGGGCGCGGGTTGAGGCGGGCCCGGCCATTGCCGGCGCACTCGATCGTCACGGGCAGGGTGACCCGGGGCCGCGCGCGAATCTCGGCGAGGTCGAGCGAGAGCGGCGCGGCGACCAGCCCGTCGACGCTGAGCCGCCACGACGCCTCGTCGGCTGCGGGGATGTCGTAGTGCACCAACAGGTAATGCAGGCCGGCCGGGGTCAGGTCATACCGGAGCGCCTCCAGCGGCATGCCGTGGTTTCGGGCTGCGAGCGAGAGTTCGTCCAGCCCGATCCCCTCGTCGGGAGCGGCGATTCTCCCCGGCGGACTCGCCTGCGCGCGCTCGTGAGCGGTGAGTGCCATGCCACCAATCATCCGCCTGCCGCGCTCAGCGGCGGAGGGACGGCTGCGGTCGCCGCCACCACCGGCGTCGTCGCGGCCGCTGGCAAGGTGACCGTCACCTCGAGCCCGCCGTCGGGGTTCGCGACCGCGCTCACGGTGCCGCCGTGAGCCTCGGCAACCGCCCGTACGATCGACAGTCCAAGGCCTGACCCGCGCCCGCCGGTGCGCTCCCGGCCGCCGCGCCGGAACGGTTCGAAGAGCCCGGGCATGTCGGCCGGATCCACCTCGAAACCGGTGTTCCTCACGACCAGCCAGGCGTGGTCGGCGTCCGCCCCGGTGCGTACCCAGATCCGTCCGTGCAGGTGGTTGTAGCGCACCGCGTTCTCGATGAGGTTGCCCGCCAGGCGATCCAGCAGGCCCGGATCGCCGACAACGGGCGCGGGCTCCAGCTCGCTCTCGGTCACCAGGTTCAGCCGGTCGGCCTCCTTGCCCATGGCCGACAGCGCCGACGAGACGCCGGTCGACAGATCGGCCGGCACCTTTCGGGATAGCCGCCGCCCAGCCTGGGCCTCGCTCCGCGCGAGCACGAGCAGCGCGTCCACCAGCGCGTTCGCCCGCTCGGAGCCGTCCCGAACCACCTTCGCCATCCGGCGGTACTCGGCGATGTCCGCGTCCGGGTCGGCCAGGGTGACGTCGACCTCGGTGCGCATGACCGCCAATGGCGTCCGCAGTTCGTGAGACGCGTTGGCCACGAAGCGCTTCTGCGTCTCGAACGCCGTGTTGATCCGATCGAGCATCGCGTCGAAGGTGGCGGCGAGCTCGGCCACCTCATCGTCCGCGCCCACGTAACGGATCCGTTGGTCGAGGGTCTCCCCAGTGAGGTGCTGGGCGGTCGAGGTGACCTGTTGCAGTGGGCGAAGGGCACGGCCGGCGATCACGTACGCCCCGGCCACGCCCACGATGCTGATGGCCAGCACGGCCACGAAGCCATTGATCAACAGATCCCGCCGCGTGGTAGCCATCAGCTGCGACTGCCACTGCATCGCGTCCTTGTTCGTCCCATTCGCGAGCACGACCTGCGAACCGGGCTTGAGTTCGGCGGCGGCGCCAAGCGCGTCGCCGACGAGGAACCAAGCGAGCAGCACGAGTACGGCCGCCCCGCCGATTAGAAGTACGCCGTTGAGCAACGTGAGCCGGAGCCTGAGGGTCGGTCGGATCCACAGATGAGTCGAGCGCGCGTCGTAGAGGGTCATCGTGGCCGACCTATCCGACCGAGCCCGCGGCGGGGACGCGGTAGCCGACCCCGACGACGGTCTCGATGAGTGGCGGGTCGCCGAGTTTCTTCCGCAAGGTCAGCATCGTCACCCGTACGGTCGTCGTGAATGGATCCGCGTTGGCGTCCCAGACCCGCTCCAGGAGCTCCTCACTGGAGACCACGCCACCGCGCGCCTTCAGCAGCTCCTCGAGGATGCCGAACTCCTTGCGGGTGAGGTCCAGAGGCTCACCGGCCCGGATCACCGTCCGCTGGGTCTGGTCAAGGACGACGTCAGCGGCGACGAGGACGGGCGGTGCAACCGGCGTCGCTCGCCGGCCCAGCGCCCGCACCCGTGCCACGAGCTCGTCGAAGGCGAACGGCTTGGGCAGGTAGTCGTCGGCGCCGATCTGCAGGCCCTCGACCCGGTCGGCGACGGCGGCGCTTGCGGTGAGCATGAGCACGCGGGTGAGCGCGCCGGACGCGACGAGATCGGCACAGATCTTGTCGCCGTGCACACCGGGCAGGTCGCGGTCGAGCACCACGACGTCGTAGCGGGTAACCATCGCCATCTCGTGGCCGGCCGATCCGTCGTACGTGACGTCCACGGCGAGACCCTCGCGGCGCAAGCCGCGGGCGATCGCATCGGCAAGGCTCCGCTCGTCCTCGACGACCAGTACCCGCACGGCACCCACCTCCCACCGGTCAAATCGCGTCCGTCGAGTGGCACCACGCTAACCGGCGTCTGCCAACGCCGTCGAGGCGGAGCGACCGACGGCTCTTGCTGCGGATTTCTCCCGGTATTCATCGGTCTATCGGCTATGAGTGGAATACCGTAAAAGGCGCATAACGACCTGGTACGCGGTAGCGGCCGAGGCGAGGAGCTATGGAGGCCCGCAATGAAGATCAGGACACGTCGAGGTCTCGCGGCGGCGGGGGTATGCGCAGTCATGATCGCCACCGGCGCATGCGGCGACAACGGGGGCGGCGGGGGCGGGGGCGGTGGCGGTGGTGTCACCGTCGACCAGGGCTTCCCGATCGGCCTGTTGCTGCCCGAGTCGAAGACGACCCGGTACGAGAGCTTCGACCGCCCACTCATCGAGGCGAAGCTCAAGGAGCTCTGTCCGAAGTGCACAATCCTCTATCAGAACGCGGACCAGGATGCGGCAAAGCAGCAGTCCCAGGCTGAGGCCATGCTGACCCAGGGCGTCAAGGTGATGATTCTCGACGCCGTCGACGCCAAGAGCGCAGGCGGAATC
Organism: Micromonosporaceae bacterium; assembly: GCA_045403155.1. Taxonomy (GTDB): domain Bacteria; phylum Actinomycetota; class Actinomycetes; order Mycobacteriales; family Micromonosporaceae; genus JAXIPB01. Next base: position 12,108 of record JAXIPB010000213.1, read on the forward strand.
GTCACCAACGCCAAGGGCCAGAACATCCCGGTTGTCGCGTACGACCGCCTGGCCACCGGACCGGTCAACTACTACGTGTCGTACGACAACAAGAAGGTCGGACAGACGCAGGGGCAGGCACTCCTGGACGCGGTGAGCGCCGGCGGCGACCCGAAGCGCGGAAACATCGTCATGATCAACGGATCGCCGACCGACCCGAACGCGGCCGACTTCAAGGCCGGCGCGCACTCCGTACTGGATGGCAAGGTCACCATCGGCAAGGAGTACGACACTCCAGACTGGTCGCCCGATCAGGCCCAGACCGAGATGGAGCAGGCGATCACTGCGCTCAACAAGAACACCATCATCGGGGTCTATGCGGCGAATGACGGAACCGCCGGCGGCGCGATCGCGGCTATGAAGGGCGCGGGCTTCACGACAATCCCGCCGACCACCGGGCAGGATGCCGAAATCGCCGCGATTCAGCGGATCATCGCCGGCGAGCAGGCGATGACGGTATACAAGGCGATCAAGCCCGAGGCGGACATCGCGGCGCAGATGGCCATCGACGCCGCCACCGGCAAGCAGTTCACCGCGGTGCCCACGACCAACGTGAACAACGGCACGGTCGACGTCCCGTCCGTGCTGCTCAATCCGGTCGCGGTGACCAAAGCCAAGGTGAAGGACACGGTCATCAAGGACGGCTTCTACACGGCGCAGCAGATCTGCACAGGGCGGTACGCGGCGGCTTGCGCGAGCGCCGGAATCTCTTGACCTTCCGGACGGGGTCGGATGAACGAGGATGTGGGCGGCGCGACCCGCCAGAGCGCCGACGGTGCAGTCCTTTCGCTCGCCGGACTCTCAAAGCGTTTCGGCGCGGTCCAGGCCCTCAGCGACGCGTCACTCACGGTCAAGGCCGGCGAGGTGGTGGCCCTCGTCGGCGACAACGGCGCGGGCAAGTCGACGATGATCAAGGCGATCGCCGGCGTCAACCCGGCCGACGATGGCGAGATCCTCTGGGAGGGCCGGCCCGTCACCATCTCCAAGCCGCACGACGCCGTCGCGCTCGGGATCGCGACCGTCTACCAGGATCTCGCGCTCTGCGACAACCTCGACGTGGTGGCCAATCTCTTCCTCGGCAGCGAGATCACCAATGGCGTCGTACTCAACGAGATCTCCATGGAACGAACGGCGAGCGAGCTGCTCGACACGTTGTCGGTGCGCATCCCAAGCGTGCGCACACCCGTGGCGGCGCTCTCCGGCGGTCAGCGGCAGTCGGTGGCGATCGCGCGGTCGCTGCTCGGCGAACCGAAGGTGGTCCTGCTCGACGAGCCGACCGCCGCCCTCGGCGTCGCGCAGACGGCCCAGGTCCTCGACCTCATCGAGCGGCTCCGCGATCGCGGCCTCGGCGTCGTCCTGATCAGCCACAACCTGGCCGATGTGCGGGCGGTCGCGGACCGGGTCACCGTGCTGCGCCTGGGCCGCAACGCGGGCGACTTCGTCATGTCGGATACGTCGCAGGAGCAGATCGTGGAGGCCATCACGGGCGCCTCGGAAAGCGTGGTGACCCGCCGTCAGGCCAGGGTCGACGCCGCCGCGGCGGCCCGGGACGTGGGCGCGGTCGAGGACGCGGGCGCGGTCGAGGACGCGGGCGCCGCCCGACCCGACGCCGCCCCGCCCTCGAACCCGCAGGAGGGGTCATGACGACGACGGCCACAACCCCGCCACCTCCACCGGCCGAACCATCCGCGGCCAGAAGGCCGCAGTCATCTCCGTTCGGTACGGTCGGGGAGCGGATTCGCAGCGGCGAGCTCGGCCCCTGGCCGGTGATCATCGGCCTGATCATCATCTGGATCGTCTTCCAATCGCTCAACGACCGCTTCCTAACGCCGCAGAACCTCTCCAACATGGCGGTGCAGATCGCCGCGGCGGGCACGATCAGCATCGGCGTCGTGCTGGTGCTGTTGCTGGGCGAGATTGACCTGTCTGTGGGCTCCGTCGCCGGCGTCGGCGCCGCCACGCTCGCCGTGCTCTCGGTACGCCACGGCCTTGGCGAGGTTCCAGCGGTGATTCTCGTGCTCCTATTAGGAGCGTTGATCGGGACGCTGCAGGGGTTCATCTTCGCCAGGGTGGGTGTGCCATCGTTTGTGGTAACCCTGGCCGGAAACCTCGGCTGGCTCGGTCTGCAGCTCTATCTGCTTTTCCCGCAGGGAACCATCAACATCCCCTACGACGGGTTCGTCGCGGATCTCACCCACAAGAACCTCTCGGAGATCGCAGGCTGGATTGTCGGCGCGGTGGTCGTCGCCGCGAACGCGGTTTCCGTGTTGATCGACGCCCGGCGACGGGCAGCGGCCGGTCTGCCGACCCGCTCGACGACGGCGAGCCTGGTACGGATCGTCGGGCTGGCCATCATCATCGGCGCCACGGTATGGGTGTTGAACGCGTGGCAAGGCGTGCCGCTGGCACTGGTGATCTTCGTTGGGCTGGTCGTGGTCATGGATCTGGTGCTACGCCGTACCCGGTACGGGCGGGAGATCTATGCGGTTGGCGGCAACGTCGAGGCGGCGCGCCGGGCCGGCATGAACGTCGCCCGGATTCGCATCTCGGTCTTCGCGCTGGCGTCAGCGTTCGCCGCCTTCGGCGGAATTCTGTTCGCGTCACGCACGTTCGCCGCGAGCCAGGCAACGGGTGGCGGCGACACGTTGCTCATAACCATCGCCGCCGCGGTCATCGGCGGGGTGAGCCTCTTCGGCGGACGCGGTAGCACGTATGGCGCACTGCTGGGCAGCCTCGTGCTCGGATCCATCACGTCGGGCATGTTCCTGCTGCAGCTCGAGTCGTCGGTGCGCTACATGATCACTGCGGCCGTGCTTCTCGCCGCCGTCATACTCGACTCGCTGTCCCGCCGAGGTCGCGTCTCGCACGGCCGCGGGTAACCGCACTACGCCAAGCGCCAGCCGCGCAGCAGTCCGGCACCCTCGCGCTCATCGAGGCAGGAGACGACGGCCGAGCCGACTGCGCACCGCAGGTCGGAGCGGTCGAGGCTGAAGAGCTGACTCAACCGTCCGTCGAGGGCCATGACCGCGAATCCGGTGCGCCTCTCACCGATGATCACCACGACGGCGTCTTTGGAGGCTGTACCGGTCCCGGGTGGCGGGACGTCGGTGAGTCGGGCGCGAGGCAGCCACGTCACGACCTGGCCCGTGGTGGGATCCACGGCCGCCAGGTCGGCGGCGGTACCAGTCAGGGCTCCACGCAGGCTGCTGTGTGACGAAGCCACCAACACGCCGCCGGCAAGCGCAGCGACGATCGTCAGCGGGGTCCTGACTCGCACCACGCCGGTCGCCGCGTCAAGAACCGCGGTCCCGGTTCCGTCGCTTGCGCACACGAAGACTCCGCACGCCCGCAACTCCAGCGGTCCAGAATCCGTGCTGGGCGTCCGCGATTCGCTCGGAATGCGAACCTTCCACAGTGGCCGCAGATCGGCCGAGCGATAGCCGCTCAGGTCGATTGACGAACCGTCGGCCCGACCCACCACGAGCCGGTCGGCGACAACGGCACTCAGCCAACCGCCGACGGCGTTGTTGGCGGCGACTGGCGCGGCGTTTGGCGAGGCGGCCCGCGGTGCGGCCAGTGGCGGCGTGTTGGCGATCGCGGCGGAGGTGGTGACCTCTCGGAGGGTAGCCGTTCCGTCCGTGCCCACGGTCAGAAAGCGGTCCGGGGCCGGCCACTCCGCGCTCAGCCGTGCGCCGAGTGGCAGACGCAGCCTCCAGAGGTCTTTCCCGGTCGCCAGGTCCAGCGCCGTCACCTCGCGGCACCTGGCTGAGCCATCGTCGCAACGACGCTCGCGCTCTTCGAAGATGGCGAGCTCTCCGGTGTCCCGCACCGCGCGCCCCGCGTGATTAGCAAGCAGCACGCCCGACCACCGGTCGACGAGGAGCGTGGCATCGCTCTGACCGGCGCTCGGGCCGGTGGGCAGGCGAAGCAGAAGCGCATCAACGCCGCGTCCGAGATCCACCACGCGGTACGGGGCGCGGGGTAGTTCGAGTTCCCATAGGCGCTCACCGGTCCGGCCGTGGAACGCGAGGAGATGGGGCCGGTCGGCCCGGTCGACCACGTAGACCACCTCGGTCCCGCCGACCATGCTCACAGGCGCGTCGAAGTCGACCGTCCAAAGTAGATCTCCTGGCCGCGCGTCCCTGGTGCTGGCCGTGCGAAGACCAAGGAGGCACGCGAATGCCAGCACCCAGACGACAACGGCGCGCGCCGAGAATGGCGGACGAGCGTCCCGATCGGGATCCCACTCGAAGCAGCCGAGATCGATCACGGCCTCGTTGTCGACGACATCGACGATCGCCCTGTCACGGGCCGGGCACCGCTCCGCGTCGCGCGACAGCAGGTCTACCACGGCGTCACCTCACCTAGCGCCGCCTCCCGTCCACGGTAGACCGCGACCGGGCACGCTACGCCGGCCACGCGTCATGAAATCCCAGCCAAGATCCGCACGATCATGAGCTCAGCGTCGCCGAAACGCGTCGATCATGACCTCTAAATCATGATCGACGGGATCTTGGCCCAGGTGGTGAGCTGGCGGGCCACGTCGGGGGCGGTCAGGCCGAGGTCAGCGAGGATCTCGTTGCGGCTGCCGTGCGGGTGCCAGTCCGGCTCGACGCCGATTTGGTGGACCGGCGTGTCGACTCCGGCGTCGCGCAGCTTCTGAGCCACCGCGCTCCCGACGCCGCCGGTACGGACACCGTCCTCCACGACGACGACGAGTCGGTGCCGGGAGGCCAGGCCGACGAGTTCGACCGGCACCGGGCGGACCCAGCGCGGATCGACGACGGTCACGCCGAGGTCCTGCTCACCGAGCTGCTTGGCGACCTCCACACCGAGGTGGGCGAACGAGCCGACCGCGACGAGGAGTAGATCGCTCCGCTCACCCTCGGCGAGGATGTCCATCCCACCCTCCGTGCGCAGCGCGGGAAGGTCTGCCGGCACCGATCCAGTCGGAAAGCGGACAATCGTCGGGCCGTCCTCAATGGCCACCGCCTCGCGCAGCTCCGCCCGCAGCGTCGCGGCGTCACGGGGCGCGGCAATACGTAGGCCCGGCACCACGCCGAAGACCGACATGTCCCAGATGCCGTAGTGGCTCGGTCCGTCCGGGCCGGTGATTCCGGCCCGGTCGAGCACGAACGTCACCGGCAGCTTGTGCAGGGCCACGTCGAGCAGCACCTGGTCGAAGGCGCGGTTCAGGAAGGTGGCGTAGATGGCGACCACCGGGTGCATGCCGCCCAGCGCCAGGCCCGCGGCCGACGTGGTCGCGTGTTGCTCCGCGATGCCCACGTCGAAGGCGCGGTCCGGGTAGCGCGCCGCCAGTTTGGAGATGCCGGTCGAATCCGGCATCGCGGCGGTGATGCCGACGATGTCGGGCCGCTCGTCCGCGAGCGCCACCAGCTCGTCGCCGAAGACCGCCGTCCACTTCAACGACCCCGCCGCGACTTGTCGACCGGTATCGGGATCGAACGCGCCGCTCGGGCTGTGCATGCAGTCCGCCTCGTCGTCCTCGGCGGGCTGGTACCCGTACCCCTTGCGGGTGACCGCGTGCACGATCACCGGTCCGCCGTACGTCTTGGCCCGGCGTAGCGCGCTCTCCACGGCCGGCAGGTCGTGTCCGTCGACCGGCCCGACGTACTTGATGCCGAGATCCTCGAAGAGTGCCTGCGGGGAAACCGCGTCCTTGATTCCCTTCTTGACCGCGTGCAAGACCTCGTAGAGCGGGCCGCCGACGAGTGGCGTCTTGGCCAGCGAGTCCTTGATCAGGTCAAGCACCTTCTCGTACCCCGGGTTGAGCCGCAGGGTCGCGAGGTGGTCGGCGAGACCGCCGATCGTCGGCGCATAGGAGCGTCCGTTGTCATTGACGACGATGACCAGCGGGTTCTTGGCGGCGGCGATGTTGTTGAGGGCCTCCCAGCACATGCCGCCGGTGAGCGCGCCGTCACCAACGATGGCGACGACGTGGCGGCGCTCGCCGCGCAGCGCGAACGCCTTGGACAGGCCGTCGGCGTAGGAGAGCGCGGTCGAGGCGTGGCAGTTCTCGATCGTGTCGTGCTCGCTCTCGGCCTGGCTGGGGTAGCCGGTCAGCCCCCCACGCTGGCGGAGCATGTCGAAGCCGTCCAGGCGCCCGGTGACGATCTTGTGTACGTACGCCTGGTGTCCGGTATCGAACAGCAGACGATCCCGCGGTGAGTCGAAAACGCGGTGCAGCGCCAGGGTGAGCTCGACCACGCCGAGGTTCGGGCCGAGATGCCCGCCGGTGCGGGCGATCTTTTCGACCAGGAAGTCGCGGATCTCCGCGGCCAGGACATCAAGCTCGTCGGGCGAGAGTCCGCGCAGGTCATGTGGCCCGCGAATCGTGTCGAGCAGACCTTCAACCGGCTGGGTCAAGTCGGGGCCTCCTCGCGCGCGGTCTAGTGTCCGGCCAGTCTATCCGCCCGGTCACACCAGGGTACTGACCAGGACTAACCCGCACATGATCTCCACATGTCTTCGTCACACCTCGGTGGGCCGCCGTAATCGGTCGCAACTGTTCATCACTTGCCCCCTCTGAGGCGGTCAAACCGGGCGACCGTCGAACACTTGCCCCGGTGATCATGGCGAGGTGGGCGCACTGGGCGTGAGTAGCGCTACGCACTCGACGTGGTGGGTATTCGGGAAGAGGTCAAATGCCCGCAGGACGGACAGCCGCCAACCCAGGTCACGGAACGCTCGGACGTCGCGGGCGAACGCCGCGGGATCACACGCGACGTAGGCCACGGCCCGGGGCCCGCGGGCGACGATGGCCTCGACCGCGCGGCGTCCGGCCCCGGCGCGCGGCGGGTCGAGCACGACCAGGTCCACGCTTCGCCACCGCGGGTTCGCCAGGGCCCGCTCCACGTCGGACACCAGGACAGTCACCGTCGTCAGGTCACGCAGGCACCGCCGAGCCGCGCCCGCAGCCTTCTGGTCGGCTTCAACGACGGTCAGCCGGCCGGTCGCGTCGAGGCGAGGCGCCAGCGCCGCCGCGAACAGGCCCGCACCACCGTAGAGATCCCATGCGCGCTCGCCCGGCCGTGGGTCGAGCAGCTCGACGACGGCGGCCGCGAGCGCGTCCGCCGCGGCCGGATGCACCTGCCAGAAAGAGTCGGCCGAGACGCTCCACTCCCGGCCGAGCGCATGCTCTATGAGTCGTGATGGACCGGAGACGAGCATGGGGCCCTCGCGACCGCGGGTGCCGAGCACGGTGACCTCGCCGGTGGCCGACGCGACCACCTCCACCCCGTCCAGGTCCGGCCACGGTGTGTCGAGCACCGTTGACGCCTGAACCGATGGGTGGGCGATGAGGCAGCGATCAACCGGCACCACCTCGTGCGAACGGTGCTTGAGCAGCCCGGCCCGACCGGAGGAGTCCACCGTGTACTGAACCCGGGTCCGCCAACCCAGGCCCTCGGGTTGGCCCGAAACATCGGGCAGCGCGCTCACCCGTACGCCAAGATCTGCGACCTCCTCGGCGGTGAGCCCACCGAGCCGGGTGAGCTGCTCCCGTACGACGGCGGCCTTCAACTCGCGCTGGTACGCCGGCGTCGCGTGCTGGAGGTCGCAGCCGCCGCAGCGGTTCGGGCCGGCCCATGGGCACGGAGGCGCGACCCGCGCGGAGGACGCCACGAGTACCTCGGTGGCATCGGCGCGCAGGTAACCCCTTCGCTGCTCGGTGACGACAGCCCGAACGCGTTCCCGCGGCAACGCGTGACGGACAAAGACGACCTGACCGTCGGCGGTACGGGCGAGACAGTGCCCGCCGTGCGCCACCTCCCCGACGTCGAGCTCCAACAGCGCGCCCTCGAGGCTCTCCTCGGGACCGGCCAGGGTCATGGTCGCGCGGCCGTCTCACGATCGTCAGAATCCTCACCGGCTCGGGGTCCCCGGGCGCCGCGGCGGGTGTAGGAGGCATCGAAGCGGTCAAGGTCCTTTGTGGAGCTCGAGGCCAGTTGCCACGGCACGCTGGTCACCATCACGCCGGGCTCAAAGAGCAGCCGGGTCTTGAGGCGCAGCGCACTCTGGTTGTGCAGCAGGTGCTCCCACCACCGGCCAACCACGTACTCAGGGATGAACACAGTGACCACGTCCCGGGGTGAGGTCCGGCGCAGGGACTTCACGTAATCGATGATCGGCCGGGTGATCTCGCGGTACGGTGACTCGATGACGGTCAGCGGGACCGCGATCTCGCGCCGGTCCCACTCGCTTTGAATCCTTCGCGTGTCCGCCTCATCGACGTTGACCGTCAGCGCCGTCAACGTGTCCGGCCGGGTGGCCTGTGCATAGGCGACCGCGCGCAGCGTCGGCTGGTGCACCTTGCTGACGAGGACAACCGCGTGATTGCGTGGCGGCAGCATGACCCGGTCGTCGGCTGGGTCGAGTTCGCGGGCGACGGTGTCGTAGTGCCCGCGAATTCCGAGCATCACCAGATAGATGATCGCCATCGCGGCGATCGCGATCCAGGCGCCATGGGTGAACTTCGTGACGAGCACGATGATGAGCACGGTCCCGGTCATGGCCATGCCGAAGCCGTTGATGGCGCGGGAACGCATCATACGATGCCGAACCACTGGATCGCGCTCGGTCCGAAGTAGACGGTTCCAGTGCCTGAGCATGCCCGCCTGCGACAGCGTGAACGAAACGAAGACACCCACGATGTACAGCTGGATCAGCCGGGTGACTTCGGCCTGGAACGAGATGATGAGGACGACGGCGAAGGTCGCGAGGAACACGATGCCGTTGGAGAAGGCCAACCGGTCGCCGCGGGTATGCAGCTGGCGCGGCAGGTAACGGTCCTGAGCGAGGATGGAACCCAGGACGGGGAAGCCGTTGAACGCGGTGTTCGCGGCCAGGAAGAGAATCAGCGCGGTGGCGCCCGCGACGACGTAGAGCAGCAAACCTGTGCCGAAGACCGTCTCGCCGAGCTGCGTGGTGACAGTTTTCTGGACGTAGCCGGCCGGCCCCGACACGATCTGGGTGGCGGGACTCTCGACATACTGCAGGTGGGTCAGCCGGGACAGTGCCACGATGCCGATGAGCATCGTGACCGCGACGCTGCCGAGCAACAACAGCGTGGTGGCGGCGTTGCGGCTCTTCGGCGGCTTGAACGCCGGAACTCCGTTGGAGATGGCCTCCACGCCGGTCAGCGCGGCGCAGCCCGACGAGAACGCCCGCAGCAGGAGGAAGAAGAGGGCGAAGCCGGTGAGGTCCTGCTCCGCGACGATGGTCAGGTCCGCGCTCGGCGCGCGCAGATCGTGGCCCAGGACGCCGATCCGGAAGAACCCGGTGAAGATCATGAGGAGCATCGCGGCCATGAATGCGTACGTTGGGATGGCGAACAGAATCCCGGACTCGCGGATACCTCGAAGGTTCAGCGCGGTAAGCAGGGCGACGGCGGTGACCGCCACGCCCACCTTGTGCTCGGCGACGAAGGGCATGACGGAGCCGAGGTTCGCCACGCCCGCTGCGACCGAAACCGCGACGGTGAGCACGTAGTCGACGAGAAGCGCGCTCGCCACCCCCAGGCCGAACCGCGGCCCGAGGTTGACCGTCGCCACCTCGTAGTCGCCGCCACCGGACGGGTAGGCGTGCACGTTCTGCCGATAGCTGGCCACGACCGTGAGCATCACGATGACCACGGCGATCGCTACCCAGGGTGAGTAGACGTAGGCCCACGCACCCGCGATCGACAACGTCAGGAGGATCTCGTCCGGGGCGTACGCCACGCTGGACAGCGCGTCCGATGCGAACACCGGCAGGGCGATCCGCTTGGGCAACAGCGTGTGGTGGAGTCGGTCGGAGCGGAAGGGACGGCCGAGCAGCAGTCGCTTGAGCACCGAGGTGGGGTTGGCCACAAGCGAAGGGTACGGCGTGCGCCCTCGCTCCGTGACGCAGCGCGGCCATCGGCGTCAATGGCATGTCGCCCGGCCCCATCGTGGCGGAGCGCGGGCCCCATCGTGGCGCGGAGCGCGGGCGGCATCGTGGCGCGGTGTAGCGTCCCCCGCAGGGATCAGGCCACGCGACGCGGAGGACCAGCGTGCACATCGTGATCATGGGATGCGGGCGGGTCGGTTCGACCCTGGCTCACAACCTCGAATCCCGAGGACACACAATCGCGATCATCGACCAGAACCCGGACGCGTTCCGCCGACTTGGCGCCGAATTCCGGGGACTCACCGTGACCGGGGTCGGTTTCGACCGCGACGTTCTCATCGAGGCCGGGATCGAGCGGGCGGACGCCTTCGCCGCGGTCTCCAGTGGAGACAACTCAAACATCATCTCGGCGCGCCTGGCCCGGGAGACCTTCGGCGTGTCGAGGGTGGTCGCACGAATCTACGACCAGAAGCGCGCCGAGGTGTACGAGCGGCTGGGAATCCCTACCGTCGCAACGGTCCGCTGGACCGCCGACCGGATCATCCGCCATCTCGTGCCCGAGGGGATCGTGGAACTCTGGCGCGACCCGACCAGCGCCGTCTCCATCGTCGAGGTGCCCATTCACTCGGAGTGGGTCTCGCATCCGATCCGGGCCCTTGAGGACGCCACCGGCGCGCGGGTGGCCTTCCTCATTCGCTTCGGCGTCGGCACCCTGCCGACCGCCTCGACCGTTCTGCAGGACAGCGACCAGGTCTTCATGCTGCTGACCGACGACATGGTCGCACCGGTCACCAAGATCACAGGCGTCGCACCGGCGAGCGCATAGTGATATCGAACCTCACAGGACTGCTACATAGAGCCGCGTAGGGAGGAGCTGACGATGAGAGTCGCGATCGCCGGAGCCGGCAACGTCGGGCGCTCGATCGCCCAGGAGCTGCTCGAGAACGGTCACACGGTCCTGCTCATCGAGCGGCAGCCGTCCATGCTGCGGCCGGAGCGAGTGCCCACGGCCGAGTGGATCCTGGCCGATTGCTGCGAGCTTGCCAGCCTGCAGGAGGCCGACCTGGCCAGCTGCGACGTCGTGGTAGCGGCGACCGGGGACGACAAGGTGAACCTGGTGCTCTCGCTGCTCGCCAAGACGGAGTTCGCGGTTCCGCGGGTGGTCGCCCGGGTCAACCGGGCCGAAAACGAGTGGCTCTTCACCGATCAGTGGGGAGTGGACGTCTCGGTCAGCAAGCCCCGCCTTATGGCCGCGCTTGTCGAGGAGGCGGTCTCGGTCGGAGACCTGGTGCGCCTCATGACCTTCCGGCAGTCGCAGGCCAACCTGGTTGAGATCACGCTGCCGGAGTCGGCACCATTCGTCGGTCACGCGGTCCGCGAGGTGCCACTCCCGCGCGACTCGGCCCTCGTCGCCATCCTGCGCGGCAAACGCGTTGTCGCACCTACCCCCGCGGATTCGCTGGAGGCCGGCGATGAACTCGTTTTCGTGTGTACCACCGAAGTCGAGGAGGACGTCCGCAAGGTGATCCTTGGTGAGCGCACGCGAACCTCGTGAGCCCGCATGTCCATGATCTGCTCGATCATGATTTCAGCGTCGTCTGGGGGCGCCGATCATGAGCTGGAGGTCATGATCGACGGGGTGGTGGTGCGGAGGTGGCGGCGAACGGCCCAGACCGTGAGGGCGAACAGCAGCGCGTACGGCGGGAATCCGAGCAGGATGCGCATGAGTCCGAGAATGCTGGCCTTCTGGTCCTCGGTGAGCCCGGCGGCGAGGTAGACCCAGGAATTGACGACGACCTTGGCTAGGTACGTCGCGGCCCACAACACCGTGAGCCAGCCGAAGATGCGGCGAAGCCCGGCGTCGTCGCGCCAGCGGGTGCCGCCGCGATCCGCGACGATCGACCAGATCCAACCGACGAGCGGCTTACGGGCAGCCACCGAAGCGATCATCGCGACCACGTAACACAGGCTCAGCAGGATTCCAGGCAGGTAGAAGTCCTTCGGGCTCCCCGTTCGCCAGGCGAGCAACGCGCCGATGCCAATGCCGAACAGCCCGTTCATCGCGTGGCGAACCGTCTGGCCCTGGATGAGTCGGAAGGCCGCGATGGCGAGCGCTAACCCAACCGCGACGATCAGGGCCGGCTGCAGGTCCCACACGACGTTGACGAGCACGAACGCGAGCACCGGAATGCCGGACTCGACCATTCCCTTCATGCCGCCCAGTTGGTCAGCGACCTGTTCGGAGAAGGTGGGCAGGGCCTGATCCCGCTCGTCCTTCTGATCCTGCTCATCGTGCTTCGGGACTTCGAACGTCATGAGGATTGATCCAGCTCGTAGTACGGGTTGTAGATGACCTTGCGCTCATCGCGGATCGCCACCCGGCCCCGCGCGGTAATCGCTCGACCCGGCTCGATGCCGGCGATCTGCCGCCGCCCGAGCCATACCAGGGTCACCACGTCGCTGCCGTCGTAGAGATCCGCCTCGAGGGTAGGCAGGTTTGTTCGTGGAGTGTAGACCACGGTACGCAATCGACCCGTGACGCTCACGAACTGGCCACGCCTCGCCTCTCGCGCCGGTGTGCACCCCGATGCCGCCGTCTCCGCCCGAAGTTCCTCGGCGTCGAGCTCGGCCTCGCTCGCGGTGAATCGGCGGAGCAGGCGACGAAGTCCCCCCTCAGACGGCACGTCGTTGTCGGCGGGCATCAGGTCGCCTGACGATCATGATCGGACCCGTTGGCCGCCGCTCGCTCGAGCTGTTCCGCCGCCTCCAGCGGAAGCCGCAGCGGCAGTGCCTCGCTGACCGGTCGGGCCTCGCTGCCACGATCGACGACGAGACCTCGCAGCACTTCCTGCAACGGACCGGCCCGCCCGGGATCGATCGCCGCCGCGCCCAGGTAGACCCCGTGCACAAACCATCGGGGGCCGTCGATTCCTACGTGCCGTATGTCCGTCGTACCGGAGCCTTCCCGGACGCGAGCGCGCAGCTCCAAGCCGTACTCGCCATCGATCTCCTCGGGGCGAGCGCCGCCGGCAGCAAGCGCCGAACGCAGGCTCTCGCGAACCTCGTCCCAGATGCCCTCCGACCGTGGCGCGGCGAAGGCTCCGATCTGCAGCCGGCTTCCGCCATGCGACAGCTGGATCTGCTGAATCTGCCCCTGCGGCCCGGCCTCGACCTGGATCTCGACGCCGGCGATGGCCGGAATGCGCAGTGCGCCCAGGTCCACCCGCTCCTGCTTGTCGTCCGGGGCCTCTGACACGTCGTAGGGACCAAACTCGGGGATGTCGGCGTCGGCGTACTCCTCGGGATCCTCATCTAACGCCGGATCATGGCCGCTGTTGCTGATGTGTCGCCCGCCTCGACCAGACGCTGCCGCGCTATGCCGACCCGCGTTCCCGCGACGTCGCGAGAAGATCACCGCAACTCCTTCTGCGCCGGACTCCGCCGACGCTCACCAAGCTGTTCAGTGCCGAGGCTGTTCTGTGCCGAGGCTGTTCAGTACCGAGGCTGTTCAGTACCGAGCATCTCATCGGCGTCCAGCCTGGCATGCCCCCCGGTCGAGCCGTGTCCACCTGCGCCGCGCGGGGTCTCCTCGAGCTCCTCGACCAGGTGGAAGTCTGCCCGCTCGACCCGCTGAACGACAAGCTGGGCGATCCGGTCACCGCGAGCGATTCTCGCCGTCACGTCGGGATCGGGGTTGACGAGGTTGACCATGATTTCGCCGCGATACCCCGAGTCAACTGTTCCGGGGGCGTTGAGCACCGTCACGCCGAGACGGTTGGCCAGCCCCGATCGCGGGTGCACCAGGCCCACAAATCCGACCGGCAGTGCGATGGCGATGCCAGTCGGTACGAGCGCCCGCGCGCCCGGAGCAAGCTCGACATCCACCGCCGCGTGCAGATCCGCTCCCGCGTCGCCGGCGTGGGCATACCGGGGCGCCGGCAAGCCGCCATCGAACTGACGCACCTCAACTCGTACGGTCTCCACGCATCCGTCCTTCCGCCTCGTCGAACACAAGATCGCCGCTGGCGGTGAGGAAGTGACGTCACCCGTGACATCCGCACCGAAAACAGAGATCTTAACGCGGTCGCAGCCGCCGGTCGGGGGTCTACCGTCAAGATCGCAACGATCATGAGCTGTCGGTCGCCAATCGGCGTCGATCATGACCTCCAAATCATGATCGGCGGGTTGGGGCCGTACCCTCCTTTCGTGCCCAGCCGCGCCCCGGCCTATCGCGAACGGCTCACCGTTTCGTGGTGGGCCTGGCCGACTGCGCTGGGGGCAGCTGCGTTTCTGGCGGCGGAACTCGCGATCGGAGCGATGGCGCTGCGGCATCCCCTGACCTTCGTCGTCGCAGGCGCACTGGCCGCCGCAGCCCTGTTCGCGGTGAGCCGCATCGCAATCAGCGTCGACGCCGAGGAGCTGCACGTTGACGACGCGCGCCTGCCGGTGAACGTCATCGGGTCGGTCGAGGCACTGGGCGCTCAGCAACGACGCGACCTGCTTGGCCCGTACGCCGATCCGCTGGCCTTCGTTATTCAGCGACCCTGGATTCCGGGTGGCGTCCGCATCGACCTGGTCGATCCGACCGATCCCACGCCGTATTGGTTCGTCAGCACTCGCCACCCGGAGAAGCTCATGGCGGCTCTGACCGCCGCGGGCGGCGGCCGGCCCGATGCCGGCGGGGCTTAACTCTGCGTGATCTCGCGCGGCATCCGCCGCGCCAGGTCCTTACGGACCTCCTCGGCGAGGCGTATCGTCGCCCGCCGATTGAGGTACGCCGCGACCGCCGCGCCGGTGAGGAGTGGGCCGAGCGCGGTGAGGCTGCGCCCGAACCGTCGTACCAGGCGGTCGCGCAGCTCGTGGCGGGCCGCCGTGCCGAGGACCGCGGCCAGCCCGCGGCCGGGCACCATGAGGTTCACGCCCCGTCGGCCCGCCCATGCCTGGAGCAGGGTGATCGCCCGCTGCGTGTGCCCACCCGGAACTGGTTGCCCGTAGAGCTCCTGTAGCTCGCCGATGAGTTTGATCTCCACGGCGACGACCGCCACCGTTTCGGCGGCTAACAGCGCGGGGGCAGTCAACAGCGTCGGTGGGGTGGCCCATTGGACCGCCGAAACCCCGCCGCCGACCGCGCCGATCCCCGCGCTGGTGCGGGTGGCGTTGCGGACCAGGCGGGCGGCGATCTCCATATTGGTCTGACCGGGGTACTGCTTGTAGAGCGTCTCAAGGCTGCGTACCGGAATACGTGGCGCCACGTCGACGACAGTGTCGGCGATCCAGCCCATGACCACCTTGGGCTGGAGGAATCGCGGGCTCACGACGTCCTTGAAGCCGCGTTTTCGCAGACCGGCCGCGATCTCGCCGAGCGCCCTGCGCCGCTCCGCGGTCGGCAGGTCGGGTTCGGCGAGCCGAGCCAGCGCCTCGGCGGTGGCCTCGCTGGCGGCCGCGTCGCCAGGGACGATCGCACCGGGACTGC
>JAXIPB010000275.1:0-3328 GCA_045403155.1 Micromonosporaceae bacterium
GCCCGGGCCGGCCGAGGCGGAACGGGTGACGCAGGGCCTGGTAGCCGAGGTCATGGGACTGGCGCGTGGGATGTTCGAGTACGTTGTCATCGACACTCCGCCGCAGTTCACCGACCATGTCCTGACCGCTCTTGATTTGTCACACCTTCACGTGCTACTGACGACGCCGGACATCCCGGCGCTGAAGAACCTCCGCATCACTTTGGACACGTTCGACCTGCTCGAAATGCCGAAGGAACAACGCCTTATCGTGCTCAACCGCTCCGACGCCAAGGTGGGCCTCACTGCGACGGACATAGAGCGGGTTATCCGCGCGCCGATTGTGGCGCACGTACCGTCAAGCCGGGATGTCCCGGTGTCGATCAACCGAGGTGTACCGATCATGCTCGACAATCCGCACCACCCCGTCAGCAAGTCCATCCGCGAGTTCGCGCTCGGTTGGCTCACCACGTCCACGCCGACGAGGACCCCCGCTCGCGGGCTGCGCGGCTTGCTGAACCGGGGAAGGTAAGCCATGAGCCTGATCGATCGCCTTGCCCAGCGGCGTTCGCCCGCAGATCCAACCGCGCGGCACCGCACGCCTGCCGCAAGCCCGCTCGCGGAAATCCGCCGCCGCGTGCACAAGGAACTCCAGGACATCCTCGGCCCCCAGCTGTACAACGAGCGATCCGCTGAGGTGCTCGCGCAGAGCGTCAAGGAGACGTTGGCGGAGGTGCTGGCGAAGGAGGAGCAGCCACTCACGTCGACCGACCGATCGCGTATCACCGATGAGATCTGCGACGAGATCCTCGGTCATGGTCCGCTCGAACCCCTGCTCCGGGATCAGGACGTCAGCGAGATCATGGTCAACGGTCCGGACCGGATCTATGTGGAGCGTTTCGGACACATCGTGCCCGTCGACGCCGCGTTCATCGACGAGGCGCATCTTCGCCGCGTTATCGACAAGATCGTGGCGAGGGTCGGACGCCGGGTAGACGAGGCTAGCCCCATGGTTGACGCACGCCTTCCAGACGGCAGTCGGGTGAATGCCGTGCTCCCGCCGATCGCGCTTGACGGCGCAGTGCTGACCATTCGCAAGTTCGCCGCTGACCCGTACGGAATCGAGGACCTCATCTCGTTCGGCACCGTGAGTCGCCCAGTGGCCGACCTACTCGCCGCATGCGTGAAGGGCCGTCTCGACATGGTGATCAGTGGCGGAACCGGCACCGGCAAGACCACAACGCTCAATGTCCTGTCGCAGTTCCTCCCCGGGGATGAACGCATCGTCACCATTGAGGACGCAGCCGAGCTGCAACTGCACCAGGAACACGTCCTGCGACTGGAGTCGCGTCCACCGAACATTGAGGGTCGCGGTCAGGTGACCATACGAGATCTCGTGCGCAACGCCCTGCGCATGCGCCCGGACCGGATTGTGGTCGGCGAGGTCCGCGACGGGGCCGCCCTCGACATGCTCCAGGCGATGAACACCGGCCACGATGGTTCCCTGACCACCGTGCACGCGAATACGCCGCGGGACTCGCTCTCTCGGATCGAGACCATGGTGCTGATGGCCGGCGTAGAGCTGCCCGTACGCGCGATCCGCGAGCAGATCGCCTCGGCCATCGATCTGATCATCCATCAGTCCCGGCTGAAGGACGGCACCCGCCGGATCACCCACATCACCGAGGTGGTCGGCATGGAGGGCGACGTCATCAGCTTGCAGGACCTATTCCTTTTCGACTTCCGCGCCGGGGTAGACGAATTCGGCCGCAGCCGCGGCACGCTGCAGTCGACCGGTCTCCGCCCGCGATTCCTTGACCATCTCGAGGATGTCGGCATCCACGTTGGACCGGAAGTCTTCGGCCGATCCGCCGCGATCCTATGACAGGACCGATGAGAACAGTGAAGAATGCAGTACGCGGTCAGGCCGCACGCCTGGTTGCCGGTCTCGCAGCGGCGGTGTTCGGCAGTTTGTCCGTGCTCGCCGCGCCAGCACCGGCGCTCGCCGCCCCCGGGGCAGGCCTGGCCGTGAGTGGGTTAGAGACGGCTTCCGGAGTTGTGCGGTTCCTGCTGACGGCGAGCGACCTCCCGCTGAACACGCCGATCGATCCGTCGAAGGTCTCGGTCCGGGTGGGCGAGACGACTCTCGTCACCAGTGCCGAGAAGGTGAGTCGGTCGGCGACGAAGTTGCCGCCGCGGGGGCTTATTGTCGTGCTTGACGTGAGCGGATCAGTCGCCGGCGCGCGGCTCACCGCCGCACAGAACGCGGTTCGCGAACTTGCGTCAGCCCTACCCGAGGATGTTCAGGTTGGCCTGATCGCGGTGAGCGATGAGCCAAGGCTTGTGCTGAAACCGACCCAGGACCGGGCAGCGCTCACTAACGCGACAAGCTCACTGCGCGGCGACGGAAACACGGCCCTCTACGACGCGGTGGCGCTCGCAGCCACGGCGCTGCGGGAGGCGCAGTTTGGTCCTGGCAGCGAGAGGCGAGTGCTCGTGCTCTCCGATGGGCTCGACACCGCGTCGAACATAACGCTGAGTCAATTGCAGAGCCGCCTGAGGCAAGAGAAGCTGGCCGTCGATGTCGTAGCATTCCAGGCGGATAAGAAGGGTCTCGACGCCCTGCAGGACATCGCGGTGGTCGGCGACGGCCGGGTGCTGACTGCGCCGGATGCCACATTCGTCGCGGACTCCTTCCGGGCAGTCGCCGGTGGATTCTCCGTCGTGCTCTCGGTCGAGGCAGTAGTTCCACAAAGCCTTGGCGATCGGCAAGAGACCCTGGTCGTGTCGCTCGAGACGACCGCCGGAACGCTAACCACGAATGTCCCGATTACATTTGCGGCAGGGCCTCCGGTCCGGGTCGCCGCACCGCCACGCCTTGGTTGGATTCCCGGCTGGGCACCGTGGGCACTGGGCGGATTCTTCTTTCTTGGCGGCATCGGCTTGGTCGTCGCGCTGACATGGCCGCGCCCGAAGAAGGACGGTCACATCGCACAGATCGATCAATTCGCCCCGGGTCGCGTCAAATCGCTGAAGACGAGAAACGTCGAGCCGAACAGCGCGTTTACTCGCGCCGCACTCTCGGCGAGCGCCGGGATAGTTCGCTCCGCCGGTCTGGAGGAGCGAATTAGTCTCCGACTCGACCAAGCTGGAATGCGGGTGAGGCCACACGAGTGGGTGCTGCTTCGGGCGTGCGTGATGGTTCCGTCGGCGGCCGTGCTAT
Source organism: Micromonosporaceae bacterium (assembly GCA_045403155.1). GTDB lineage: Bacteria > Actinomycetota > Actinomycetes > Mycobacteriales > Micromonosporaceae > JAXIPB01. Next base: position 3,203 of record JAXIPB010000275.1, read on the forward strand.
TCCTGGTACTCCCCGGTCCATTCTTGCGATGGGTGGGCTTGCTTATCGGCGCATTGCTGGGGTTCCTCGCCACCGGAGCCTACCGGTCGATCAGGGCCAATCGGCGCGCGGCCGTGTTCGCCGAGC
>JAXIPB010000267.1:0-19240 GCA_045403155.1 Micromonosporaceae bacterium
CGCGATCGCGTCGCGGCCCCCGGCCCCCCCCCCCCCACCCCCGGCCTAACATCACGTGGTGGACAGGAGCGACGCCTCCGGGCAACGCTGATATCATGATCAACGAGATCTTGGTTGCTGAATGGCCTCACAATGACGGTGCGACCTCCCCCACGGACGGTCGGGTTACCCGCAGGAGGCGGATCCGATGCTCGGCCTAGCGGACCCGGGTGACACCTGGGGCATCAGTGGACCTGACTTTCTCGTTGCGTACCTGGGCGCGCTCGGCGTCTTCCTCGTTGGCGGCGTCATCGCCCGGCTGATCATCACGAGTGCCGGCGGCGCCAGCACCACCCGGACACCCACGGCCGGCGAGGCGGCCATACTCCAAGGCGGACGATCGCGGGCGCTCTACGCATCGCTGGCCGGCCTGCACGCCGCCGGCGCGGTCGGCCTGCGCGGCGCCGGCGCGGTCGGCCTGGGCGAGCGGGGCGCGTTGACCGCGACCGGGCCGGTCCCCACCGCTGGCAGCCGGCTGGACCACGCCATACACGACGCGGCGGGCCGCGGCGTTCGGGTCACCGATCTCGCCGCGGATCACAGCGTCCGGTCCGCCCTCGACCAGCTCGACGCGGACATCGAGCGTTCCGCATGGGTGTTGGACTCTAGCCGGCGATCCCAGGCGCGCCTGGGCGGATGGCTTCTCGTCACGCTTGGCGGTTTCGGATTCGTACGCCTTATTGCCGGCATCGCGAACGACAAGGCCGTCGGTTTCGTCGCGGCGCTCGCGATCGTTGCTGTCATCGTCGGCGGGATCCTCCTCCGCGTTCCCCGCATGTCGCCCACGGGAAAGCAAGCGATCGCGCAGGCCCGGCGGGCCAACGCGCACCTCGCCCCGTACCAGTCGCCGGCGTGGTCGACGTACGGGATGGCCGGCGCGGCGATGGGAGTCGCGCTGTTCGGCACGGCCGCGATTTGGGCCGCCGACCCGGCGTTCGCCGGCGAGGCCGGCATCCGACGAAGCGCGGACTCCGGCGGCAGCGGTTGGATCGGCGACTCCGGTGGCTCCGGCGGCTCCGCCGACGGGGGCTGAGGCGGCGGCGGGGGCTGCGGCGGCGGCGGCTGCGGCGGGGGCTGCGGCGGGTGACCACCCGGAATAGCGCCCCGGACACCGCGGCGAACGCGCAGAGCCGGTATGGCGTCGGCATTGGCTGGCGGCGCCAGATCGCGGGGTTCGTCGCCGATCTGCCTGGCCTTCGCTTCACCGAGGTCGTCGCCGAGTCACTGCCAAGCACCGGTCATGACCTTCCCGAGGGCCTCACCGCGCTGCGCGGACGTGGCGTCGCGATCGTGCCTCACGGCGTGCGGCTCTCGCTCGGCGGTGCGGAGCCGGTCGATCCGACCCGGGTGGCCCACCTTGCGCACTGCGCAGACGTGCTCGCCGCGCCGCTGGTGAGCGAGCACATCGCATTTGTCCGGGCCGGCGGAAGAGAGGCCGGGCACCTGCTACCCGTACCCCGCTCGAAAGACGCCGTTGAGGCCATTGTGGACAATGTCCGTCGTACCCAAGCGGATCTGCCAGTGCCCATCGCGCTCGAACCCATCGCCGCCCTCTTCGACTGGCCCGATTCCGAGATGTCCGAGGCCGAGTTTCTCGGCGAGATTCTCGAACGTACGGATGCGCAACTGCTCCTCGACGTCGCCAACGTGTACGCCAACGCCCGCAACCGGGCCGAGGATCCGCTCGAGATGCTCGACCGACTGCCACTGGACCGAATCGCCTACGTTCACGTGGCGGGCGGGGCCGAGCACGACGGGCTCTACCACGACACGCATACCGATGCGGTGCCAGCTGAGGTGCTCGATCTGGTGACAGCGCTGTGCGAGCGGCGGCAGCCGCCGGCGCTCATCCTCGAGCGCGACGGCGACTTTCCGTCAGCGCGGGCCCTCCGCAAGGAGCTGGACGCGATCGCCGACGCGGCCGCGCTGCCCCGGATCACGGCATAAGCCGGCATGTGTCCGTGAGACGTCAGGAGCCTGAGCCGTCGTGACTCGGGAGGCGTACGCACGACGCCAGGCTGCACTGGTCGCGGCGCTCGTCGCCGGTGCGCCGCCGCCGGCCGGGTTCGACGGCCGTGGCGTACAGGCCGCGGCGCAGGCGTTGCTGCGCAAGCGCGCCGGCGAGGTCGCCGCGGTGTGGCCCGGGCTTGGCTCGGAGCTTGGTCCACAATGGAGCGCCGCATTCGCCGCTTGGGCCGGGGGCCGCCCACCGTTGGGGGCGCTTCGCGACGGCTGGGACTTCGCACGGTCGCTCGCCGCCTCCGACCGGCTCGGGCCAACCGCGGCCGGAGAGTTGGCGCGTCGGGAGGTGCTGTGGCGTTACGACGGTGCCTCGCCGCCCCGGCGCCGGATCGTTGGCGCCCGTAGGATTCCGGGCGGCGTGCTCGTGCAGGTCCTTGGCCGCGTGTGGCGGTCAAACCTGCGCCGGTGAGCCGCGCACAGCACAATGGCGGGCATGGATCTCGAGCTCGACGGCCGTGTCTACGTACTCACCGGAGCATCTCGCGGGCTGGGCTTCGCCACGGCCCAATGCCTGGTCGCCGACGGCGCACGTGTGGTGGTGTCGTCCCGCGACCCGGGCCGGGTCGAGGAGGCAGTCCGCGTCCTCAACGCCTCCGGCGAAGATCGGGCCGCCGGCGTTGCTGCGGATCTCAAGGATCCCGCGGCGGCGCGGCGGATACTCGACGCCGCTCGATCGAGCTTCGGCCGGATCGACGGCGCCCTGATCTCGGTTGGCGGCCCACCCCGTACCACCGCCGCCCAGGCCACCGATGAGCAGTGGCGCGAGGCATTCGAATCGGTCTTCCTCGGCAGCGTGCGGGTCGCGCGAACCGTTGTCGGCGAACTCGGCCGCGGTGGCGCCGTGGGGTTCGTACTCTCGACGTCGGTGCGCGCGCCCCTCGCCGGACTGGGGCTATCCAACGGTCTCCGCCCCGGCCTGGCGGGCGTCGTAAAGGACATGGCGGACGAGTACGGCCCGCGCGGCGTTCGTGTCTTCGCCCTCCTGCCACATCGGATCCTCACCGACCGTAACCGGGAGCTGTTCGCCGCGACTGGCGACGCTGCGGCGGCCCAGGCGGAGGCGGAGGCGGCGATCCCGTTGGGCCGCTTGGGCGAACCGGCCGAGTTCGGGCGGCTGGCGGCGTTTCTGCTCTCACCGGCGGCGAGCTACCTTACCGGACTCTCCGTGCCGGTCGACGGCGGAGCCCTGCGGGCCTTTTGAGGGACCTTCGGCGATACTCCCGGGGTGACAGAAGAGCTCCGCGCGAGGCTGACGCTGCCGCGCTATCCCCGCAGTGCCCAGTACGAGCCACAGTGGATGATCGACAATGTCATGGGGCCGAATCCGCTGTGGCTGGCCGAGTGGCTGTCCTCAGCGATCGACCTTGTGCCGGGCGCGCGCGTGCTCGATCTCGGCTGCGGGAAGGCACTCACGTCCATTTTTCTGGCCCGGGAATTCGGCGTACGGGTAACGGCGGCCGACCTGTGGATCAAGCCGGCCGAGAACTGGGATCGGATCCAGGCGGCCGGATGCGCCGACAGCGTCACTCCGCTGCGCGCCGAGGCGCACGACCTGCCCTTCGCGGATGGATACTTCGACGCCATCGTAAGCATTGACGCGTTTCATTACTTCGGCACCGACGACCTGTATCTCGGCTATCTGACGAGATTTCTGCGGCCAGACGGGGTGCTCGGCGTGGTCGCGCCCGGATTGACCGCCGAGCTGGAGGAGGTGCCCGAGCACTTGGCGCCGTTCTGGGAGCCCGGTTTTTGGACGTTTCACTCACCGCCGTGGTGGCGTCGGCACTGGAGCCGGGGCGGCGTGGTCGAGGTGGAGGCCGCCGACCTGCTCGATGACGGCTGGCGGGATTGGGCTTTGTGGAACGAGGTTTGCGCGGAGGTCAGCGAGGATGACTTCGTGCGCGAGTTCGGCACCCGCGAGGCAGAGATGCTGCGCATCGACGGCGGCCGCACGCTCGGGTTCGCCCGCGTGGTTGGCCGCCGGATCTGAAGTCCCGCGGCCCTTGCACACACGGGCGTCGGCCGGTCCGGGGATCTGCAGCTCCCCAGACGGCCGGCCTACAGCCGGGCCTGCGCGTAGGCGGCCATGGCGTCGCGCAAGAACTCGGCGAGTCGCGGGTCCTGCGCGTCGTAGTTCGCCTTGAACTCCGGATGGTCGACGTATAGCTCGCCCAGGCCGATGTACGCCTCACGGTTCGGCGTCCAGAAGTTGGACACCCAGCGGTAGTGCAGGTCGATCACATCGAGCACTCGGGCATCGTCGTTGGCGGCACTCTCATCGATCAACTCGATCAGTCTCGGGCCGATCTGGTTCCAATCCTCCTGGATGCGGCCTGCGTCGGCCCTGGTCCAGGTTGACATCCGCCGCTTGCTCTCCTCGATCTTCGGAACGATCGTCGGTCCGTACCGGTCGACGAGCTCCGCCTCGTACCGGGCTTGCTTTTCGGCATCGAAGTTCTCAAACAGTTCCTCGGGTCGCACTGATTCACCTCCCTCCATTTTCTCGATCGTGGCCGCGACCGTCCCGGCGAGCCGGTCGAACCGGTCTCGCTCTTCGATCAGCCACCGGTGGTGGCGCCGTAGTTGCTCGGTCTCGTCGCCGCCCTCATTGACGATCATGGAGATCGACTCCAGGCTGAGTCCAAGGTCCCGAAGCACCAGAATTTGCTGCAGCCGCAGCAACTGGTCGCGCTCGTAGTAGCGCAGCCCGTTGCCGGCGACCGTTGCCGGGCGCAGCAGCCCGATCTCGTCGTAATGACGCAGGGTTCTCGATGTCACCCTCGACATCCGAGCCACCTGCGCGGTTGACCATTTCGTGCTGCTTGCCCTCACGCCGTCAACCATAGAAGTTGACGTTACGTCAACCGCAAACCGAATCTCGCCGCCGCCGTCATCGCAACTGTTCATCACACGCCCCTGCCGGGCGACCCGGGTTCAAGGGGTGGTCGCAACACCTTGAGATTTCGAGGTGTTGATCATGGGTCGTCGCCCGGGGTTCCCCGCGCCGTTCGTCGTGAGTTCTGGAGGCTTGTCGGCTGCAGCTCGTTCACCGAGGTGGCGGCGCAGACTGCCGGCGTATCGCACACGACCGCGAAGGGTTGGTTTCGTGACAGTGGCGGCATGCCGTCTTTGGATCTTTCGCCGCCGTCGGGGGCGGTATCTGTCCCATGTCGGAGCGGGAAGAGATCGCGATCGGGCACGCCGGCGGTGACACGGGGCGAGCGGGCGGTGGCACGGGCCTAGGCAAGGCGGGCCTGAGCACTCTGATCAGCCTGGCACCGCGATCAGCCGCGAGAGGCCGCTGCACGGCTCGAGCGCACCTTCCCGCCAGCCCAGGCTGGCGGCCGGCGATCATGAGTTCAGCGTCAAGAAATGCCGCCGATCATGACCTCCAAGTCATGATCGGCGCCTCGGTGGGGGGCCCGCCGGGGGTGGGCGAGTCGAGGCTGGATGCACGGGAGGAGGACGCTTCTGTGGGCGCGCCGAGGGTGGCGGGCGCGCCGGGGACGGGCGAGTCGGTCACGGCGAACTGGGTCCGATAGAGCTCGGAATAGAGCCCGCCGGACACCATAAGCTCCTCATGGGTACCCTGCTCGACGATCTTGCCGTCGTCGAGGACGACAATCTGATCCGCCTCACGCACCGTTGACAACCTGTGGGCGATGACGAGCGCGGTCCGGCCCGTCAGCGCGGCGGACAGTGCCCGCTGTACCGCTGCCTCCGACTCGCTGTCCAGGTGTGCCGTGGCCTCGTCAAGGATGACAATGGACGGTGCCTTGAGCAGCATTCGGGCGATCGCGATCCGTTGCTTCTCCCCGCCGGAGAACCGGTAGCCCCGCTCGCCCACGACCGTGTCGAGCCCGTCGGGCAGCGCGCGGACCAGCTCGCCGATCTGCGCCCGCTCCAACGCAAGCCACAAATCCTCATCGGTCGCGTCCGGTTGGGCGTAGCGCAGATTCTCCGCGATCGTCTCGTGGAACAGGTGGGCGTCCTGGGTAACGACGCCGATCGTGGCGCGCAACGAATCCAGCGTTGCATCCCGCACGTCGATCCCGCCGACGAGCACCGCCCCGACGGTCGCGTCATAGACGCGCGGCACCAGCATCGCGGTCGTTGACTTGCCCGCCCCCGACGGGCCGACCAGCGCCACCATCTTTCCGGGCTCGACGGTGAACGTGAGCCCGCGCAGCACCGGCTCCGTGACGGTCCGCTCCAATACGGCAACGTCCTCCAGCGAGGCGAGCGACACCTCGGCCGCCGCCGGATAGCGGAAATGGACGTCGCGGAACTCGACCTTGGCCGAGCCCTTCGGCACCGGCACCGCGCCCGGCTTCTCCGAGATCGACGGCGGCAGGTCGAGCACCTCGAAGACGCGCTCGAACGAGACGAGCGCGCTCATGATGTTGACCCGGATGTTCGACAGGGACGTGATCGGGCCGTAGAGCTGGGTCAGCAGCAGGGCGAGCGTAACCACCGTGCCAGCGTCGATCGTCCCGCGGACGGCGAGCCAGCCACCCAACCCGTAGGTGAGGGCCTGCGCAAGCGACGCCACCAGCATCATCGCGGCGAAGAAGGTCGTGCCGTACATGGCCTGGCGCACGCCGATGTCACGCACCCGCGCCGCCCGGAAGGAGAACCGCTCCGCCTCCACTTCGGGCCGGCCGAAGAGCTTGACCAGCAGGGCACCCGCGACGCCGAAGCGTTCGGTCATGGTGGCACTCATCGTCGCGTCGAGTTGGTATGACTCGCGCGTAATCTCGGCCAACCGCCGCCCAACCCAGCGAGCCGGCAGCAGGAACGCCGGCACCAGCACGAGCGACAACGCCGTGACCTGCCAAGAGAGCGTAAACATCACGCCTGCCGTGACGATCAGCGAGATGATATTGCCGACCGTGCCCGACAGCGTCGAGGTGAACGCCTGCTGAGCGCCGAGCACGTCGGAGTTGAGGCGACTGACGAGCGCCCCGGTCTGGGTGCGCGTGAAGAACTGCAGCGGCATCCGCTGCACATGGTCGTAGACCAGAGTGCGCAGATCGAAGATGATGCTCTCGCCGATACGGGAAGAGAAGAACCGCTGCGCCAGCGTTAGCGCGGCTCCCACGACGGCGAGCGCCCCGATCAGCAGCGCGATCCGAATGACCGTTCTCCCGGCGTTCGGGCCCCCATGGCTAATCGCGTTGATCACGTCCCCCGCTAGCACCGGGGTCGCCACCGCGATCACGGACGAGGCGATCACGAGCAAGAGGAAGAAGACGATGATCTTCCGGTACGGTCGCGCGAACCGAAGCACCCGCACCGCGGTCTCGCGACCCACCTTCTTGTCACCCAGTTCGCCGCGACGACGCTCGGAGCGCAGCATGCTCCAACTGCTCGTCGCCATGCCGCCCATCGGGTGCCCCATCGATCACCTCCCGCACGAAGTCCACAACGCACGCCGTACCAATGACCATAGGTCTCGCCTCCGACAACCCCAGCCGGCCAGCCATTCTTTCCGGGCACGGACGGTTTTCGCCCACAGCACAGCGGCGGCTAGTCGCCCTGCCCGACCAGATCGCGGATGCGACGCACCTGAGCGGCCCGTTCGGCGGCCTCCTGCTCGGGAAAGCCGCGCGACGCAGCCGCCGAGAGCAGCGCCTTGATCTCGATGACGGCGTCCCGGTTGGCGGTCAGAATCTGCGCGGTGAGCTCCTCGACCGCCTTATCCAGGTCGTCGGAGGCCACCACCGACGTGGCCAAACCCAGCCTGTCGGCCTCGCTTGCGCCGACCCGCCGCCCGGTCACACACAGCTCCAGCGCTCGGGAGTAGCCGACGAGCTCCACCAACCGTTTCGTCCCGCCGAGGTCCGGAACCAGACCGAGCGCGACCTCGGCCATCGTCAGCTGCGCATCTTCGGCGAGGACCCGTAGGTCGCAGGCGAGAGCGAGCTGGAAGCCCGCCCCAATCGCGTGACCCCGCACCGCCGCGATGCTCACCAGATCCGCGCGGCGCAGCCACCCGAACCCTTCCTGATATCCCGCGATCGTCTCGGCAGCCGCCCCTTCGTCGCGGGCCGCAAGGTCCGAGAAGCTGAACCCACCGCCCTCGCTCACCGCCGACAGGTCGAGCCCTGCCGAGAAGGCTCGCCCCTCACCCCGTACCACGACAACCCGAATATCCCCAGGCAGATCGCGCCCCATCTGCCGAAGTGCCTCCCACGTCGCGGGAGTTTGCGCGTTTAGGACGTGGGGCCGGCACAACGTCACCGTCGCCACCGGCCCGTCACGATCCAGGCGAACCCCGGGGTCGCTCACCGTGCGGTCAGGCCGCCTTCTTGCGGCGCCGCGCACCCCCGCGCTGGCGAAGTTGGACGCCGGACTCGGTCAGAACCCGGTGCACGAATCCGTAGGAGCGACCCGTCGACGAGGCCAGCGCACGGATGCTCTCACCGGACGTGTACCGCTTGACCAGGTCTTTTGCGAGCGTCGCTCGTTCCGCGCCGACGATTCGGCGCCCTTTCTCGGTGCCAGTTGTGGCGGTTGTGGTGGCTGCCATCTTGAGGTCCTCACGTCCTACATGGGCGGATTTGGTGGAACACCGCTTCGTGTGAAGTGATGTTCCCGGTCTCACCTATTAGACCGTCTTCGACGATCATGCGCTAGACATCATTTCAACGCCAGCGGACACGCGTTGATGTGTCCGGTTCTTCATACCGCTACCGTGATGGCCCGTGATAACGCCCGCGGTCAGCGAGGAAGCCCGACAGGAGCGGCAGGACCTGCTGCTCTGGCTCGCGCTGACCGCGATCGGCCTCGGCCTCACCTGGATCGCGGTCCGCGGCGGGGCCCAACTTGGCACGAGGTCCGCCCCGTTCCTGGGCTCCTACCGGTTCGCGTTCGGCTTCACCTCGGTGCTCGCCCCGCTTGTCGCGGTCGGTGTCCTTCTGGCCGCCGCTCGAGCCCGATTCGATCAGCGGAGTTTCCGCTCCGTACTCTTCACCGGCTGGCTCGGCACATTCGCCTGGGCCGTGGCGCTGGCCCTCGTCGACGGCGCTGCGGGTCTCACCCGCGCACTCCAGTCGCCGGACAACTACCTCGTCGACGTGCCGCTGGTCGGCGACGACTGGTTCGCCTACCTGCGCGGCTACACCGACGACGGAGCGGCGCACTCAGTGGCCGCGCGGGGACACCCACCCGGCCCGGTCATGCTGCTCTGGGCGCTGCATCGCCTCGGATTGACCGATCGGCTCTCGCTGGGCGTGCTCATCGTGGCGCTCGGTGCCCTCATCACACCAGTCGTGCTCAGCGCCGTGCGGGGAGTATGTGGCGAGGTGGCGGCGCGCCGGTACGCGCCCGTGCTCATCCTCGCGCCTTACGCCGTGTGGGTAGCGGTGTCGGTCGACGTGGTGGTCGCCCTGCTCGGCGCGGCGATGGTGGCGATGGGGGTACGGGCGAGCGCGCCCACCCGCACCGGATGGCGGGCCGGCGCATGGGCGTTGGCGTGCGGTGTGACCCTGGGTGTGGCGGCCTTCTTCTCGTACGCCGCACCGTGGCTCGGCCTTTCGGTGGTGTGCCTGTACTTCGCCCGGCGGCGGGCCTTCCTCAACGTGGCCACCGGACTCGGCGCACTGCTACCCGTGCTGGCCGCGCAGTTCGCTGGATTCACCTGGATCGACGGCCTGCTGGTTGCACGGGCCGATTATGTAGCGCGGGTTCAGCCGGGCCGCTCGCCCGTGTGGTGGGGCGGCATCAGCGTCGTCGCGCTCCTGCTCGCCGCCGGACCGCCGCTGGTGCGCAGCCTGCGCCGGATCCGCAACACTCCCGGCTGGCCGTTCCTCGTCGGCGCCGGAGTCGCGGTGGCATTCTCGGTGCTCGCCGGCCTGGCCCGGGGCGGTGCCGAGGCGGCGTGGCTCCCGTTCTTCCCGTGGCTCACGGTCGCGGCGGTCGCACCTCGACGGCAGGGCGGACCGCCACCGGAAAGCCCGCTGCTCCTCGTCGGGGTCGGTGCGCTGACCGCCATCATTGTCCAAGCCGTCCTCGCCACCCCCTGGTAACCGCCCCCGCCTTTCGCCGATCATGATTTGGAGATCATGATCGGCGCTGTTCCGCGCCGTCAGCTCATGATCACGGCGATCTTGGGGCGCCCTTGATGCGGCATCCTTGACGCCGCACGCCGGGGCACCCGGGGCGGACCCACCTGGGGGCGCCTTGATGCCCGGCTGGCGGGGGAGGGCGGGAGGGTTTCATGTAGGCGGGCCGCGAGCACGGCGACGAGAAGGACCCAAGAAAGCGTCCCGCAGACCACGGTGAGTGCCACCAGCACCGTCCAGCCGCCACCAGCACCGTCCAGCGGCCACCCGCGCTGCCGTCGCCGCGCCGACAGAGTGAAATCAAGATCCCCGTGATCATGAACTCACGGTCGCCAAACCGCGCCGATCATGACTTCCAAAACATGATCGGCGCGGAAGGGGTTAGGCGAGTTCGACGAGTTCGAGGAGGTCGTCGCTCCAGGCATCCTCGACGCCGTCGGGCAGCAGGATCGCACGATCCGGCTTGAGCGCCTGCACGGCGCCGGGATCGTGGGTGACAAGGACGATCGCGCCCGGATAGCGCGCGATCGCGTCCAGGACCTGTTCCCGGCTGATCGGGTCGAGGTTGTTCGTCGGCTCATCGAGCAGGAGCACGTTCGCCCGGGAGCATACGAGGGTTGCCAGCGCCAGCCGGGTCTTCTCGCCACCGGAGAGAACACCGGCCGGTTTGGTCACATCGTCGCCCGAAAACAAGAACGCCCCGAGGATCCGACGAAGGTCCCCGTCCGTTTGATCCGGCGCCGCCGAGCGCATGTGATCCAGAACCGAACGCGACACGTCGAGGGTCTCGTGCTCCTGCGCGTAATACCCCATCCGCAGCCCGTGCCCCGGCGTCACAACGCCGGTGTCCGGCTCCAAAAGGCCAGCCAGGATCCGAAGCAGCGTCGTCTTACCGGCACCGTTGAGCCCGAGTATCGCGACCCGCGACCCCCGGTCTACGGCCACGTCGACATCGCAGAAGATCTCCAATGATCCATACGATTTGGACAGTGCCTGGGCGGTGAGAGGTGTCCTCCCGCACGAAGCTGGTGTGGGAAAGCGCACCTTGGCGACCTTGTCGGATGCCCTCACGTCGTCGAGACCGGCGAGCATCCTCTCCGCCCGGCGGGCCATGTTCTGGGCGGCGACCGTCTTGGTGGCCTTGGCCCGCATCTTGTCGGCCTGTGCCATCAGCGCGCCGGCCTTCTTCTCCGCGTTGGCCCGCTCGCGACGCCGCCGGCGCTCGTCGGTCTCGCGCTGGTCGAGATACGCCTTCCAACGGAGGTTGTAGATGTCCACAGTCGACCGGTTGGCGTCGAGGTACCAGACCTTGTTGACGACCGACTCCAAAAGAGACACATCGTGGGAGACGACTACGAGACCGCCCTTGTGCCCCGCGAGGAACCCGCGCAGCCAGATGATCGAATCGGCGTCGAGATGGTTGGTCGGCTCGTCGAGCAGCAGGGTCCCGCCTCCGGTTTCGCCGGCGTCCCGGAACAGGATCCGAGCCAGCTCGATCCGCCGACGCTGGCCGCCCGACAACGTACCGAGCTGTTGGGAGAGGACCCGATCCGGCAGCCCGAGGTTGGCGCAGATCCGGGCAGCATCCGCCTCCGCGGCGTACCCGCCGAGGCCGGCGAACCGATCCTCGAGCGCGCCGTAGCGTCGCACCAATCGGTCCGATGGGTCGTCCGCCAGCGAGGCCTGCACAGCAGCCATCTCGGCATGCAGCGTGTCCAGGCCCCGCGCTGAGAGCACCCGGTCCCGGGCGGTCATGCCGAGGTCGCCGGTCCGGGGGTCCTGCGGCAGGTAGCCAACCGGGCCACGACGCTCGAGCGCGCCCGCGTAAGGGCTGCCCTCGCCGGCGAGAACCTTGAGCGTGGTGGTCTTGCCGGCCCCATTGCGGCCGACCAGGCCGATTCGATCGCCGGGCTGGACCCGGAGAGCGGCCTCGGCGAGCAGGATGCGCGGACCAGCACGCAGCTCTAGCCCGGTGGCATTGATCATGGGAAGTCTCGCATTCGGCTGTCGAACGTTGACGGGCGCGCGTATACGCCGGCCGCAGTAGTCCTCGTTGCAGCGGTCGGCGCGGGGCTGGTCAGTCTTCGCAGCGCAGCACGCGACAAGTGTAGCGGAAGGACCGAAGCGATTATTGGCCAAGATCGACGGGTAGAGAGTGGAGGACGAGGACTGAGGAGTCGGTAATGGATATCAACGAAGACGCTCAAATCGATACCGAGCAGGTGCGTGACGTCGGCTCCTCGGGCGGCGGACTAGCCGGAATCCCGATACCCGCTGGCGGCGGCAAGGGTGTGATCGGACTCATAGTCCTCGCCCTCCTCGTGATCGGTGGCCTCGTCGGCGGCAATCAGATACTCGGGGATGGTGGCACCGGCTCGGAGGCGCCGCTCGAATGCGGCATCGACAACCCCGACCGGTTGAACGACGTCAAGTGCCGCAATGCGCTCTACGTCAACTCGATCCAGAACTACTGGCAGACCGCACTGCCGCAGGCCTTCGGCCGACAATATGAGCCGTCGGACACCGTCTTCTTCGAGCAGGCGATCAACACCGGCTGCGGCCCGGCCGACAGCGGTGTCGGGCCGTTCTACTGCCCAGTAGATAACCTCGTCTACATCGATCTGTCGTTCTGGAATCAGCTGGCCAGCCGGTTCGGCGCCAAGGGTGAGTTCGCTCAGCCCTACGTGCTGGCCCACGAGTACGGGCACCATGTCCAGGACGTGGTAGGTACCGAGGCGCAGGTACGCCGGCAGATGGAGCGCGACCCATCCAACGCCAACCGGTACTCGGTCATGCTCGAACTACAGGCCGACTGCTACGCCGGCGTGTGGACCAAGCACGCGAGCACGACGACCGATGCCAGCGGCCGACCGCTGTTCACCTCAATCACCCAGCAGGACATCAACGAGGCATTGGCGGCCGCCGCCGCGGTGGGCGACGATGCGATCCAGAAGAAGATGGGCGGCGGCGTCGACGAGTCTCAGTTCACGCACGGTTCCTCGGCCCAGCGGCAGCAGTGGTTCTCCAAGGGCTACTCGACCGGCGACCCCAAGGCCTGCAACACATTCGCCTAGCCATCAACCCTCGGCGTCGATCACTGGGCCGTCGATCACTGGGCGTCGATCACTCGGACCCGGATCGCTCGGGCCGCCGGCACCGCTTGCTGGAGCACGACCAGGCGCGGTTCGGGCAGGTCGAGGAAGCGCTCGGACTTCAGCGCGGCCACCGGGGCGAGGCGAGGATCGGCGAGCACGGCGTCGACGGCCCGCCGATCACCACCGCAGACAACGGCATGCAACCGCTTCGCCTGGGGCAGGAGCATCTGCGCAACGATCTCGGCGGCCGCGCCGGCCGCCGCCTTCGCCTGATTCGCGCGCCGGCGCGCGAACCTGTGCTGCGACCATCCACCTGCCGCCGTGCGACCCTGCACATAGGACGAGTCCACCTTGGACGCCGTGAGGCGGTCGCCATCGGCGATGCCCACCGCGACGGCCGCCTGACGGGCGATGAGCAAACCAACTCGACGCGGCTGCTGGGCCGCGACGACGAATTCGTACGGTGTAGCCGACGCCGGCGCCCCGGGTGGCGGATGCAGCTCGGCGACCGATCCGTCGGCGCCCACCAGTGTCAGGACATCTCCTCGCATGGCCGAGGTTGATTCCCCATGGCGATCGGCGAAGCCGGAAAGCCACCGTGGTAGGCGGGCCGGATCGACGTCGACCCACCGCCCGCCACCCGCCGCGGGACGGGTCGGCATCAGCCCGCCAGCGCCTCGAGCGCCATGTCGACATCCCGCTCCGTCGAGTACACGTGAAATGAGGCGCGTACCCGACCAGCGCGCACCGCCGCCCGTACCCCTGCCGCGGCCAGCCGCTCCTCGGCGCCCGGAACGTCGACGATCACGATCGCGCTGGACCCCGGCGGTTGACCGAGGCCGGTGAGAAACCGGTTCGCCAGGCTCACGTTATGGGCCTCAATGGCGCCGATGCCGATCTCCTCGATCAGCTCCAGCGTCGGCGCGGCGGCGACCCACGAGAACCACGCCGGCGACACGTCGAGTCGCCGCGCCGACTTCGAGAGGCGCAGAGGCGGGCCATAGTACGAGGAGTATGGGTCCTCTGTCGCGTACCAGCCGGCCGCGATGGGTGGAGTGAGGTCGCGCACGGCGGGCGCGACATAGGCGAACGCGGCGCCGCGCGGCGACATGAGCCACTTGTACGCGGCGACCACCACGACATCGGCGAGCGACGCGTCGAACGGCAGCCAGCCGCAGCCCTGGGTGGCGTCGACGACGACCATGGCCCCAACGGTCCGGGCAGCCGCGACAATCGCGTGATAGTCGGCGACCTCTCCGATCGCCGACTGGACGAGGCTGAACGCGACCACATCCGTGCCGGGCGTGATCTCGTCCGCGAACCGCGACGAGGGGACGTTGGTGACCTTCACTCCCCGGTGGTCCTGCACCAGCCAGGGGAAGAGGTTCGATGTGAACTCGTTGTCTGGTGTGAGCACGTGGGCGCCGCCGGGCAGCGCCGAGGCGAACGGCGCCAGCATCTGCGACACCTGCGAACCGACCGCCACATCACCGGCGTCGACGCCGACCAGGCGGGCAAAGCTCTCCCGCGCGCGCTGGGTCTGGCCGTCCCACCCCTCCCAGGAAACGCGACCGACGCGCCAGTCGTTCAGCGCCGCCTGCATCGCCTCCCACGCCGAGCGTGGTGGCAACCCGTAGCTCGCCGTGTTGAGCCAGCCCGGCAACGGATCCCAGTTCCGTTGGGCCTCAGCAACCTTCATGCCCGTCAGTCTGCCATTCTGTACGCCGTGCCCAGCGCCGCCGTTCCCACACCGCTCGCCGACGAAATCATGCGGCGACTCACCCGTACGTTCACGGCGGCGGCGGACCCGGAACAGGCGGCGGCGATGCGCGCGTACATGCGCGATCAGTTCCCCTTCGTCGGAATCCGTGGTCCGGCACAGAAGACGCTCGCCCGTGAGGCGGTGGCCGGGCTTCCGCGACCCGTCGAGGCGGACCTCGTCTCGGTGGCGCAGCGGTGCTGGGCCTTGGACGAGCGCGAGTACCAGTACTTCGCGTGCGGTCTGCTTCGTCGGCACGCAAAGGTCTGCTCGGCCGATTTCGTGGGTACGGCGCGACACCTCATCGTGACGAAATCATGGTGGGACACGGTTGATGCGCTCGCCGCTCATCTGGTTGGGCCGCTGGTTTCCCGGCATCCTAAGCTAATATCCACTATGGAGGAATGGATCCGAGACGAGAACATGTGGCTCGTCCGCAGTGCCCTGCTGCATCAGCTCACGTACAAGGAGGCGACCGACGCATTCCGGCTCTTCCGCTACTGCACGATCCAGCTCGAGCATCGCGATTTCTTCATTCGCAAGGCGATCGGGTGGGTGCTTCGGGAGTACGGGAAGACCGATCCCGCCGCCGTCCGCGCCTATGTACGCGCACACGAGAACCGCATGTCGGCCCTGTCGGTTCGCGAGGCGCTCAAGAACCTCTAGCCTCCCCGCGCCCCCGCGCCCCGCCCCGCCCCCGCGCCCGCCCTCCGCGCCCCGTCTCGCCGATCATGTCCTGCGAATCATGATCGGCGGCGCCGGGGGAGCGCAGGGTCATGATCGTGGCGATCTTGCCGGGGGCGAGACTGGAGTGCGAGCGCCCGCGCCTGGCCAACGACGCTACGCGGAGATCAGCAGCCCAACGGCGAGCGCGATGATCACGGCGGAAGAGGTCATGGCCGTGAAAAGGCGACCTCGCGGACCAGTAAGCACACGCCCCACCACGCTTCCGCCGGCCAGCAGCAGCTGCCAGCTCGCCGAGGCCGCGAAGGCGGCCAGTACGAAGACGACCTCGCCGGCCGCGTTCATGCCGTCACCGGCCCGCCGCCCCAGGACGAGTGCTCCAAAGTAGACGATCGTGGCGGGGTTCAGCAGCGTCAGACCGAGCAGCCCGCCGAAGGCGCGCGACGGAGTAGTGAGCCCTCGATCGCGCCCCGCGCGGGTCGGGTCGCGATAGTGGCGAAGGGCCGTCACACCGGTACGGGCGGCAAGGCCGACCAGCACCGCGGCCGCCACCCACCGGAGCGGGGGGCCGATCGACTCGATGATGCTGGCCAGAGCCGCGCCGCCAAGAACGGCCGCTAGCGCGTAGATGCCGTCCGCCGTGGCCACGCCGAGTGCGGCCGCGGCTCCAACTCGCAGCGACGTTCGCGCGGTCAGGCTGATTATGAGGGCCGCGATGGCGCCGACAGGCACGGCGACCCCGTACCCGGCAAGCAGCCCTGCGACCAGGGCCTCGCTCACGACCGGTCGTGAAGGATCGGACCGGGCGCCCGCAGGGTCTGCTGCCGGCGCACGCCTGTCGCCGAAGCGGCACGGAGCGTCGTCTGCAAGCGGGTTCCGATCACGTCAACCATCATCGGCAGCCCCAACGCGGCTCGCCACCCATTTCCGCTCCAGCCGCTCTCGCCCGCGCCCAAGATCTCCACGATCATGACCCCGCTCTCGCCACACAGCGTCGATCATGACCTCCAAATCATGATCGGCGAAAACGGGGAAGGGGTCAGACGTTGAAACCGAGGGAGCGGAGCTGTTCCCGGCCCTCGTCGGTGATCTTGTCTGGGCCCCAGGGCGGCATCCAGACCCAGTTGATGCGGAAGTCGCTGACGAGCCCGCCGCCGGGTCCGGTGCACAGTGCCTGCCGGGTCTGGTCCTCGATGACGTCAGTCAGCGGGCAGGCCGCCGATGTGAGCGTCATGTCCAGGGTCGCCACGTTCTCGTCGTCGACGTGCACGCCGTACACGAGCCCCAGGTCCACGACGTTGATGCCCAACTCAGGGTCGACAACGTCGTGCATGGCCTCCTCGATGTCGGCGACGGAGGCCTTGGCCGCGCCCTCGGCGTACGGCGCCGCGGAGTCCTGCAGGGTGTCCTCGCTCATGATGTATTCCCTCCCGCCACCGCCTGGATGGTCGCGTCCTTAAAGGCCATCCACGACAGTAGCGCGCACTTCACTCGGGCCGGGAACTTTGAGACCCCGGCAAACGCGATGCCATCCTCGAGCAGATTCTCATTCGGCTCTATCTGGCCACGGCTGTTGATCATTTCCTGGAAGGCGTCCACTCGCGACAGTGCGTCATCGACGCTCTTGCCGACCATCAGCTCGTACAGGACGCTCGCCGACGCCTGACTGATCGAGCAGCCCATCCCCTCGTACGAAACGTCCTCGATCTTGCCGTTGACGAGATTGATGCGAAGTTCGACCTCGTCGCCGCAGACCGGGTTGACGTGCCGCACCTGCGAGATGAACGGCTCCCGCAGGCCGCGACCGCGCGGCTTCTTGTAGTGGTCCAGGATCATCTCCTGGTAGAGCTGATCCAGCTGCATCAGGCGAACACCCCCCGTACCTTCTCCAACCCTCGCACCAGCGCGTCGATCTCCTCCGTCGTGTTGTAGAGGTAGAGCGATGCACGCGTCATCGCCGGCACGCCGAAGCGCTTGCACGTCGGGCGGGCGCAGTGGTGTCCAACGCGCACCTGTACGCCCTCGGTGTCGAGTACCTGGCCCACGTCGTGCGGGTGGATTCCGGCGAGGTCGAAGGAGATCGTACCGGCGCGGCCGACCGGCACCCTGGGCCCGAAGATGCGGAGGCCCGGCACGGTCTGGAGCGCCTCCAACGCGTACGCCGTGAGCTCCTTCTCGTGCCACGCTACGGCGTCCATGCCGATCTCGGAAAGGTAGTCGACCGCGGCACCGAGACCTACGGCTTCGGCGATCGGCGGGGTGCCGGCCTCGAACCGCATCGGCGGCGGGGCGAACGTGGAGCCGGTCATCTCCACCGTCTCGATCATCGACCCCCCGCCGAGGAACGGCGGCATGGCCTCGAGCAGTTCGCGCCGGCCCCAGAGCGCGCCGATGCCGGTGGGCCCGCACATCTTGTGGCCGGTGAACGCGATGAAGTCGACGTCGTAGCCGACCACGTCCATCGGACGGTGCGGCACCGCCTGGGACGCGTCAAGCATAAAGAGCGCACCGACCTCGCGGGCTCGGTCGTGGATGCGCGAGGTCGCGTTCGCGGTGCCAAGGATGTTTGACACCAGCACAATGGAGACGAGCTTGGTCCGCTCGTTGACGAGTTCGTCCAGATTGGACTCATCGAGGCGGCCCTGGTCGGTGATGCCCAACCAGCGCAGGGTCGCGCCGGTCCGCTCGCAGAGCAGCTGCCACGGCACGATGTTGGAGTGATGCTCCATTTCGGAGATGACGATCTCGTCGCCCGGGCCTACGCGGAACCTCGGGTCGCCGTCGCGTCCGACACTGGAGTTGAGGAATGAGTACGCCACCAGGTTGATCGCCTCGGTGGAATTCTTCGTGAACACCACCTCATCCGGCGATGTGGCGCCGATGAACGTGGCGACCTTCGCGCGAGCGCCCTCATAGGCGGCGGTCGCCTCGGTGCCGAGCGTGTGCACGGAGCGGGCCACGTTCGCGTTATGCAACTCGAAGTGTTCCCGCATCGCGTCGATGACCGCGCGCGGCTTCTGCGATGTGTTGGCAGAGTCAAGGTAGACCAGGCGATGCCCGTTGACCTCACGGTCGAGGATCGGGAAATCCGCCCGGATCTTCTCCACGTCCAACCGCGGGATGTCGTCCCCATAGTCCGGCATCCCCGGATGCAATGTCGTGGCGGTCATGCTCGACTCCTCTAGCAGGTCCTGCTGGTATGCCTTCCCTATGCGACTGGCGCCGGCCCAGCCTCGACGAGGTAACGCTCGTAACCCTCTGCCTCGAGCCGCTCGGCGAGCTCCGGCCCACCTTCCTCGACGATGCGGCCGCCGACGAAGACGTGCACGAAGTCCGGCCGGACGTAGCGCAGGATCCGGGTGTAGTGGGTGATGAGCAGAATCCCGGTCTCCCCAGTCTCTCGGACCCGGTTCACGCCCTCGCTGACCACCCGGAGCGCGTCGATGTCGAGGCCGGAATCGGTCTCGTCAAGGATGGCGATCTTCGGCCGGAGCAGCTCCAGCTGCACGATCTCGTGCCGCTTCTTCTCGCCGCCGGAGAAGCCCTCGTTCACGTTGCGCAGCGCGAACGCCGGA
>JAXIPB010000089.1:0-2950 GCA_045403155.1 Micromonosporaceae bacterium
CCCCTGTCAACGCTTCGCCACGACCCTCACGGGCCGCCACGCATGACTCGGGGCCACCGTGGGGTCGCTAGCCCCTTCGATGTAGAGCTCTCTCATCTCCTTCTTCATGCCGGTTTATCCCGGCGCACTCATGATCGACGCTTACGGGGGGCGGGGTCAGGAGGCGGAGGGGAAGAGCCAGGACGCCTGGGCCTCGAGCCACTCTCGAACCCGCATCACCTGGTCGCTGTCGCTGCTCAGCCAGGGAAGGAGTCCGGTGATGGCGAGCGTTCCGATCACGACCGCGCCCAGGCCTAGCGTCATGCCGAGCAGCGCGTCACCCTTGCCGGCGACGTGAGGGCGGCTGGTCGCGGCGATCCCCGCGGCGCCGATGAACGCGGCGATCAGGCCGAGGCCAACGCCCGGGCCGGCAAGCACGCCAGTCAACACGGCGAGCGCGGCGCCCGTACCCAGGATCAGCGACATCGAAGCGAGCAGGCTCGCGCGGGGGCGCGGCCCGACCGCGGTGGTCGACTCGACGCGATCCGGCGCGATCACCCGGGTCGGTGCCGCGGCCGATCGGGTCGCGGCCGCTGTCCGTGCCTCGAGGCGCCGACGAGCCGCGAGGCGTTCGTCGACCTGAGCCCTGCCTACGACGGCGGGACCGTCCTCGGTGTCGGCCTCCGTCACGCGGTCGGCCTCCGTCGTGGAGGTGACCTTGTCAATCTGATCCGAAAGTGTGGCCATGACGCCACCTCCTGTCAGCGGGAGCGATGGGGCGTTGCCAGCGTTTGACAGGGGAGTACCCAACGTCGGACCGAACTATTCACATCGAGCGACCCAATCCGCGATCGCGCCGGCCACGGGACGCTCGAGTCGCGTAACCCGCCCGGTACTGATACGACCTAGGCTAGGAGTCTCGGCGCGGGGCGATCGAGTTGGAGGCCCTTGATGCGAACGGTGGCCGGTCGCACGGACCGCGTCGTCATCGTGGGGGCTGGCCTCGGGGGGCTCTCGTGCGCCCTACACCTCGCCGCGGCTGGCCGCGAGGTCACCGTGGTGGAACGCGAGCGCGTTCCCGGCGGGCGGGCCGGGCGACTGTCGCTCGATGGATACGAGTTCGACACCGGCCCGACGGTGCTCACGGCGCCGGATCTGATAGCCGAGCCTCTGGCCGCGGTGGGCGAAAGGCTCGATGACTGGCTGACGCTGACCTCGCTTGATCCGGCATACCGCGGTTACTTCTCCGACGGGTCGTCGATCGACGTCATCGCGGACCCCCCGCGGATGGCCGCAGAGGTCGCCCGTGTCTGCGGCGCTCGCGAGGCCGAGGGATACCTACGCTTCGTCGACTTCGCCCGGGAGTTGTGGCGCCTAGAACGGGACGACTTCATCGCGAGGAACCTGGATACGCCGTTTGATCTGTTGAGGCCAGCGCTCGTGAAACTGTTCCTGCGCGGCGGATTCCGCAGCCTCAGCAGCAAGATCGGAGACTACTTCAAGGATCCTCGGACGAGGCGGATCTTCTCGTTCCAGGCGCTGTACGCGGGCTTGGCGCCTCAGCGAGCTCTCGCGCTGTACGCGGTGATCTCCTATCTGGACTCGGTGGGGGGCGTCTACTTCCCGCAAGGCGGCATACACGCGGTGCCGGTTGCCTTGGCCGGCGCTGCGAACAAGCACGGCGTCACGTTCCGCTATGGCGCGGTGGCGACCAGGGTTGAGACGTACGCCGGGCGTGCGCGGGCGGTGCATACGGCTGCGGGCGAACGCATCCCAGCGGATGTGGTGGTGCTCAACCCGGACCTTCCGGTGGCGTACCGGGACCTCCTGCCGGCGACCCCGCCCTCCGGCCGAATCGCTCGTCTTCGCTTCTCGCCGTCATGCGTCGTGCTACACCTCGGATCGACGCGACGCTACGCGAAGATCACGCACCACAATCTCCACTTCGGACGCCGCTGGGCCGGTACGTTCGACGACGTAATCCGGCGGGGCCGGCTCATGCGGGATCCGTCGCTCCTCGTGACCAACCCGACCCGTACCGACCCAGGCCTCGCCCCGGACGGTCGGG
Organism: Micromonosporaceae bacterium; assembly: GCA_045403155.1. Lineage (GTDB taxonomy): Bacteria > Actinomycetota > Actinomycetes > Mycobacteriales > Micromonosporaceae > JAXIPB01. Next base: position 2,048 of record JAXIPB010000089.1, read on the forward strand.
AGGTTTACTACGTGCTCGCTCCGGTGCCAAACCTGCTGTCTGGCGGGCCTACGGCTCTCGCCTGGCATGACGGGGGACTCGCGGATCGGTACGCGTCTGAACTCATCTCGACTCTGGAGGCCCGCGGATATCGGGGGCTGGGTACGGGTATCGACGTGTCTCGCGTCATCGCTCCCGCCGACTGGGAGGCGTCGGGACACGCGGGTGGCACACCTTTTGGGTCGGCGCATACGTTGGGGCAGACAGGTCCCTTCCGCCCTAGCAACCTTCATCCGTCGCTGTCCAATGTGGTCTTTGTCGGCGCAGGAACCCAGCCGGGCGTTGGAGTCCCGATGGTGCTCATCTCGGGCAAGCTCGCGGCGCAACGGGTGACGGGTCGACACCGCTGATGGAGCGGGAACTGGAGCTCGTCGAGCTGGTCTCTCCCGACGGAGTGACCGTGGGCTCCGCGACCGTAGCCGACGCCCATACCGCCCCTGGTGCGCTGCATCGCGCGTTCTCGGTGCTTCTGTTCGACACAATGGGCCGTACATTGCTGCAGCGTCGCGCCGCGACCAAGTCGCGATTCGCGCTCCGTTGGGCGAACGCTTGTTGCGGCCACCCGAGGCCGGGTGAGCCCGTCGAGGCGGCGGCGGCGCGAAGGCTGGCCGAGGAGTTGGGCGTACGGGGCGTCGAACTCTCACAGGTCGGGGTGCACACATACGACGCGGTCGATTCGGCTACCGGTCGCGTCGAGCGTGAGTACGACCACGTCCTCGTCGGGCGGGTCCCGGACGGGTTCATGATCGCGCCAGACCCCGAAGAGGTAGCCGACACGCAGTGGGCGTCAGGAGCAAAGCTCCGACAGAACGTGACTGGAACCACCGCTCACGAGTACGCGCCATGGCTCGCCGGTGTGCTCCG
>JAXIPB010000261.1:0-10745 GCA_045403155.1 Micromonosporaceae bacterium
AAGCCAGCCGCAAAACCGATGCCGCCGACAACCCCGTCAGATCCTTCCGCGGCATGCTGGCCCACCTAGCCACACTCACCCGCAACACCATCACCTACGGCAACCACACTTTTGACAAGATCGCCGTGCCCACCCCCGCCCCGGAACGCGCCGTCCAACTGCTCGGCACCCCCAACCCACAGAGCCTCACGCAGCACGCGTAGACAGACCAATCCGCGCGCCGAGCCAGAAAACCCCAGCTCAGCGCTCGGATCCACGCCAAAAGATCAAGTAAGTTCGGACTAGAGCGAACCGGCGGACGCCGCTCGCCGGGAACGTCGCAGGCCGAGGTATCCCGCACCGGCGAGAAGAAGCCCACCAACGGCCGCCACCAGAGCGAGCCACGGCGGGATAGCGCCGAGCCCGGACGGCTTCGCGGCCACGGTCGGGCTTGGAGTGCCCGTCGCCGGTCCGGGTTGTAACAGCACTGTGGACGGTGTATGCCGGCGCATTGTCGTTGGGCCGCGCTCATCGCTGACCGTGAGGAAGCCCGTGCCGTCGAACGTGTAGGCGATGGACTCGCCCTGGGGTTCGTCGGGCAGAGCGGTCACCCTCGGCGTGCCCGTTGTGATGGCCTTGACGACATCGCCGTCGGGCACGTCCCATTCATACGCCGCGGTGTACGTCCGAAGCACCACACGACGGCGGTCGGGGGAGGCCGCCGCGCCAGTGATGACCACCTCGCCGAGCAATCCCAGCACGTTGTTCTCGCCCGTGGCCCTGGGCGCGAACTCACCGACGCGTTTCATTCCGACGCCCTCGGTCGTGCGCGGCACGAGCGGGCCAACGGGCTCATAGAGCCCAGCCTTGCCGTTCGGTTCCTTGGTAATCACGATCGGAGCGCCAGCGCTGGTGAAGAGTATGGCCTCGGCGTCATGCGGGCCATCCGGGTACATCAGCCGGTGGATGACGGGAGGACCGCCAGCGCCCGGAATCTGCCATAGGGCCACCGTCTGGCGCCTCGCGGCGCTGTCCAGGTTGTCGCCGATGTCGGCCACCCACAGCGAGCCATCTGGGGCGACCGCGAGGTCCTCGGGATCGCGCGCCGGTGTCGGATACGGCACGATCTTCGTCACCTTGCAGTTGGCGTCGAAGTAGATGATTCCCAAGGCCTTTGGGTCGAATTGGCTGTCGTTGATCCCGACGTAGCCGGTGGCCGTCGCGACGAGCCCGGATAGCTCAGTGGCGCGCTTGTCCTGGATGACACATACGTCCGTGGGCGGCGCAACCGTGCCGCCCAATGGCAGCCCGACCGCGATGGAGACCGTCGCCGTGACTGTCGCGGACAGCGTGGCGAGGGTAGCCAGGAGTCGCACCGGGACAGTGTGTCAGGACATCGGCTGTGTGACGAGTCGAAGGTCTGCGCGACGTCAGACCAGCTCCACCGTGTCGTGCTCGGTCGATGGCGAGCTCAGCGAGTGCGCCTTGGCAACTGCGCGTACGGCTTGGGCCACGGCAGGGGCGACCTTGGGGTCAAAGACGCTGGGCACGATCACCGCTGGGTTGATCTTCTCGGCGCCGACGGCGTCAGCGATGGCGCGAGCGGCCGCGAGCGCCATCTCCTCGGTGAAACCCTCGGCGTGGGCGTCGAGCATTCCACGGAATACGCCCGGGAAGGCGAGCACGTTGTTGATCTGATTCGGCTGGTCCGAGCGGCCGGTGGCCACGATTGCCGCGTGCCGTCGAGCCTCGCGCGGGTCGATCTCGGGATCGGGGTTGGCCAGGGCGAAGACGATCGCGTCCTTCGCCATCCCGGCGATGTCATCGGCGACGAGCAGATTAGGCGCCGAGACACCGATGAAGACGTCCGACCCGCGAAGTGCGCCCGGCAGGTCTCCCTCATACGAGTCGCGGTTGGTGTTCTCCGCCAACCACTGCCATGCGGGGTTGAGACCGGTCAGGCCCCGGTGCAGACAGCCGGTTCGGTCGTACGCGATGACATCTCCCACGCCCTGGCGTAGCAACAGTTTGATGATCGCGGTCCCGGCCGCGCCAGCGCCGGAGACAACGACACGCACGTTGGCGAGGTCCTTGCCGACCACGCGCAGCGCGTTGGTGAGCGCCGCGAGCACGCAGATAGCGGTGCCGTGCTGGTCATCGTGGAAGACCGGGATGTCGAGCAGCTCCCGCAGCCGCTCCTCTATCTCGAAGCATCGTGGGGCCGCGATGTCCTCCAGATTGATTCCGCCGTACGCGGGGGCGATCGCCCGCACGATTTGTACGATCTCGTCGGTGTTCTGGGTGTCGAGGACGACCGGCCACGCGTCCACGCCGCCGAACCGCTTGAAGAGCGCGGCCTTACCCTCCATGACCGGGAGCGCCGCCGCCGGCCCGATATTGCCGAGGCCAAGCACCGCGCTGCCATCGGTGACGACCGCGACTGTGTTGTGCTTGATCGTGAGTCGGCGGGCGTCGGCGGGGTTCTCCGCGATCGCCAGGCATACCCGGGCCACGCCGGGCGTGTACGCACGCGAGAGATCATCCCGGTTGCGCAGCGCAACCTTGGGCGTGACCTCGATCTTGCCGCCCAGGTGCAGCAGGAATGTCCGGTCGCTGACCTTGCGTACGTCGACGCCGTCGAGATCCTCGAGCGCCTGGGTGACCTGGGCGGCGTGCGCTGCATCCGCGGTATCGCAGGTGAGGTCCGCGACGAGGTTGACCGGGTCGGAGTCGACCACATCTAGAGCGGTGACGATCCCGCCCGCCTCGCCGACGGCGGTCGTCAGCCGCCCGATGGCGTACGGGTCGGCCACGACGCTGACCCGGATGGTGATCGAGAACCCGGCGCTCGGCAGGCGGCGCGTGGTCATGGCTCTCCTTCTCGTGGGGGTGGACAGCTGCATTCTCGCCCGACAGGGGCGGCCACCGCGCGCCGGCCACCGCGCGCCGGCCACCGCGGATGGCGTGCGGAGGCAAACTTGGATGCGAGCCTTGGCCGGGGCGTGGCACGATCAAAGGCGATGAGTAAGAAGGACTACGTACCCGAGTTCGAAGATCGCCGAGAGTCGGCCGGCGACTTCGAGTTGGAGGAGCGGAACGCACTTCGGCGCGTGGCCGGGCTCTCCACCGAGTTGGCCGACGTGACCGAGGTCGAGTACCGCCAACTGCGGCTCGAGCGCGTCGCGCTGGTCGGTGTCTGGACCGAGGGCACGGTCACCGACGCCGAGAACTCCCTCGCCGAGTTGGCGGAGCTAGCCAAGACGGCCGGCTCGCACGTCCTTGAGGGGCTCATTCAGCGCCGCAACCGGCCGGATCCGTCCACGTTCATCGGGCGTGGAAAGGTCGACGAGCTCCGCGCCATTGTGATCGACTCGGGCGCGGACACGGTGATCTGCGACGGCGAACTGTCGCCGAGCCAGCTTCGGACGCTGGAGGAGCGCGTCAAGGTCAAGGTCATCGACCGAACAGCGTTGATCTTGGACATCTTCGCCCAGCACGCCAAGAGCCACGAGGGCAAGGCCCAGGTCGAGCTCGCGCAGCTGCAGTACTTCCTACCGCGCCTGCGTGGTTGGGGCACGGCGCTGTCGCGGCAGACCGGCGGCAGCGGCCGGGGCGGTGGCGCCGGCGGCGGCGTGGGCCTGCGCGGCCCGGGCGAGACGAAGATCGAAACGGACCGGCGCCGGATCCGGGCCCGGATCTCGCGACTCAAGCGCGAGATTTCCGGGCTGCGCACGATCCGGGACACCAAGCGGGCGGTCCGTCGTCGGCAGAGTGTGCCGAGCGTCTCCATCGCCGGCTACACCAACGCTGGCAAGTCGTCGCTGTTGAACCGGTTGACCGGGGCCGGTGTGCTGGTGCAGGACGCGCTCTTCGCCACTCTCGATCCGACGACTCGCCGCTCCCGGACTGCGGACGGCAGGGTCTACACGCTCTCCGACACCGTCGGATTCGTGCGGCATCTTCCCCATCAGCTCGTGGAGGCGTTCCGATCCACGCTCGAGGAGGTAGCCCAAGCGGACCTGATCGTGCACGTCGTGGACGGGGCACGCGTCGACCCGGAGGAGCAGGTCCGGGCCGTTCGAGAGGTCCTCGCCGAGGTCGGCGCTGCTACGACTCCGGTCGGGCTCGCAAGCTCGCCCGAGCAGGTCCCGGAACTTCTCGTGGTCAACAAGACTGACGCGGCGGACGAGGAGACGCTCCTGTTGCTGAAGCGGCGCTGGCCGGACGCGATCTTCGTCTCCGCGCGCACGGGCGCGGGCCTGGAGCTGCTTCGTCAGACGATCGAGGCGAGGCTGCCCAAGCCATCCGTCGAGCTGGATATTCTCGTCCCATACGAGCGTGGCGATCTGGTGGCGCGAGTGCATGAGCGCGGTGAGATCCTCGACTCGGCGCACACGGGGGAGGGCACCGAGCTGCGGGTGCGTGTCGATGAAATGCTCGCCGCCGAGCTCGCGCCTTTTGCGGTTACCGCTGCGTAAGTTGGGTGTAGCTCACTGTTACTTGGCTCATCCGGACTACGCAGAGTGCCAGTCACTCTGCCAGACTGAGTCGCATGCGTCGTCACCCCCCCGGGTTCGCTGGGGCGTCATCCTTGCTGTTCGGCGCGGCTGTCGCGGTGATTGCGGCGGTCGTGGCCGTCATTCCCGCTACCGCCGCGTTCGCGGAGGATCTGACCCCCACCCCGAGCGCGAGTGCCGGGGCCGGGGGCGAGGCGGATCCGAACATCAGCGCCGCGACCCCAGGCACGGCCGGGTGTGCGGTTCCCAGCACCCTCGACGAGATCACCGGCATGGTCGCGACCGACCAGGGCATATATGTTGTGGAGGGCGGTGACCGCGAGGATCCGTCCGCCGTTCGCATCACGTTGCTCGACCAGGCCTGCAAGGCAACGACGAAGACCTACACGGGCGGCATCAACCCACGCGATCCCGAGGACCTCGCGCTGGGGTCGGATGGTTCGCTGGTTATCGCCGACATCGGCGACAATCCGGCGAGCGGGTCGCCCGAACGCGAACGGATCGCGGTGGAGAAGGCCCCGGCGGCCGGCGGTAAGGCAACCATCTACCGCATGGTCTACCCGAGCGGCGGAAAGTTTGACGCCGAGGCGATGCTGCTGGACAAGGACGACGTCCCGATCATCTTCACCCAGGAGGGCAACAAGTCGGGCATCTACAAGCCGACCAAGGCATTGGTGCCGGACATCACCTCGAACCTGCCCGCGCTGCAGAAGGTCGGCGACTTCACGCCCAAGCGCACCGGCACCGAGAATCAGATGGGCGTGGTCGGGCAGAGCCTGGTGACCGGCGCCGCCAAGTCACCGGACGGCAAGCTGGTGGTCATACGTACCCGATCCGACGCCTACGAGTTCACGGTTGGCGACGACGGCGACATCGTCAAGGCGATTACCGAGGGCACGCCCATGATCACTCGACTGCCCAACGAGCCACAGGGCGAGGCGATCAGTTACACCGCTGACGGCACGAAGTTCGTCACCGTCTCGGTAAAGCCCTCGGGCGCGGCGGAGGCGCCGAAACTGCTGACCTACACCCGCCACGTGCCCGCCTTGCCCGAGGATCCGGGCGCGGAGGATCTTCCGCAGGCGCCAGGCTCGGGGCAGAGCTGGTTCGACAAACTGTCCTTCTCCGAGCTGACTCGGATCGTCGCGGCCGTGGGCGTGGTCGGCCTGGTGCTGGCCATAGCCGGCATCGTCGGGATCCGCCGCGCGCGCAGGCGTCGTCGCGAGGAGGAGTACGACGATTACGACGACTACGACGACCCGCGCGGACGCGGCCGACGCGGTCGCGGTGGTCGTGGCTACGACGACGAGCACAGCTTCTCCGGTCTGCGGGACTCCCAGTACGGCGGCTACGACCAGCAAGGCGGTTATGCCGACGCCGGGTACGGCGGCAACGGCTATGGCGGCTACTCCGATTCGGGGTTCGGCGGTCAACGTGGCTACGGCGGGAATGCCTATGGCGGTCAGCCCGGGGCCGACGCGTATGACCAGTACGGCGGGCAGCAGTACGGTGGACAGCCGCAATACGGCGACCAGCAGTATGGCGGGGCGCCGCCGGCGGACTATGGCGCGTACGGCGACCAGTACGGCGGGCAGCAGTACGGCGATTACGGCGGCCAGCAGCACTACGGCGCCGACTACAACCAGGCACAGAGTGGCTACGGCTACGAGGATGACTTCGACCCGATGCAGGACCCGCGGCGCCGCTAGCGTCGCCGCAGAGCCCCGCACCGGCCGCTGTATCGCCGTGCCTTCGGCGGTCCGACCCGTACTCGCTGTGTCTCAGACGCGGCGCAGGACCGCCACGATCTTGCCGAGAATCGTGGCCTCGTCGCCTGGGATCGGATCAAACGCCGGGTTCTGCGGCAACAGCCACACGTGACCGTCGCGGTGTCGGTAGGTCTTGACCGTCGCCTCACCCTCGAGCATTGCGGCCACGATGTCGCCATTGTTCGCGGTGGGCTGCTGTCGCACTACCACCCAATCGCCGTCGCAGATCGCGGCGTCAAGCATCGAGTCACCCTTGACCTGAAGCAAGAAGAGCGTGCCGTCTCCGACAATCTCTCGGGGGAGCGGAAAGACCCCCTCCACCGACTGCTCCGCCAAGATCGGACCACCGGCCGCTATGCGCCCCAGCACGGGAACGTACGCCGGAGCCGGGCGGGCAGCCCGCACCGCCTCTTCATCCTCGAACGCGAGTTCGCTGGGCGGTCGGACGTCGACGGCGCGCGGACGGTTTGGGTCCTTGCGCAGGTAGCCCTTCTTCTGCAGCACGCCCATCTGGTAGGCCACACTGGACGGTGACACCAGTCCCACGGCCTCGCCGATTTCGCGCACGGTTGGTGGGTAGCCGCGACGCTCGACGGTCTCGCGGATGTAATCGAGGATCTTGCGCTGGCGCGCTGTCAGGTCCGCCGCGAAGACCTCGGGCAGCGCGGTCATCACGGCCTCGACCGCACGCAGCTCTCCCGCACCTCCCCGCCGTCGCATTCGTGCTCGCGTCGCGGCGTCTGATGACGCGTCGTCCCCTTTGCGCCGGTCGTCGGTTGCCACGTCCGTCCTCCCAATCTCGCTCACGCCTGGTATCGCGCGTACCTGTCTCGCTCGTGTGTTCTGTGCCTCGAACAACCGTATCGCCGTTTCGCCGCATTATCAAACAACTGTTCGAGCCGGCGCGTCGCCGTGGGTCAGCGCCTCAACAGGACTACGGTCGCACGGTAGTTCGATCGTACGGCCGTTCTAGCCGGGAGGCAAGCATGGAAGTCCATCGAACCCGGCACCGGGAGGCGGTATCCGGTCGTTGGACCGTGGGGGCGCGAGAACTGTCGTACCTCAGGCGTGGAATCGACGTATGACTTCGACAGACCCCGCGGACGACACGCCCGAGTTGGCGGGCGGGTCGAGTTGCGCACCGTTTGCTGGCGGGCTAGCGTGACCACTACATGTAGTAGTTACACCGTTGTGGTTCACCCACAAGTTGGGTATAGACTCGCAAACGGCGGGAGATCGTCCCTGACGCGGGCTCACCCTGCGGGGCACGCGTCAGGGCGACAGTTGCGCGCACATCGCCGACCCGATGAGGGCCGACCCGACGAGGAGGGTGTTGCCATGCGTTGTCCGTACTGCCGGCACGCCGACTCGCGGGTGGTCGACTCTCGTGAGGCCGACGACGGCGCCCTGATCCGCCGTCGACGGTCCTGCGCCGAGTGCGGGCGCCGATTCACCACCGTCGAGGAGGCCGTTCTCGCCGTCGTGAAGCGCAGCGGTGTCACGGAGCCGTTCAGCCGGACGAAGATCATGACCGGTGTGCGCAAGGCCTGCCAGGGCCGGCCGGTCGATGAGGACGCGATCGCGCTCCTGGCCCAGAGGGTGGAGGAGACCATCCGGGCGCGTGGCCTGGCCGAGGTGCCGAGCAACGAGGTCGGACTGGCGATCCTCGGCCCTCTGCGTGAGCTCGACGAGGTCGCCTACCTGCGGTTCGCAAGCGTGTATCGCTCGTTCGAATCGCTCGGCGATTTCGAGCGGGAGATCGCGGCCCTGCGGTCGGCCAGCAAGTCGACCAACGGCCGCCATCCCGGGCGGGTGGCGCCGGCCAAGCAGACGTAACCGCCGGGCAGCGAAGCGGCAGGCACCACCCCAAGCGGCACAAGAAATCCAGACACGAGGAGACGGGTATGACGCGAGCAGTGGGAACACCCTCGGGCGCGGGGGACTCGGGTGCGGCGCCGAAGGGTCGGAGCAAGACAGCGGGCGGACTGCGCATCGAGCGGGTGTGGACCACGGACGGCGTGCACCCCTATGCAGAGGTGACCTGGGAACGCCGCGACGTCGTCATGACGAACTGGCGCGACGGGACGGTCAACTTTGAGCAGCGGGGCGTGGAGTTTCCCGACTTCTGGAGCGTCAACGCCACGAACATCGTGACCACGAAGTACTTCCGCGGCGCGGTCGGCACCCGGCAGCGGGAGACGACCCTGCGCCAGCTCATCGATCGGGTGGTGAGCACGTATCGCAAGGCCGGCGAGGAGCACGGCTACTTTGCGACGCCCAAGGACGCCGAGATCTTCGATCACGAGCTGACCTGGATGTTGCTGCACCAGGTGTTCAGCTTCAACTCGCCGGTCTGGTTCAACGTCGGAACTGCCTCAAAACAGCAGGTCAGCGCCTGCCAGCCGTACCACGCGTTGGTGAGCACGCCGGCCGGATTGATTCCGATTGGCAAGCTCGTAGAGGACAACGCCCTCGGCACAAAGGTGTTTGACGCGAACGGCCTAACGAAGATCGTCGCCGTAAAGGCCAACGGTTCGAAGGACGTACTGCGCCTGCACACGAAGGCCGACGAAATCCTCGACGTAACCGCCGATCACCTCGTCTGGAAGGTGGCAGGCGGTGGCGCGGGCGGCTTTGTTGAGGCCGGAATGCTCAAAGTCGGCGACCGGCTTGAGTGGCACCGTCAGGACTCGTTCGGCGACACCGACATCGTTCGGATCGAGCACCTTGGCCCGATGGAGGTCTTCGACATCCAGACGGAGAGTGGTGAATACCTGTCGAACAATCTCCGAGTCCACAACTGCTTCATCCTTGCCGTGGATGACTCCATGGACTCGATCCTCGATTGGTACAAGGAGGAGGGTCTGATCTTCCAGGGCGGATCGGGGTCGGGCGTCAATCTGTCCCGGATCCGCGCTTCGAAGGAGCTGCTCTCGTCCGGTGGGACCGCATCCGGCCCGGTCAGCTTCATGCGCGGCGCGGACGCGAGCGCCGGCACCATCAAGTCGGGCGGCGCGACCCGCCGGGCGGCGAAGATGGTCATCCTCGACGTTGACCACCCCGACGTGGATGAGTTCATCGTCACGAAGGCGCGCGAGGAGGACAAGATCCGCGCGCTGCGCGACGCCGGCTTCGACATGGACCTCGGCGGCAAGGACATCGTCAGCGTCCAGTACCAGAACGCAAACAACTCCGTGCGTGTCACCGATGAGTTCATGCGCGCTGTCGAGGATGGTTCGAAGTTCGACCTCGTCGGCCGGCTCGACGGCCGGGTCATCGACACAGTCGATGCCCGCGACCTCTTCCGCAAGATGGCCAAGGCCGCGTGGGAGTGCGCCGATCCCGGCATCCAGTACGACGGCACCATCAACGATTGGCACACCAACCCCGAGACCGGCCGCATCACCGCGAGCAACCCATGCTGCTTCGTTGCCGACACACTCGTGAGCACTGTGGATGGCCCGGTCTCAATCGAGCAGATCGTCAAGATGACCCAGGTCGGCGAGACGCCGGTTGTTCGCGCGTACGATACGACGACTGGTTCGATCGTTGAGAGGCCCGTCGTTAGAGGATGGCTCGCCGGGCGCACCCGCGACTTGGTGGCGGTCACGACTGGTGCGGGCATCCACGTGCAGTGCACACCCGAACATCGCTTCCTGACCGACGGTGGCTGGGTGGAAGCACATCAACTCACCCAAGGGTCCCGACTGGTAGGTCTGATCGGCCTTGACTGCGTATCTCATGTTGAAAGGGTCACCGAGGAAGATGACGTCGACGTGTATGACATCGAGGTGCACGGTGTCCACAACTTTGTCGTCACAAGTGGGCAGTGCGCCGGGGTCGTCGCCCACAACAGCGAGTACATGAGCCTGGACAACTCGTCATGCAATTTGGCGTCGTTGAACCTCATGAAGTTCCACAACGCCGACGGTGGCTTTGAGGTCGAAAGGTTTGTGAAGTCGGTCGAGTTCATCATCACGGCGATGGACGTCTCGATCTGCTTTGCGGACTTCCCGACCCAGAAGATCGCTGAGACCACCCGGGCGTACCGCCAGTTGGGCATTGGGTATGCGAACCTCGGCGCTCTGCTTATGGCGAGTGGACTGCCCTACGACTCGGACGCCGGTCGTTCGGTAGCGGCGGCCATCACGTCGCTCATGACTGGCGCGGCGTACCGCCGCTCGGCCGAACTCGCCGGCGTCGTCGGCCCGTACGACGGCTACGCCCGGAACGCCGAGCCGCACAAGCGCGTCATGCGCAAGCATGCAGCCGCCAACGACGAGATCAAGCCGCACGCGCTGGCGACGGCGATCGCTCGCGAGGCGACGAAGCAGTGGCAGCTCTGCCTGAAGACAGGTGAGAAGAATGGGTACAGAAACGGACAAGCCGCACTATTAGCCCCCACTGGTACAATAGGGCTTGCAATGGACTGCGACACGACTGGCATCGAGCCGGATCTTGCGCTGGTCAAGTACAAGAA
>JAXIPB010000152.1:0-10019 GCA_045403155.1 Micromonosporaceae bacterium
ACGGCAACCAAGGTCACGGCCAGCGGGGTGGCCCGACCACCCACCCACAGCGACGGACGCCCGCCGCAACCCCCGGCCACGGCGACGGCCCCAGTTTTCACGCCCACGTGGCGTCCTGATGGACTATCTACTGTCGAACACTTGGCCGCCGGCCGCCGATGTGACCAGGAAACCGTCACGGCGTGTGAATTATCCGACTACAGGCTGTCGGTTCTTTGGTCGACGAAAACTTTTCGAAGACACGCCGAGTCAGAAACTACACACCTGTCATTTAGTTCGTCGAGGATAGGGGTCTGGGGATCAGCCACCGCCTGCCCAGAGGAATCAACCAGATATCGACAAACACGACCGAAGACAGTTGAGCCACCACGGAGGAGACATCGTGCAACTGCCACAGCTGATCCGCATCCGCTGGGCTGTCCGCGCCGCTCTCATACTTGGCGTCGCCGCGTCCGTTGCGGCCAACGTGCTACACGCCCAGCCGAACATCATCAGTCAGCTCATCTCCGCATGGCCGCCGCTGGCCCTGCTGCTAACGATCGAGCTGACCTCCCGGATCCCGATGCACAAGCCGCTGCTCGCCGCGGTCCGGGTCAGCGCAACCATCACGATCGCGGGCATCGCGGCCTGGGTGTCGTATTGGCACATGAAGGACGTGGCGGTGCGGTTTGGCGAGACGCAGGTCTCCTCATATCTCCTGCCGATCTCGGTCGACGGACTGATCATTGTTGCCAGCGTCAGCCTGGTCGAACTGGCCGGCCGCATCCGGCTGGTGGAGGAGCGTCGGCTCAGGGCCGCATTCGATGCTGCGAATCCGGCACCGACGCCGGTTCCCTCCCCTGCGGTGGCGCCGGTCTCCTTCGTACCGCCGGCGGTCGCCCAGCCGGTCACCGCGCCCCTCTCGGCTCCGGCCTTTCAGCCGGCGAGCCCGGAACCCCTCGTGGCCGCCGCGACCGGCTGGTCGGACGAGTCGGCGACGCTCTCCGACGACGACCCACGATCGTCGGCCCAGCCGTTGACCGCCGCACCGGTAAGCCCGGCAGTGGTGACGACCAGGCCGACGCCCTACGTCAACGGGTCCTCCAATGGGCGTGGGAGCGCGGCCCGGCCGGCCACGTCGGCGCCGGCCCGCAAGGTGGTGACGGCGGCTACGACGCCCGCCGCCGAATCGAAGACACCGAAGCAGCGTCGCCCACGCCGGGAGACAGCCGACCTCGCCAAGGAGATCGAGCGCATGTACCCCGGGATCAGCCCGAACGAGGTGGCCGAACGAATTGGCACCAGTCCCGATAATCTCCGCGCGGCGAAGAAGTTAGCGCGGGATGATCAGCAGGCCGCCGCAGCAATGACATAAGGGCCTATCGAAGGCATACAGCCCACCGAAGACACACAGGGGCCTCGGATCCGACCGGGTAAGCTGCGGTCTGGTCCGGGGCCCCGAGTGCGCTCCGGGGCGGATCCAGGTGCAACGGAGGGGAAAGCGTTGAGCATCGCACTGGTCACCGGCTCGGCGGGACTGATCGGCTCCGAGGCCGTTCGCCACTTCGCTCGACTTGGCCTGGACGTCGTTGGCGTCGACAACGACATGCGGAAGTACTTCTTCGGCGAGGATGGATCTACCGCGTGGAGCCTGCTTCGGCTGACCAGTGAGCTCGGCGACGCGTACACGCACTTTGACGTTGATATTCGTGACCGGGAAGGTCTCGCACAGGTCTTCAAGAAGTACGGCGCGGACATCGCCGTTGTGATCCACACCGCCGGTCAGCCGAGCCACGACTGGGCCGCCAAGGAGCCGTACACGGACTTCGATGTGAACGCCGTGGGCACCCTCAACGTTCTGGAGAGCACCCGGCAATTCGCGTTCGAGGCCCCGTTTATTCACTGCTCGACCAACAAGGTGTACGGCGACCGGCCCAACACGCTGCCGCTGGTCGAGTTCGACACGCGCTACGAGATCGAGGCCGGGCACCCGTACGAGCAGGGCATCACGGAAGAGATGTCCATCGACCATAGCCTTCACTCGATCTTTGGGGTCTCCAAGGTGGCGGCCGACATCATGGTGCAGGAGTACGGGCGGTATTTCGGGATGCGGACGGCGTCGTTCCGCGGCGGCACGCTCAGCGGCCCGGCCCACTCGGCCGCGGAGCTGCACGGCTACCTCGCCTATCTCATGCGCTGCGTGATGGAGAGCCGGACGTACAACCTGTACGGGTACAAGGGCAAGATGGTCCGCGACGCGATCCACTCGCACGACGTGCTGACCGCGTTCGAGGCTTTCTTCCGCAACCCGCGCTCGGCCGAGGTGTACAACCTGGGTGGCGGACGGTTCTCGAACGCCTCGCACATCGAGGCCTTCCGGATAGCCGAGGAGATCGCTGGACGCGAGGCACGAATCAACTACGTCGAGCAGAACCGGATCGGCGACCATCAATGGTACATCAGCAGCATGGCCAAGTTCGAGGCGCACTACCCGGCCTGGACGATGACGTATGACGTGCCGGCCATTCTGCGCGAGATGTACGAGGTGAACGCGGACAAGTGGGTCCCGCGCTCGGATGATTGACGCTTTCGATGATTGATCAGGGAAAGCGAAACGTCCTGGGCGTCCTCGTTGACGCGATCGACTACGAGGCCGCGACCGAGAAGGTCATTTCGGCCGCGCTTGAGCGGCGCCCGCTGGCGCTGACCGCGCTCGCTGTACATGGCGTCATGACCGGAGTGCAGGATCGCGACCACGGCGCCCGACTCAACGGCTTCGACATCGTGACGCCGGACGGCCAGCCGGTCCGTTGGGCACTCAATATGCTGCACCGCGCGGGCTTGCGCGAGCGGGTCTACGGCCCGGCGCTGACCGCGTTGGTCCTCCGGCGCTGCGCCGATGAGGGCCTGCCGGTGTATCTCTACGGCTCAACCGACGCCACCCTCGACCGGCTCGTATCAACGCTGCACCGGACGCTGCCCGCGTTGAAGATCGCCGGCATGGAGGCGTCGAAGTTCCGTGCGGTCAGGCCGGGCGAGGACATCGAGATCGCCGAGCGCATCCGCGCTTCCGGGGCCCGGTTGGTGCTCGTCGGCCTCGGCTGCCCTCGTCAAGAGGTCTTCGCCTTCGCCATGCGCCCGCTGGTCGGGATGCCGTTGCTGGCGGTGGGCGCCGCGTTCGACTATCACGCCGGCCAGCTTCGGACACCGCCACCCTGGATGCAGCGGTACGGGTTGGAGTGGTTGTGGCGGCTCGGCCTGGAGCCGCGCCGGTTGTGGCGGCGCTATCTCCTGCTCAATCCGGCATACCTCGCGCGACTCTCGGCGCAGAAGACACGAGTATGGCGCGCGACTCCCTCTGCCCCCGCCGCGGATCGCCCGAGCTCGTTTGCCGTCTAATCCTTGATCTCCGTGTCGGGAAAGGCGGAGCGGCCGATCCCCGCCAGGCGGGCGCGGGTTTGCTCGTCGCAGGCCGCACCGGCGACGCCGGCGATGTACGCGTCGGCCGCCGAGACCCCGAGCTCGGCGGCGATCACGTACTCCCGGTCGAGGTCCGTGCCGAACATCGCCGGGTCGTCGGTGTTGATCGTGCACATCACGCTCGCGGAGCGCAGCGCGGGTAGCGGGTGTGCCTCGATTGACGGCACCACCCCTGTGCGGAGGTTTGAGGTTGGGCATACGTCGAGGACCAGCCGACGATCCACGATCTCGGCGAGAACGGACGCATCCTCGATGGCTCGAATGCCATGCCGAATCCGGTCCGGATTCATCGAGAGAATCTCGCGGATGGAGTCCGGGCCGGCGGCCTCGCCGGCGTGCGGAACGATCGCGAGTCCACCATCGCGGGCGATCTCAAACGCACCTCGGTAGGGCTCAGCTGGTCTGTTCTCCATCCCGCCGAGACCCAGGCCCACTACGCCGCGGTCCGCGTAGCGCACGGCGGTCCGCGCCACCTCTTCCGCAACGGCCGGGTCAAGGCCCCGATACAGGTCCGGGGTGAACCGGACCGTGACCCCATGCCGCTCCTCCGCCTCGATCGCTCCCTCCGCGTACCCAGAGAAGATGTCGTCGGCGCGAACGTTGCGCAGCATGCGCTCGCCCGGGGAGAAAATGCCCTCGACATAGACGGCTCCGAAACTCGCCGCCTCTGCCGCGTAGTCGACGACGACCCGGCGGAAGTCGTCGCGCGTGCGCAGGCAGTTCGTGGTCAGGATCCACACCTCAATGAAGTGGGCGAAGTCCGTGAACTCGTATACGGCCGCCAAGCCTTCCACCGTGTCTGCCGGAAGGGGCTCGTCGTTGCGGCGGGCGATCTCAAGCAGTGTCCGCGGTCGGATGGAGCCCTCGAGATGGATGTGCAGCTCGATCTTCGGAAAGCTCACGGGTGAGAGGTTACGGGGCGCGCTCTCCGGGCCCGGTCAGCGTGGCTCCTTGGCCATTCTGGCGATGAGTTCCACCGAATCGTCGGGCGGAAGCGCCATCGTCCGGAGCCGGTCAAAGATCGCCGAGTACCGACTGAGCTCGTCGGGCTTCTCCTG
This sequence comes from Micromonosporaceae bacterium, assembly GCA_045403155.1. Lineage (GTDB taxonomy): Bacteria > Actinomycetota > Actinomycetes > Mycobacteriales > Micromonosporaceae > JAXIPB01. The sequence goes on from JAXIPB010000152.1 coordinate 4,518, forward strand.
GAACAGACCGCCGGTCGCCATCGTGACGAAGACGGTCTCCGGGTCGGCCTCGTCGGGAAATCGAAGAACAACGAACGAGCCATCCATGCCGGGGTGGGACCCCGCGTCGAGGGGGAGAACCTGAAGGATCACGTTGGGCCGCCCGGCCGACGACGCCAGGTGTTCGAGCTGTCGCTGCATCACGTCCACCCCGCCGACGCGGCGCATCAGCGCCGCTTCGTCAATCACGCACCACACGTCGGCCGGATTGTCCTGGGTGAGCACGTGCTGTCTGTTCATGCGGATGCGCAAGCGATTCTCGAGTTCCTGAGCCGACGGGTCGGGCCACGTCACCCCGATGAGGCAGCGGGCGTACTCCTCGGTCTGCAGCAGACCGGGTACGCACTGCGCGTCATACGACCGGATGAGCTGGGCCGCGCCCTCGAAGCCGACGTAGGCGCCGATGAGCACCGAACCGAACGGCTGCCACCAACCCCGCTGCCGGGTCTCCCGGGCGATCTCCAGCAGATCCTCGATCTCCGCCTCGGCGACTCGATAGATCGAGAGCATGTCGCGGACATCCCGTGGGCTCGCCCCGGACCGTCCGGTCTCCAGGCGCGAAATTTTCGAGGCCGAGCAGTCGAGCCGCTCGGCAACGTGATCGATTGTGAGGCCCGCCGCCTCGCGATGGCGCCGTAGTTCAGCGGCCAACCTCCGACGGCGCACCGTCGGACTAACGCCGCGCCTGCCGGTCACCTCGTGAGCCCTTCTAACCGACCAAGGAGCGGGTTCAGTGTGCTCCTCGCCCGGGAAGCAATCAAGACCCATTTGTCCGCGGCGCGCCGCAAGTGCGAAGTGGCCCAGTAATCGCAAAAAGGCCGGCACGGCAGTGGCGAATGCAACTTGCATTGATCAATTACCTGGGGCATGCTGAGAGTACACCCCAGGTAACTCCCTGTCGATCATAATGGCAGATGAGCCCAACGGGTGGAGAGACGTTCCGTGAGCACTTGATCACGCTCGCGAGAACGACTCGGCACAGTTAGGGCCAAACGCTCCACGGAGACGTCCCCGCCAGTCGACGTCAGCGAGGACTCGGATGACGGGTGATCCGTCGGAGCGGGTGTTGGCCGCGCCGCCGTGTCGCACGTACACGCCGGGCATCGAGCGGCCGGCCAACGCTCAGAAAAACGGGACCGCCAGCTTTGCGGAGGCAATCAACGCAGCAAGGTCGCCGGAGGCAATCAACGCGGCGAGGTCGCCGGAGGCGATCGACGCGGCAAGGTTGCCGGAGGCAATCGACGCGGCAAGGTCGGCTGGGACCTACAGAAGCAGGACGAGACACACGGCAGAGAGAGGGGCGACCGTGTTACCTCGGTCCGGTGATGTACTGCGCGTAACGAGGGCAGCCAGCGTGCAGTTCACGCAGCCCATATTGTTCCGCGTCATCAGAGTGCACGACTGGCAAACGTGTGAGGGGTGGGCGTGGCTGGACGGATACCAGCTCGACTCATCCGGTCAAGCGGTAGACCGCCGGGCCATTTTCGTTCAGCTCGACGGCCTGGAACGGGCCGAGCCGGCGCTTACCGCTGCGAGGTCACCCGTCGTTTAAGGAACCGTCGCCGAAATGGCCTTCGCTCCCTATCTATGAATGCCTGGCCGGGGTGGGCCCGGGCATACGATCGGACGTACCCACGGAAAGACCACCTTCGCGCGACCCGGACCCCAGAACCTGGGGAGTTGGGTCATGTCTCACGCTCGACGGCACGCGCGTCGGGGAGCTGAACCACACGGAGATGGCGGTAGACGCGGCCGCGCGCTGTCGTTGGCGGTTCTCCCGGCCGCGGTCTGCACCGTACTCGCATCAGGGCTGATCGGTTCATTCGCCTACGGCCTTGCCCCGGCCCGCGCCGAAGGTCCGGTCGCGCCTCGAACGGCGTCTCGCACCGACCCCTCGCCCACCGCTGGTCCGGAGCCATCACCATCGGCCACCCATGGTCCCGAGGCGTCCCCGACGCCCTCGCGATCCGCGCCGCCAAATCCACCACGCTCGCCGCGGGCGAGACCCGAACCTCGGCCGGCGGAAAGGCCGGCGGAGAGGCCGGTCGGGCACCGGGTCGCCGAGGCCCCTTCGGTACAGTCCACGCGCCCGGCGATCACGCCGGACACGAAGGTCGCGCCACTCGATCGCGTACCGGTCGGTGGCAGCCGGCCGCAGGCCGGTTCCGATCAAGGCGCTGGCGTCGCAGGAGCAAACCGCGCCGCGATCGACGCTGACCGGCCCTCTGGGTGGGAATTCCTGCCGGACCCCGACGTCGGGCGGCGGATCTTCCTGGCCGGGATGATCGCGCTGCTGCTGTCGATCGGCGGCCTGGTGGCGGTGGCCATCCGCCGACGCCAGTGGTAGCTCGCGTCGCCGTCGCGCCCAGTCGGTCACTGGTTCGCTGGTGAGGACGTTTCAGTCGGCGCAACGGTCGGCGCCCCGGTCGAAACTCGTACCGTGATCGTCGCGCCGGGGAGCACCACGTTCCCCGCTGGCGGATCGGTCCCGATGACCCGCCCGGTTGGAATCTCGGGATCGGGTTCGTCCATCCGGCTGGGAACGAACCCGAGGGCGACAAGTTCCGCCGCCGCGGTGTCGTAGTCCTTCCCGCGGAGGTCGGGGATGGCCACGGGGGCCGGAGCGGTGGTCCTCGCAGGGGCCGTCGTCGCGGGCGCGGGTGGCCTCGTCGTCGGCGTTCCGGGCGAGCTCGTGACCACGCCGGTCGGCGGCGTCACTGGGCCGGCATCGCGACTGCGGAGCAGCAGCCACACCCCGAGGGCGACGAGGAACAGCAACAGCAGTATGCACGCGGTGACTAGCACCGGAACGAACGCCCCTCGTGGTGGCTGCTCCGGGGTCTCATCCCATTCGACGGGCGGATATGCGCCCTCGTCAACGCCCGACGGCCGCACCTGGGCACGGGCCGACCATCGGGCCGGTCCAGGCTCGGCACCGGGAACTGGCGGTATGACGCTCGTGCCGTCCCGCCCGATCTCCGGCCCGCCATGAGTCGCACCCTCCGCGCCCTCCGCGGTGACGTCGGCGGGTGGGTGCTCGTGGGTTTCGGCCAGCCCAGGTGATTCTCGCGTCTCACCGAGTTCCGCGCCGGTTTTGTCGGGTTCGGCGGGAAAAGCCGATTCGTCGTGACGCGGCTCGTCCTCGGCCATCCTGACGCTCCCTTCGTAGGCCAGACGCGGGCCAGCATACCCGTGTCGATCTAGGTCGCCGATCGCCTGGTCGGAGGTCAAGATCACCCTTTGCGGTGCGGAAGTGTCGCGAGTAATCACATCTCCACCGCTGAGAAAGATCTTGACACTCGCTCGGCGTGGCCGGGGCTGGCGGCCAAGATGGTGGCGTCAGCCGCAGGTGAGCGTGACCTCGTCGTTCCAATGCAGCGTCTGTGGATCCGACGCCTCGGGCGACTGCGCCTGAACGACGCCGGTCCTGCCGGTCGGGTATTGCGGATACAGGCCATGGTCAACAACGAGCGCGGCAGCGTCCGAACAGGACAGCCCTTCCACGTCCGGCACGGTCGCCGGCGGAGCGGCGCCCCTAACAAAGATCTTGACGGTCGTGCCCTTGGTAACGAGCGCGTTCGCGGCCGGCTCGGTTGCTCGTACCAAGGGATCTGCCTCGGCGCCCTCGAACTCGAGCCTCCATCCGAGTTTGAGCTCCCGCACCTTCGTGCGGGCGCTCTGGAAGTCAAGCCCAGTCAGATCGGGCAACGCGAAGGAGTCCGGAGGCGTGGTCACGCTCGGAGAGGGCGTGGGTGGTTGCGTCGTCGACGCGGTGGCCGTCGGAGTTGGGGAGCTCGGAGTTGGGAAGCTCGGAGTTGGGAAGCCCTGTGGGATCGTCTGACCTGAAGCCGCTGCGGCGTTGGTATTCGCCACCCAGATGCCAAACAACGCTCCACCCAGTCCGAGGAGGAGCACGAGCGTCGCGATGACGGCAACAGCGAGCGGACTCCAGCCGCGCGGCTCATCAGGGTAGGCCCCGTCTGGATAGGCGCTGTGCGAACTCACGTAGCAAGTGTCCGGTACACGCGCAACCCAGGCTGATCGGGCGCACAGTCGCGTTGATCGCCCCCGGCGCACAGTCGCGTTGATCGCCTCCGGCGCACAGTCGCGTTGATCGCCCCCGGCGCACAGTCGCGTTGATCGCCCCCGGCGCACAGTCGCGTTGATCGCCTCCGGCGAAGTCAGTACGCTGCGCGCCATGGCACGTCGCGGCTGGGCCCGCTCAATCTTCCTCGCGTTGCTCTCGGCGGCGGGGATGGCGGCCGCTCAGCTCGGGCTCGGCTATGGCCTCGGGATCATCTCGTGGATCGCTCCAACCGGCACCGCGGAGGCGGTCGCCAACGGCGCCTGGTCGGCCAGTCTTGCTTGGGCGACGTGGGTCGGTGCGACGTCGGTAGTGGTGGGGGCCGTCGTCGGGGACAGAGCGGCCAACCAGGTCCAGAGTGGACGGATTGTTCGCATTTCCTGGCGCGTGATGATGGTCCTGGCCGCGACTCTCGGCGCCTTGGTGATGGTTCCGCTCGTCGCCGTCCCGGCCCGTGGCGCAGAGATCGTGGACAATTTCGCCCCACACCTGCTCGCCGGCATCTATGCCACCGCCGGTGTCGTACTCGGTCTCATCCTCGCGCTGTTCGCGCTGACGTCACGGGCGGTCGCGGCCAACATTTTCGCCAGCGCGGCCTGGCTGTGGATCCTAGCCATCGTCGCCGTTGTGGATGGCGTAGCAGCCGGGCGCGGACTCGGCTACGCCCAGCTCGGAGTCTGGAAGTTCACCGACGGCGGACCCATGTGGCACTCGTTCTATATCCCCGGCGCCCTGCTCATGCTCGGCGCCGCGCTGCTGGTCGGCGGCTTGGCGGCCTTCCCGGCGGCCGGCCGGGGAGACGGCCGGGTCGGAATCGCGATCTCCGGCGCCGCTGGGCCTCTGCTCGTGGCAGTGGCCTACGTGTTGGCCTCGCCCCGGGCCGGAGAGGCGCCCGTCGAGCAGATGTCGGCGTACCACACATCGCCGTACATGGTCCTGGCCGGCCTGGCCGGTTCGCTTCTGGTGGCCGTCGTTGGCGGCGTCCCCTCGCCCAAACGGAAGTCGAAGAAGCCCGCAACACCGATCGAGCCAGCCTCGATCGCTGCCCGGCCAATCTCGCCACCACGCCCGGACGGCGGGTACGGATTCGCGCGGCCACTTCCCGCCGCGTCGCCGAACGCGATCACAGCCAAGGCCAGCGTCCCGGCCTCGTCGCGCGTGACCCCCCCCCCCCCCCCCCCCCCGGAAAGACCAGGCATGGGGCGGGAGGGTCCGCCCCTGGGGGGGGCCAACCCGCCCCCCCCCCCAAAATCATGAGCGACGGTATGTTGGGGGTGGCGGGCGGTGGGTTGGGGGTTTGGCGGCGGAGGCTCGGACCAGGGTACGGATCTGGCGCAGGAGCACCGAAAGCGCGGCGAGGTCGGCGCGGGAGTCATCGA
>JAXIPB010000178.1:0-48571 GCA_045403155.1 Micromonosporaceae bacterium
CGGCCAAGTCATGATCACGGCGATCTTGAAATGGGGTCGCGCCTGGTTACACGATCGACACGCAACCGACGCCACGGGGACGTTGACGGGCGTGCACCCGTCGATCACCGTCGGGAAAGTGTCCACAATGGTGACCCGATACCGGTGGCGGAGCCGGGCGACCGCCGCGGCCGCGAATGCCCTCGCCCTCGTGCTGGGGGCCTGCCAGCCGACTCAGAATGCCCCAGTGTCACGATCCGCGGAGCCGGTCCCCGGGTTCCAAGTCGATAACCACGCCCAAGGCCCGGCACCGGAGATCCCCGGAGCCACCAGGGGTGGGACGATCACAATCGTCGGATCAACCGACCTGGGCATCGAATTCTATGATCCACAAGGACCTGTCGGCCCCGATGTGCTTCTCCTCTACCGCCAACTACTGCAGCGTGGACTGACCGGGCTCATTGAGACGACCGCTCCCGACGGAACGGGCCAGCGCACGCTCGCGGGCGATCTCGCCACCGACACCGGTCGTACCACCGACGGCTGTCGAACGTGGACCTACACTCTGCGCGACGGCATCACCTTCCAGGACGGGACGCCGATCACCGCGCAGGCCGTGGCTCGCGGGATAGACGTCACAATTGCCAACATCTTCGCGACCACGCTGGCCGAAGCGCCCACCGTACGGACTCCGGACGACAAGACCGTCGTCGTCACGTTCGCGTCGCCGCAATGCGACTTTCCGCTTTCGGCGGCGCAGCCAAGCCTGACGCCGGTCCCGGCCGGGCGCCAGAACAACCTCACCGCTACCAACGTCGTCGCGTCGGGGCCCTACCAGGTCGAGTCCGCACAGCATGACCAGCGGACAGGCGCTACGACGAGCCTGACCCTGGTCCGGAACCCGCATTGGGATCCCGCTAGCGACCCCATCCGCCACGCGTACCGGATCGGTGGGTGTTCGACCTGACCGCCGCCGACCGGGCGGTGGTGGCGACGCGTCTGATTCAGGAGTCCGGCCCCGCCCAGACCTCACTGATGTGGGAGAGCCTGATAGGCAGTGATGGGCTGACGACGGTAACGGGCAGCCCTGGGGCGATGGCGCGAGTAGTCGAGGGCGACACGATCCACATGGTGTACCTCCGCATCAACACCTCCCGAGTCACGGATGTGGACGTGCGCAAGGCGATCAACTACGCGTACGACAAGCAGGCAGAGATCGACATCATGGGGGGTGCGAGCGCGACCCAGCCGGCGACCACGATCACGGCACCGACCGTGCCCGGCTACCGCCAATACGATCTCTACCCCGCGCCCGCCACTGGTGACGTCGCGAAAGCGAAGGCGCTTCTCACCGGAAAGACGTTGCCGCCCCTGAGGTACTGCTATCGCCCGGGCAGTCCGGTCCGGGAACAGTCGGCCGCCGCGGCCAAGGCCGGTCTGGAGCGAGCCGGGTTCCAGATCGAGCTGGATCCAATCGGCTCGAGCACCCGTACCTCGGTCGCGAGAAGCCAATTCGCCGACTGCGACCTCGTTCGCGTTACGTGGGGCCAGGATTACCCCTCGAACAGGACAGTCGTTCGACTGCTTCTGGCTCACTCCGAATTGTCCATCGTCGAGGACCCGCTGCCGTTCGCCGATCTCGGCGTGCCGGTCGAGCTGAACCGCCTCGCCCACGAACCCAACCTGCCGCTGGCCGCCGCGGGTTACGCCGCGTTGGACGAGCGGGTCATGCGCGATCTCGTTCCTCTAGTACCCGTGCTGCACGTGCGCTGGTTCTCGCTGGTCGGGTCGAGAATCGGCGGCGCGCACATGAGTCCGACCTGGGGTCGAGTGTCTCTGCAGGACGTCCACGTCATCCGCTAGCAGGATCTGCGGCGATCATGACTTGGAGGTCATGATCGGCGCGGATCTGCAACGGCCAAGTCATGATCACGGCGATCTTGCAGTTTCGCGGTGCATCAGCGGCGAGCGCGGCTCAGCCGCACCCCGCGACCGCGTGCGTGGTGGGCGACGAAGCGGGCTTTCAGACGCGGCGCCTGAAGCGAGCAACTGCCAGGGGCGCGAAGACCACGGCGATCAAGGCCGCCCACATCAGCGTCTGCATGACCGGCACGGCCACCGGCCCACCGACCATCAGGCCGCGGGCCGCGTCGGAGAGGATCGACACGGGATTCGCCTTCACGATGGGCTGCAGCCAGCCGGGCATCGTCTCCGTCTGCACGAAGACGTTGCTCACGAACGTGACCGGGAAGAGCGCGGTAAAGCCGAAGATCTGCACCTTCTCCGGATCCTTGGCGACGACGCCGACGAGCACCGACACCCAGGAGAACGCCAGCGCGAACAGCAGGATCAGCGCGACGGCGGCGAGCAGCGCGGCCATGTTGGTCCCGATGCGGAAGCCAAGGATCATGCCGACGGCCACCAGGAGAAGAATCGACCACGCCTGCTTGACCAGGTCGGCGGAGATTCGTCCGGCCAGCGGTGCCCACCTCGCGATCGGCAGGGACCGGAGTCGGTCGAACACCCCCTTGGTCAGGTCGGTGTTCAGACCCATGCCGACGTACATCGTCACGAACAGCATATTCATGACGATGATTCCGGGCAGTGCGAAGGTGAGATACGCACCCGTGGACCCGGCGATCGCCCCACCGAACACGTACGTGAACAGCAGCACGAACATGATTGGCTGGATGCTGAAGTCGCCCAGCTCCCACGGGTTGTGCCGGACCTGCACGAGCGTGCGCCATGCCAAGGTCATGGTCTGCCGAAGGCCGTCGAGCGGACTCACCCTCGGTGTGATGGGCCGCGGCGGAGCAAGGGTGGTGCTGATGGTGGTCATACCAAGCTCCCATCCTCGACGGTCTCCTCGACCGGACGCCCGGTGAGCGCCAGGAACACTTCTTCCAGGCTGGAGGTGCGCAGCGCGAGTTCGGTGATGACCACGCCGGCGTCATCGAGGTGACGCACCACGATCGGAAGCAACTCGGGGTCGGCCACTGGCGCGGTGACCAGCCCGCCTTCGACCTCAGGTGTCACATTCGCCAGGTCACCGACGACGGCGATCACCCTTGGCACGTCGGCCGCGTCCGCCGGGCGTACCTCCAGCGTCCGGGCACCGATCTTCGCCTTGAGTTCGGCCGGTGTGCCGGTCGCGATCACCTTGCCGTGATCGATGACGACGATGTCATCGGCCAGCGAATCAGCCTCATTCAGATACTGCGTCGTCAGCAGCACCGTGACGCCGTCGGCGACCAAGCCGCGGATCAGCTCCCAGAGCTCGCTCCGGCCGCGCGGATCGAGTCCCGTGGTCGGCTCGTCAAGGTAGAGCAGCTGTGGATGGCCGACGAGGCTCGCCGCGAGGTCCAACCGGCGCCGCATCCCGCCCGAATAGGTCTTCGTGGCCCGTCCCGCGGCCTCTGCGAGGTCAAACGCCTCCAGCAACTCCCGCGCGCGCGCTTTCGCCTGCGGCTTCGGCATCCCCAGCAGCCGGCCAATCAGCAGCAGATTCTCGGTCCCGGTCAGTGTCTCGTCGACCGACGCGTACTGCCCGGTCAACCCGATCAGCTGCCGAACCTGATGCGCCTCGCGGACGATGTCGTAGCCACCGACCGTGGCCCGACCCGCATCCGGTGTGAGCAGTGTTGCCAGCACCCGAACGGCGGTGGTCTTTCCGGCGCCGTTGGGGCCGAGTAGGCCGAGCACTGAGCCCTGCGTAACCGCAAGATCCACCCCTGCCAGGGCGGCGGTGTCGCCGAATCGCTTGACCAGGCCCTCCACCTCGATCGCGGGCGCAGAGCTTCCGAGCCGGTCCAACTGGCTCATGATCCCCCCAAGTGCAGAAACGGACGTTCTCACCAACCGTGCCTGATGGGTACGACAATCTCGCGGGCGACCCTATGCCGCGGTGCGCGTCAGATTTGTAGGTAACCCGCAGTGATCTTGAGGTCGGGGTGGTCAGGCGGCGGCTGTGGCAGGCACAGGCTCGAGGCGGCGGCCCGTGGTGGGGCTGATCTGGTTGTGCGGGTGTGGCCAGATCTGGTCCCAGCGGTTGCTTTGGCGGTGGCAGCGCAGGGTGAGGATGCCGGTGGCGCCGGGAATGTTCCAGCGCATGCCGGAGAGCTTGAGGCGTTGGCCGACCAGGCTCTTGCAGCCGGCCTCGACGACGCCGGAGCCGATGAACATGCCCCGGTCGCGGAAGACGTCGTAACGCATGCGTTGGGCGTTGCGGATGAAGTAGTCCAGCGCGGTGGCGACCTGCTCGGCGTCGGTGCCGGTCAGGGGCAGAGCGGTGGTGGCCCTCACGAGGGCTTCGATGTCGCCCTTGTCCAGGTCTTCGAGCCGGCTGGCCAGCCAGCCGGGTTGGTTGTCGCTGAGCACGTGGGCTACTTGCCTTGCCAGGTCGTTGACGTGTTCGCGGGCGTGGTAGATGTCGACGATCTGGGTGGCCTCGGGCAGGATCTTGGTGGCCATGTTCCAGATCCATGGGGCGCCGTCGCCGAGGAAGACAAGTTGGCGGATGTGCTCGGCGCCGCGGCGGCGGGCCTCGGCGTGCACCAGCGTGCTGAACTGCTCGACCGGGTTGAAGGTGTGCACGTAACTGCACGTGTCCGGATCGCGCACCGGCCGGCCCTGCTCGTCGAGCTTGGTCTGGGTGAACAGGCAGGCCAGCTTGACCTCCCGGGTGCGGGCCCGTCCGTCCTCGCCCTTGCCGGCCCGGTCCGCGGCGGCCGAGGCCACCACGGGAACTCCGGTGCCGTCGGCCTCGATGTAGAGCATGTCCGGCATCGGAACTGGTGCCAGCAGGCTCACCCCGCCGGCCAGGATTTCCCGTGACGCCCGGGCCAGGGCTGCCGCGGCCGCCCGCCCGTCGGCCTCCGCGCTGCGTTCGACCCGCTTGGTCGACAGACGCACCCCGGCCAGGTCGGCCAGCAGATCGGCCGCGCCGGCGAACGGCTCGACGGCGGCGACCCGGGCCACCATCCGGCGCAGGCCCGGCGAGAGCGACTGCCCGGCCACGCCGAGCTGCCTGTCGCGGGGCACGACCCCGCGCTGGCAGGTGGGGCAGTGGTAGTAGGCCCGGCGCAGCCGGATCCGCCCCAGCACGGTGTCGATGTTCTTGTCCCGGTAGCCGACGAACTCGGCCTGGTGATCCTGCCCGCAATCCACCCGCTGACCAGCATGGCCGTCCTCAATGGACAGTAGTCGTTCCAGCAGGGAGCCGCCGAGCTGGGTCATCGCGGCCCGTACCGCCAACTCGACCGTGCGCATGTCCTGCCCGGTGCCACAGCCGGACACGGCCAGCGCCGCCAGCCGTTCTACCTCGGCGGCGACCTCCGCCTGGACCTGCGCGTAGAGCCCCCTTTTTCGCCGTCGGACTCAACCGTCGGCGCAGGCGGTGCGGACGCCCCGACCGGACGGGCCTCACAGATGGCCTCGTTCACCTCAATGATCTGATCGGTGATCTTGGCGAACTGATGGTACTGCTCCAGCTCGGCGCGGACCTTGTCCACCTCGCCGCGGTCCAACTGCCGACCGCGGGTCTTGCCGCCCACCACCGTGCGCGTCCACAGATACCGCGGACCGTGGCCGGGATGGCCCGGCCGGGCGCAGGCACAGCCGGTCTTGCCACACCGCCGGTAGTTCTCGCTCACACTGCCCCGCCGGAAGTCGCCCACCTGCGCCAACCGCTCGTGCAACCGACGGCGCTGCGCTTCCAACTCCTCCAGAGACGGCCCGGACACCATCATCTCCAATCTGGTTGGCTGATCCACAACCAGAATAGCGACTGACCAGCATCGACACCAATGACCTACATTCGTGTCGCGCACCCCTATGCCGCCTCCGTCTGTCCTAGGTCGAGGGACCTATGCGAGATTGGAGCTGCGCGGGTAGGCGTCGGTGGGGTCGGTGAGGACATTGACGAGGTACGGGACGCCGGAGTCGAACGCACGTTGCAGCGCCGGCCCGAGCTCGGTAGCCTTCTCGACCGTCTCCCCAGCGCCGCCCAGTGCCGTCACGACCTTGTCGTAGCGAAGCCCCGGCTGCAGATCGGCGGCGACGTCGTACCCGTACATCGCCTGCATCGGATGTTTCTCCAGTCCCCAGATGCCGTTGTTGCCCACAACAATCACGACGGGCAGCTTCTGGCGTACGAGCGACTCGACGTCCATGAGGGAGAACCCCGCCGCGCCGTCGCCCATCAGCACGCAGATCTGCCGGTCCGGATAGGTGATCCGGGCGCCCATCGCGTATCCCATGCCGGTGCCGAGGCATCCGTACGGCCCGGGGTCGAGCCAGGTTCCGGGCTGGGCCGGCTCGAGGTACTTCCCGGCGTAGGACACAAAGTCGCCGCCGTCGCCGATCGTGACGGCGTCGCGGTCGAGCACCCGCCGGAGCTCCCCGTAGACCCGGCTCGGTTTGATCGGGTCGCCCTCCGCCTCGAGCTCCGGAATCTCGGCCGACTTCGCGGCGTCCTCAAGCTCGCGGAGCTTCGCCACCCAGTCGGCGTGATCGGATCGGGATCCGCCGGACCCCGGGCCGGAGCCGTCGGCGAGGGCGGAGAGGATAAGACGGAGGTCGCCGGCCGGCGAGACAGCCGGTGTGACGTGAGTGGCCCGCTGCGATGGGGCGTCCACGATGTGGATGACCTGCGCGTCACCGAAGTCACCGAAGCTGAGCCGGAAGTCCAACGGCGTTCCGATAACCGCGATCACGTCTGCTCCGCGAAGCGCCGCGCGGCGGGCCTTAGCGAACGCGAGCGGGTGCTCGGGCAGCAGGCTGCCGCGCCCCATGCCGTTGGTAAAAACAGGAATCTGCAGCGTCTCGGCGGCCTCGCGCAGCGCAGCGACGGCGTCACCGGCGTACACATCGGAACCGGCGACGATGACCGGCCGTTGCGCCCCGGTGAGCAGAGCCGCGGCCTTGGCCACGTCGTCGGGGTCCGCCTCGACCACGTCCACGGCGTTGACGGCCGGCAGGTCGGCCTCCCCGAAGCTGAAGACCACGTCAAGCGGAAGGTCGAGGAAGACCGGGCCGCGGTGCGGTGACAGGGCCGTAACCGCGGCGTCATGCAGGGCCGCGGCGATGCCCTCGATGGAGGTGACCGTGGCCGCCTTCTTGGTCACGGCCGCGACCAGCGGGATGTGATCGATCTCCTGCAGGCTTCCGGCACCCCAGCGGAACTGTGGCGCCCGACCTCCAAGGACGATGACCGGTGCTCCGTTGAAGTACGCCGATGTCAGCCCGGAGACTCCGTTGGTCACCCCCGGCCCGGCCGTCAGGACCGCCAACCCGGGTCGGCGCTGCAGCTTCGCGACGGCCTCCGCGGCGAAGACCGCCGACTGCTCATGCCGCACGTCGACGATGCGGATCGTCGCTGGCCCGCCGGGGCCGGCGACACCGTTGTGGGCCGCGTCGTACAGCGGGAACACGTGTCCGCCGGAGAGTGTGAAGAGTTCGCGCACGCCGAACGCCCGCAATGCCGCCAAGGCGAGGTGACCGCCGTGGCCCTCAATCGTGTCGGTCATCGCACTCCGCTCCTACCAGTCGCCGCCCGGGAATGCTACTCACCCGCCGACCGGAGGACGCCGCCGCCGTTCAGAAGATGTTGCTGTAGTCGACCGTGGGCGGCCACTCGAACGGGCTCTCACCCGAGGCGAGCTTGTACGCGACATACGCGGACACGACCGGGACGGCTACCAGAAGCACCAGGGCCAGCAGCGCGATCAGGAATCGGCGACCGCCCGATCGCCTCCGCCGCGGGCGATGTGGCCCGCGGGCGTCGGGACCACCGCGCGCCACACCGGCACCCGGTCGCGTCATCAGTTGGGTCGATGCCACCGGCGCGGCCGGCTGCCTCTGGCCCGGTCCGGTTGCGCCCGGCACGGCCACCCGCCCGGACCATCTCTCCGGCGCGGGCCGCACCGAGACCGGCTGGACAGGGATCGGCTGTACCGAAATCGCCGGGGCGGCAGAAGGCTGAACCGCCGCAGGGGCCGCCGCGGGCTGGACCGGCGCGGGCTGGGCCGGCGCGGGCTGGACCGGCGCGGGCTGGGCCGGCGCGGGCTGGGCCGGCGCGGGCTGGGCCGGCGCGGCCTGAACCGGTACGGGCTGGGCAGGTACGGGTGGAGCCTGCACCGGCACCGTGGGCTCCTCGCCCGGGGCAGCGCCGGGCGCGACCTGGTTGATGGCCCCCGGATCGGCCGCAGGGTGGCTCGGCGGCGAGGTCGGCACGGTCGGCTCCGCAGACATGGCGCCGAGTCTACGGGCCCGGCGCACCCGACTCGTCCGCCGCTCGCCGCTCCCCGATCTAGCCCTCAAGATCCGCTCGATCATGACGACGCTGTCGTCAAACCACGCCGATCATGACCTCCAAATCATGATCGACGCAGCTAGCGGCCGGTGAAGTTTGGCTTGCGTTTCTCGACGAACGCGGCCATGCCCTCGCGACGGTCGTCGGTGGCGAAGAGGGCGGCGAAGAGTTGGCTTTCCCAGGCGAGACCCGAGGCCAGATCCATGTCCAGACCGCCGTTTACAGCGAGTTTGGCCGCTCGAAGCGCCTGCGCCGGGCCGGTGACGTAGGGGCGGACGATTGCCACCGCGGCCTCGTACACCTCCGCCGTTGGCGCCACCTTGTCGACCAGGCCAATGGCCAACGCCTCCTCCGCACCGACGAACCGGCCTGACATGATGATGTCCTTCGCCCGGGCCGGACCGACCAGCCGGGACAGGCGCTGTGTGCCACCCGCACCAGGGATGACGCCGAGCGTGATCTCGGGCTGGCCGAGCTTCGCGTCCTCTCCCGCCACCCGCCAGTCGCAGGCCAGCGCCAACTCGCAGCCCCCGCCGAGCGCGTACCCGGTGATCGCGGCCACGACCGGCTTCGGGATCCGCGCGATCGCATCGAACGCGCTGGATAGGGCAACAGATCGGACGGCCATGTCCACGTAGGACATCGCGGCCATCTCCCTGATGTCCGCACCGGCCGCGAAGACCTTCTCGCCGCCGTATACGACGACCACGCGGACCGCGCCGTCGTCGGTCGCCGCCGTCGCGGCCGCCCTGAGCTCCTCCTGAACCTGCACGTTCAGCGCGTTCATGGGTGGTCGCTCCAACCGGATGGTACCGATGCCGTCCGATATGTCCAGCCGTACAAAGTCGCCCACGGGTCAGCCTCCTCACCTAGCTGTGGTGCGTCAGGTGCAGCGTAAGGTCATCGCAAGTCTTCAGCACTTGCCCGCCCGGGCAGCCAAAAAGAGGGCGAGTGTCGAACAGTCGCCGCGATCAAGATCGGCCCGAACAGCGGACCACCTCACCCGCACGTACGCTGACCGACGTACCCACGGACGCGGCGGACCGCTGCCGAGGACCTAGGCCGCGCGGGCGGTGAAACGCTGGTCGCGGTAGGTCACCCGCAGGTCGATGCCGAACGCCTTCGACAGGTTCTCGCTCGTGATCGTCTGCCCGAGCAGGCCCTGGGCCACAACCCCGCCATCGCGCAGCAGGAGCGCATGGCTGAAGCCCGGCGGGATCTCCTCCACGTGGTGGGTGACCAGAACGAGCGTCGGAGCGTCGGGATCGTCGGCCAAATCGGCGAGGCGGCGGACGAGGTCCTCCCGGCCCCCGAGGTCGAGGCCGGCCGCCGGCTCATCGAGAAGGAGCAGCTCCGGGTCGGTCATCAACGCCCTGGCAATCTGGACCCGCTTGCGCTCGCCCTCGGAGAGCGTGCCGTACCTCCGCCCTGCGAGAGCGGCCACGCCGAACTGGTCCAGAAGCGCAGCGGCCCGCGTGGTGTCCATCCCCTCGTACGCCTCACGGAACCGGCCCACCACCCCCCACGATGCGGTGACGACGACGTCGGAGACGAATTCGTCCGGCGGTATCTGGTCGTGCAGAGCGAGGGTCGAGAGCCCTATCCGGGTACGAAGCTCGGCCACATCGACGCGGCCCAGCCGCTCGCCGAGCACGTGCACGGTGCCGCGGCTGGGATGAAGTCGCCCGGAGGCGAGATTGAGGAGCGTCGTCTTTCCGGCACCATTCGGGCCCAGCACCACCCACCGTTCGTCCAGCTCGACGCGCCACGACACCGCGTGCAGCAGGTTCACGCCACCCCGAGTGACCGTGGCCTCGTCGATGGCGATGACGAGGTCGGGGTCCGGGGGCTCGGCCACGGCCACCATCCAACCACGGACCTAGATCAACGCACGCCGCGGAGGAACTTCTCCACGATCGGCACGGCCGTCGCCGAGCTGGAGCCGCCGTTCTCCACGAAGACCGCGAACGCGATGTCCCCCTGCCAGCCGATGGTCCACGCGTGGGTGTGGGCCGGATTGTTATCGAATTCCGCGGTGCCGGTCTTCGCATGCACGGGTGAGCCGGGAACGTCGACGAGTGTGGACGCGGTGCCGGCCGTGACGACCTCGCGCATCATCGTACGAACCGCGGCGGCGGACGTGGCGTTCAGTGCGGTTCCGTCGGGGGTGATCGCGCCCGCCGAGGGCCCCACGGTCGGCGTGGCTGCACCGGCGGGCGGAGAGGCGAAGAGTTTCGGTTGCGTCCACGAGCCACGAGCCACAGCGCCGGCCGCGCTGGCGAGCGCGAGCGGGCTGACCTGTGTCTGGCCCTGTCCGAAGGTCGCCGCAGCCGACTCCACCGGCGACGCGTTAGCGGGCACCGATCCGGTGAATGCCTCGGTACCAAGCTGCCAGGTGGTGCCGATGCCGACCGACGCGGCCGCCTTCTGCAGCCCGTCACCTCCGAGCTTCGGGGCCAGGGACGCAAAGGCCGTGTTGCAGGACTTCGCGAAGTCGACGTGGAACGGAACGGTCCCGAGTTGGAAGTTGCCGGCGTTGTTGAACTGCCGACCCGCCACGCTGAAGGTGCGCGGGCAGTCGACCAGGGTGTTGAGACCGACCGCGCCCGCGTCGAGCAGGCCGAGCGCGGTGACCATCTTGAATGTCGAGCCGGGCGGCACCGACGCGGTGAAGGCCAGGTTGATCTCGCCGCCGTCTGGCCCGTTGGCGGCGGCGACGATCGCGCCGTCACTCACGCGCACCGCGACGATCGCAGCGCGCCGTGGTTGGCCGGCCAACGCCGCCTCCGCCGCGGACTGAAGCTGTGAATCGAGCGTGGTCCGTAGCGCCTCGCCCGGCTTGGGCTCGGCGCTGAAGAGCGCAAGCTCGGCCTCCGCGGTGCCGTCGGCGCTCTTGCGACCGGTCACGACGACTTTGACGCCGGACGTCCCACGCAACACCGCGTCGTACTCCTCCTGCAGCCCGCTCTGGCCGACCTGGTCGCCGACGACGAACGTGCCGGGGCTGGCGTCCATCTGCTCCTTCTGGACGTCGCCGACCGTGCCGAGCAAGGCCCGGGCGAAGGCTCTGGTCGGGCCGAGCTGGAGATTGGTCTCCCGAAACACGGTGCCGGGCAGGTCCCGGATCCGGGACCGGATGGTGTCGTACACCTCCCGTCGCAGCGTGACGACGTCGACGAACGCGTCCGGTTTGGCGCCGGCGATCCGGGCCGGCAGGTCGGCCAGGTTCACCGATACCCCGGCCGACTTGAACGCGGCATCCAGGGCGGCGATCAGGGACGCCCGGTTCACGACCCGCCGCGGCTCGATGCCGACCACGACCACCGGGCGTGCCTTCACGATGGCCGTGCCGGCGCCATCCAGAATCTGCCCCCGCTCCGCCTTCACCAGGCGGGTGGCGAGCCGGTCTCCGGCCTTCAGGTCAGGGTGCACAGTGGCCGGGGTCCAGATCACGCGCCACGTCTTATCCTGCCGCTTCATCCGCACCACAGTCTGGTAGCGCCAGTCCACACCCGACGCGACAGACCACTCGACGTCCACGTTGGCGCTGGCGTCATCACCGGTCACTGTGGGCGCGCCGGCACGACGCGCCTTGATAGCGGCCGGTGCGAGGTCACCCGAGAGTGCCTTGATCCGTTCGACCACCGTCGCGGCGGCGAGCGTCGCGCCGGTCTCGTCCTGAACGGCGACACCGTCGAGCTTGCTCTGCGGCCAGCCGTCGAGGAACGCCTGCAGGGCCGGCTCGGGCCCGCTGTCCTTGGAGCAGGCGGCCAGGCCAGCGACCAGACTCAGTGCGACGACGAACGCTGCGGCGAGATGGCGACGCATTTCGACGATTCCTTTGCGGTGGGGAATGCGTACGGGGTCGTACGCGGAGCGAGTCACATTGTGCCCGCCGCCCCCGACAGCCGGCATCCGGCCCGTCCGCCAT
This sequence comes from Micromonosporaceae bacterium, assembly GCA_045403155.1. Taxonomy (GTDB): domain Bacteria; phylum Actinomycetota; class Actinomycetes; order Mycobacteriales; family Micromonosporaceae; genus JAXIPB01. The sequence continues at coordinate 12,222 of JAXIPB010000178.1, forward strand.
GTTCGGACAACCGGGCATAAAGGAGCACATCGTCGGAGGCGATCAATGTGGCACGGCGCCGGAGGCGATCAATGTGGCACGGCGCCGGAGGCGATCAAGGTGGCACGGCGCCGGAGGCGATCAAGGTGGCACAGCGCCGGACGCGATCAACAAGCACAACGCCGCGGCGAAGGTATCGGCTTCTCGACCGATCGCCGACGTGAGAAGGGTCGCCTCGACGTCATAGGCTGAACGCGACGGTATCCCACAGCGTTGTGGGGTGAAGAAGGAGTGGAACCCGATGAACCGGCGTTCGGCGAGTCTTGACGTTGATACCGAAGACGCAGATCGCAGACCGGCGCGAGCGAGCGGGAAGCCGCTCGCCGTGCATCAAGCCCAAAACCGCGACTTCGAAAAGCGCGACTTCGCCGACGGCGAGGAGACCGAGGACGAGCAGCCGGTTCCCAATCTGGATCGCCTCCTGGCGGAGGCGAGGTCGTTGGCGGGGGATACCCGGACCTTCGGCGCCGATCTCTCCGAGATCGTTAGCCGCTTCTGGCGGCTCGTCCCGGACGAGGAGCTTGTCGGTCGGACGCCGGAGCAGATGCTGGCGGACACCCAGGCCCACCTCGACCTGGCTGAGCAACGGCTGCCGGGGGAGATGAAGCTACTCGTCGAGCGCTCCGCCGAGAACACCATCCTCCTCGTCGTCACCGATGACATGCCGTTTCTTGTGGACTCCGTGACAGCCGCGATCACCGAGGCGGGCGCGGAGCTCGATCTGCTCGTCCATCCGCAGGTTGTGGTCCACCGCGAGACTCTTGGCGCGCTCGCGGAGGTGCGGCCGCTCGTGGAGCCCGACGACGCTGGCGCGGGCGACCTCGTTGAGAGCTGGATGAGGGCCGAGGTCGGCCGGCTCCACGACGATGCCGCGGTTGCGGCGTTGCGCAACTCCGTGCAGAGGGTTCTCACCGATGTCCGCGAGGCCGTGGAGGACTGGCCACGCATGCGCCTTCAGGCGTTGGCACTCGCGGACGAATTGTCATCGGCGGTGTTGCCGGTGCCGGACAAGGACATCACGGACTCGGTTGCGCTGCTCCGCTGGCTCGCCGACGACCACTTCACGTTCCTGGGCTATCGGGAGTACCGGCTCGTCGAGTCCGACGATGGCGAGCGCGTACTCAAGGCCGTGATGGGGACCGGACTGGGCATCCTGCGTCAGGACCCGGCCGGCGCCCGGGCGCTCACATCGATGAGCCCCGAAGCGTACGAGCGGGTGTTGGAGAAGCGTCTGCTGATCATCACGAAGGCCAACTCACGATCGACCGTGCACCGGGCCGCGTACCTGGATTACATCGGGTTCAAGACCTTCGACGCCGACGGCAACGTGATCGGGGAGCGCCGTTTCCTGGGCCTCTTCACCTCCGCCGCGTACCTGACCTCGGTGCGCGAACTGCCCGTGGTCAAGCGGAAGGTGGCCGAGGTGGTCGCCCGGTCCGGTCTGAGCCCGCGTGGTCACTCCGGCAAGGACCTGATGGCGATCCTGGAGGACTACCCACGCGAGGAGCTCTTCCAGATCGCGACCGACGACCTCTTCCGGACCGTCATGGGCGTGCTACGGCTGGCCGGGCGCCGTCAGGTCCGGCTGTTCGCGCGCAAGGATCAGTACGGCCGGTTCATCTCGTGCCTGGTCTACCTTCCGCGCGACCGGTTCACGACCGCGAACCGGCTGAAGATCCAGGAGATCCTGCTCCGGGAGCTCAATGGCGTCGGCGTCGACTACACCACGCGGGTCACGGACGTGACGCTGGCCCGCATCCACTTCATCGTACGGACGGATCCGGCGGCTCGCCCGGGTGAGATCGACGCGGCCGCGTTATCGCAGCAGATCGCGGACGCGACGAGGCTCTGGGACGACGACTTCGCCCTTATGCTCGAGCGCAAGTACCGGGAGGACCAGGCCCGCGCGCTCTTCGATCGGTACAGCTCCGCGCTTCCGGAGACCTACAAGGACACCTACACGGTGTACGAGGCCGCGCAGGACCTCGCGATGCTCGAGCTCCTCGAGGAGCCGGGTCAGCTCGTACTGCACCTGTTCCGGCGGAACAAGAACGACGCGGATGTCCGGTTCAAGGTCTTCCGCTTCGGCGAGCCGATGACGCTCTCCGACGTCCTGCCCGTGCTGCACTCGCTGGGGGTGCGGGTCGAGGACGAGCGGCCATACGAGTTGCACCGGGACGACGGCACGGTGCACATCTACGACTTCGGCCTCTCCCTACCCGCCGATGCTCGCGACATCGTGGAGGTCCGGGCCAAGGTTGAGAATGCCTTCTCCGCGGTCTGGCGGGGAGAGTCCGAGGTGGACCGGTTCAACGAACTGGTGCTGCGGGCCGGCCTGACGTGGCGTCAACTGGTCGTGCTGCGCGCGTACGCCAAGTACCTCCGCCAGACTGGCACGATCTTCTCGCAGGCATACATGGAGTCCACCGTCGCGGGCCACCCCGAGATCGCCGAGCGTCTCGTCGCGCTGTTCGAGGCCCGATTCGATCCGAACCCCGCTGTGACGGACGAGGACCGCGGCATTGCGTCGAAGGAGATCGTGGAGTCGATCCGCCGGCAGCTGGACGCGGTCACTTCGCTCGAAGAGGATAGGATTCTCCGCTCGTACCTCAATCTGATCCAAGCGACCCTGCGCACATCGTTCTTCCAGCGTGCGAGCGAGGGCAGGCCCAAGTCCTATGTGGCCTTCAAGCTCGATCCGCAGGCGATCCCCGAGCTGCCGGCTCCGCGCCCCCGCTACGAGATCTTCGTCTACTCGCCCCGCTTTGAGGGCGTCCATCTGCGGTTCGGCGCGGTGGCTCGTGGTGGCCTGCGCTGGTCGGATCGACGTGAGGACTTCCGCACCGAGGTGCTCGGGCTGGTCAAGGCGCAGATGGTCAAGAACGCGGTGATCGTGCCGGTCGGGGCGAAGGGCGGCTTCGTTCTCAAGCAGGCGCCGCCAAGTTCGGACCGGGAGGCATTCCAGGCCGAGGGAGTCACCTGCTACAAGCAGTTCATCTCGGCCATGCTCGACGTGACCGACAACATCATCGGCGGCGCGGTTGTCCCGCCGAAGGACGTGGTGCGCCACGACGGCGACGACCCCTACCTCGTCGTCGCGGCCGACAAGGGTACGGCGACGTTCTCCGACATCGCGAACGAGATCTCTCTCGAGTACAACCTCTGGCTCGGCGACGCGTTTGCGTCCGGCGGGTCTGCCGGTTATGACCACAAGAAGATGGGCATCACCGCACGCGGTGCCTGGGAGTCGGTGAAGCGCCACTTCCGCGAGCTTGCGAGCGGAAGCGGAGCGCTCGGCCGCGAGCTTGCGAGCGGAAGCGAAAAGCTCGGCCGTGAACTCGGGGGTCCTATGACTGAGGACTTCACCGTGGTCGGGATCGGCGACATGTCCGGCGATGTCTTCGGCAACGGTATGCTGCTCTCCGAGCACATCAGACTCGTGGCGGCCTTCGACCATCGGCACATACTCGTTGACCCGTCGCCGGTCGCGTCAAGCTCCTATGTGGAGCGGCGACGCCTATTCGACCTGCCGCGTTCATCATGGGCCGACTACAACCCCTCGCTCATCTCGGAGGGCGGGGGCGTCTGGCCCCGTACCGCGAAGATGATCCCGATCTCCCCGTACATGCGGGCAGCGCTCGGCATCGATGACCCGGCCATCACCACGCTCACGCCGGCCGAGCTGATCCGGACAATCCTTCGCGCCCCGGTGGATCTCCTGTGGAATGGGGGCATCGGCACCTACGTCAAGTCGACCGAGGAGTCCCACCCGGACGTAGGCGACAAGACCAACGACGCGGTGCGGGTCAATGGCGCGCAGGTGCGCGCCAAGGTTGTCGGCGAGGGCGGCAATCTCGGGCTCACCCAGCGCGGCCGGGTCGAGTACGCCCGGCTCGGTGGAAGCGTCACGGACGGAGTCCGGCACGCGCACATCTGCACCGACTTCATCGACAACTCGGCGGGCGTCGACTGCTCCGACCATGAGGTCAACATCAAGATTCTGCTCGGCGGGTTGGTCGCCGATGGCGCGTTGTCGCCGGCGAAGCGTGACGAGCTTCTCGTGGAGATGACCGACGAGGTTGCCGACCTGGTGCTTCGGGACAACTACGACCAGGCCGGCACCCTGGGGATCTCGCGCTCACAGGCCCGCTCCCTACTACCGGTGCATCGTCGGATGATCAACGCGATGGAACGGGCGGGTCAATTGGATCGCAGCCTCGAGGCGCTCCCATCCGATGAGGAGTTGGAGGCACGGGCCGCCGCGGGCGCCGGGCTAACCTCGCCCGAGTTCGCGGTGCTGCTGGCGTACACAAAGATCATCGGTGAGAGAGAAATCAACGAGTCCGCCTTGCCCGACGAGAAGTGGACGCACAAGGTCCTCGTTGACTACTTCCCGACGCCGCTGCGTGAGCGTTGCGCCGACGAGATGTCCCGCCACCGGCTGCGGCGCGAGATCGTGACGACGGCGGTCGTCAACGAGGCGGTCAACCGCGGCGGCACCTCCTTCATGTTCCGCGCGATGGAGGAGACCGGAGCGAGTCAGGACGACGTCATCCGCGCCTACGTCGTGGTCCGCGACGTGTTTGACCTGCCGGCGCTCTGGCGCGCCATTGAGGCGCTCGACGAGCAGGTCTCGGTGACGGCTCAGACGGCGGTCTACCTGGAGGTCCGCCGACTCATCGACCGCGCCGTGCGGTGGCTGGTCACAAACCGTCGCTCTCCGATCGATGTCCCCGCGGAGCGGGAGCTCCTCGGGCCCGGTGTCGCGACGCTACTGCCGAAGCTGCCCGAGCTGTTCCAAGGCCGGGAACGGGCGTCGCTGCGGGAGAACGCCACGGATCTGGTCGCCCGCGGCATCCCCGAGGATCTCGCCGACTGGGCGACCCGCATCATGTACGCCTTCGGCCTGCTCGACGTGGTCGAAGTCGCGCAGTCCACCGGTCGCGACCTGGCCGAGGTCGCCGGCGTCTACTTCGTGCTGTCGGACCGGTTCCGGATCGACGACCTGCTGTCGAAGATTTCGCTCCTGCCGCGGGAGGACCGGTGGCAGACGCTGGCGCGGATGGCGTTGCGTTACGACCTGTACGCCGCGCTCGCCGCCCTGACAGCGGAGGTGCTCGCCGCGTCGGATCCGGCCGGCACCGCGGAGGACCGCGTGAACGAGTGGGAGCAGCGCAATGCGTCGACGATCGCGCGGGCGCGCAACTCGATCGGTGAGTTCGATGACTCCCGCGCCGACCTCGCCGCGCTTTCGGTGCTCCTGCGCCAGATCCGTACCCTGGTCCGAGCCTCCGCCGCCTAACCCCCACCCCTCCGCCCGCCACCCCCAAGATCCCGTCGATCATGATTTGGGGGTCATGATCGACACGAATGGGCGACGCCAGCTTCATGATCGACGCGATCATGGAGGGCCCGCCGCGTCGGTGCGGTCACGATCGCCGTTCGCGGTGAGGAGGTGACGGAAACCGGTACGTCGACGCCGCGGAAGCGACCTTCACCTGGTCGCAACGACCAACCATGCCAACATTATCCGGATTATGGTGATCATGCGGGCGGTCGCAGCTGTTTGGCCGCCCGAGCCGATTCGACAGCTCTCCATCCAACCGAGGTTCGGCCGCCCGCCCAAGATCCCGTCGATCATGATGTGAGCGTGCCCGAAAGGCGCCGATCATGACCTCCAAATCATGATCGGCGGGGAGTGGGGGGCGGGGGTGGGCGCGGTGGGGGGTGGGGGGTGGCTTGTGGTTAGGCGGGGAGGAGGAGTTCGGCGGCGGCGCGCGCGTTGGCGCTGGCTGCGCCGTACGTCGCGACGTAGGCCAACGCTCCGGCAGGTCGCCATGCGGCGGGCCAGCCCATCTCCACCAGCACGACGGCCGGATGACTGCGGCTCAGCGCCTCCACCAATGCCCTCGCCCACGGATGGCGGTGCGTATCGCGGCTCACCACGACGATAGGCCGGCCGGCGGCGCGGATGGCGATCGCCTCAACGCCGTCCGCACCGGGCAGCTCGTTGTCGTTCATTCGCAGCGTCTGAACCCCCGGCACGTGGGGAGAAAGGCCCCACGGCACGTCGCCGACCGCGATCGTCGCCGGCGGCTCCAGCTGGATGACCACGCCTCCGACCAGCGATGCCGGAAGCATCCCCTCGATTCGCAACGCCCGCCGGGCGGCGCCCAGCCCCAGGTCCAGGTCGAGGCCGTTCGGCTGAACGATCTCTCCCGGCGGCCCGCCGAGGAACCCATTGCGCACAGCGGCCTCGTCGAGGCGATCCGCCGTCAGCCGGCCGGCTCGCACAGCCTCGACGATCGCGCTCGCGGTCGCCTCGATGATGGCCTCGGCTTCCGCATCCGGAGACTTGACCAGGTCGCCACCGAAGCAGAGCAGATCGTTGCCCGCGATCAGGGCCTGCACGGCTGCCTCGGGAATCCCGATGCGGCCGCTTGCGCCCTGCATCTCAAGACCGTCGGAGACGATGGCACCGCCGAAGCCCAGCTCCTTACGCAGCAGCCCGAGGAGGGTCTCCGGGCTGAACGTCGCTGGAAGGTCGCCGGTGAGCACGGGCACCCGGATGTGCGCGGTCATCACCGATCGCACACCGGCCGCGATCGCGGCCTGGAACGGGGGCAGCTCGCGCCGCCACAGCAGTTCCTCAGAGGCGTCGACCACGGGCAGTCCGAGGTGTGAGTCCAACTCGGTCGCCCCGTGCCCTGGGAAGTGCTTGGCGCAGGCGGCGACGCCGACCTTCTGAAGACCGATGACGGCGGCCGCGGCGTGCGCCGAGACTCGCACCGGGTCGGCGCCGAAGCTGCGAGTGCCGATGGTTGGGTTGTCGTCGGCGCAGTTGACATCGACCGCCGGTGCCATGTCGAGGGTGATGCCCACCGAAGCGAGCTCGGCGCCGATGGCGCGATAGATCGTCTGCGTCAGATCAAGGTCGTCGACCACACCGAGGGCCGCGTTTCCGGGGTACGGACTGCCGTGCGCGTAGCACAGTCGGGTGACGTCGCCGCCCTCCTCATCCGTCGCGATGATCACATCAGGGCGCGCGGCTCGCAGCGCCGCGGTCAGGCTGGCGACCTGCTCGGCGTCGACGATGTTCGGCCCGAAGAGGGCGAAACCGCCCAGACCATCCTGAACCAGTCGCAGCGCCCAGGCAGGCGGTCGAGTGCCCGGGAAGGCCGGAAGGAGTGTCCGCAGCGCCAACCCGCGCAGCGTTGGTCTGCTCATGTGTCCGCCCGTCTGGGCGTGGCGCATATGATCCTGAGGCGGACCGGGACCCGGACCGGCTCATCTGAAATGCCCGGCTTGATCAGCGGGGCCGCCGCGGCGTCGGGGCGATTCGGCATCCTCACCTCGTGCCTCCCGTCTCCGGTCGTCGCAGCGGATGGCGGCTCAGAGGTGAGGCGCCCGAGAGTGCTTACGCTGGCAAGAATCTAATAGTAAACTTTCCTAAACGCAAGGATCCCTTAGGACCGGTGCAGAATGAGCACATCCCGATGAGCGCCTCTCGCATGCCGGGAACGCCGAGCCTGCTCCGCGTGATCAACGACCGGGCCGCGCTCGAACTCCTCCTCGAACGCGGCCCGCTCACCCGAGCTCAGCTCGGCGAGCTGACTGGCCTCTCCAAGGTCACCGCCTCGCAGCTTGTGGAGCGCCTCGAGGGGCGTCGACTCGTGGCCAGGGTGGGCGAACTCGCCGGCGGGCGCGGGCCGAATGCGCAGCTCTACGCCGTGGTCCCGAGCAGTGCGTACGTCGTCGGTGTGGAGGTTGGTCCCCGGCAGGTCGTGGCGGCCTCTGCCGACATCACGGGGCGAACCACAGCCCGGGTCGAAGTCTCGACTCACGATGCTGACGACCCGGTCGGCCGGGTCCACTCCGCCGTGGTGCAGGCTGCCGAGCAGGCCGGCGCGCCGTGGGATCGCGTGCGCCGAGTTGTGCTCGGCACGCCGGGCATCGTCGACCCGTCCAGCGGGGACATCGCGTTCGCGTTTGACCTGCCGCGCTGGCACCAAGGCTTACGCGACGCACTCAAGGCAGACCTGGACCGGCCGGTCACCTTCGAAAACGACGTCAATCTCGCCGCGGTCGCGGAGGCGCGACTCGGCGCCGCGCGGAACGTGGACGACTTTGTCCTAATCTGGATGAGCCGAGGCGTCGGCCTCGCAGTGGTCCTCGGCGGCCGAATCCACCGCGGCGCGGCCGGTGTCGCGGGTGAGATCGGCTACCTGGCGGTGCCGGGTGGCCCAAATCCGGACAGCTCACGCGGTCGCAATACCCGCGGCGTGAAAGGGTTCCAGCGCACGGTGAGCGCCCAGACGGTCCGGGCACTCGCACGGGCCCGCGGGTTTCGCGCGCCGACCGGCGGTGAGGCGCTCGCACTGGCCATCGCCGCGGGCACTGCGGGCGAGCCGGTACTCGACGAGCTCGCCCGCCGAGTGGCCCTCGGCGTCGTCGCAGTCTGCGTTGTGCTCGACCCGGCGCTCGTCGTGCTCGCCGGCGAGGTTGGCAGCGCGGGTGGGGAGATGCTGGCCTCGCGGGTCCAGGAACAGGTGGCGAGGCTCGCACCGGTAAACCCGCGAGTTGTGGTGACGAAGGTGCCACACGACCCCGTCCTGCAGGGGGCGCTGCTGACCGGGCTCACAGACACCCGCGAGGAACTCTTCACCTCGACCCTCGCCTGAACCGAGAGAGTCATCAGCATCGGCCAGGCTCGCTGGTCGACCGCCGCTTAGGACGAGGCCGGGGTGCGCCGTGACCGGGCGGGCCGCTTGCCTTGCGTCGGGATGACGGACACGGGTGCCTGCTGACCAATCACTCCGTCGACCTCGCCAGGTCCCGAGAAGCCCACGTTGGACAGGCCGACGACAAGCGTGTTGACGAGATCGCCGGCGTACACACCCTCAACGTCAAAGTCGGGATCGAAGACGGTCAGCTCGGCACCGATACACTCCGGCCCGCCGACCAGGCCGCGCAGCAACAGTTCCAGCTCCGAGTAGCCGATCCCGCCGGGGCTGGGAGCGTCGACGGCCGGCATCGCCGAGGGATCGAGCACGTCGACGTCGAGGTGCACCCAGAAGCCGATGCACTCGGCCAGCTGCGCTCGGGCCCATTCGGCGGTTCGTGATGCCCCGTGAACACGTACATCCGGCGCGGTTCGAAACTCGAAGCCGCCGGCCTGAAGATCCATTCGGTACTCGTCGCTCGACCGCAGTCCGATCAGTACGACATCGCTGTCGCGGACGTACGGCCGTCGCTGCTCCATGCCGGCAAGCTCGGCCTGCCCGCGACCGGTCGCGAGGGCGAGCGCCTCGCCAGCCGCGGCCCCGACCACCGAGGCGTTGCCCGGATGGCGGAAGTCTGAGTGAGCGTCGACGTAGACCAGCCCGATGTGTCCGCCCCGATCCTCGCCGAGGCGGCGCATCGCGAGCGCGGAACCGAGCACGATGGAGCAGTCGCCGCCCAGCACGAGCGGAAACTCGCCGGCCTCGACGATCGCGTCGATGCGATCGGCGAGCCGGACCGAGTAGCGGGCGATGTCGCCGGCCTGGCTCACTCCATCACCGGGACGCCAGTCGCCCGGGTCGAACCGCGGTGGCGTGTGGCAGCCAGCGTCGCGGGCGCCGAGGCGCGCCACCAATCCGTGATCGCGCAGCGCACCGGGCGCCTTTGCGCAGCCGGGCACCGAGTGTGGGGTTGGTGGCCTGAGCCCCAGATTCGACGGCGCGTCGAGGACAGCGATGCGGCGCATTCCGGACTCAGAACAGCGCGTTCGCGAGGGCGCGACGAGCGGCGGTGACCGCGGGGTCGTCGGGAGCCGCGACCGAGAAGAGCGAAACCAGGTGGGATCGGGCGGCCTCGCGATCGTCTCCGCTGGCCCGGCGGACCACATCCACGAGTCGCTGGTACGCATGCTCCGCGTTGCCGCTGATGACCTCAAGGTCAGCCGCGAGGCTCTGGGCCGCGACGTCATCCGGCGCCGCCGCCGCGGCCGCCATCGCGGCCGCGTGGTCGACTCCCTCGACCCGTCGCAGCAGGCCGACCTGCGCCAGGCCAGCCTCGGCCGCCGCGTCCGCGGGTTGCTCGGCGAGGATCTTCTTGTACGCGCGCTCAGCCTCGTCCAGGTCGCCCGTGACCAGTGCGTCATCCGCGGCCAGAAGCGCCGGGTCGGTCGACTCCTCCACGTCGACGCCGCCGGCCTTGAGCACCGCCTCGATCCACGGACGGAGCTGGGCCTCCGGGATCACGCCGGTGAAGGCGTCCACCGGCTGACCGCCGACGACGGCATAAACCATGGGGATGCCCTGCACTCGAAAGGCCTGCGCGATCCTCGGGTTGGCATCAACATCGATCTTGGCCAGGACCCAGGAGCCGCCGCCTTCGATGGCGAGCTTCTCCAGTACCGGACTCAACTGTTTACACGGGCCGCACCAGTCAGCCCAGAAATCGATCACCACGGGTGTGGTAAGCGATCGTTCCAACACCTCGCTCTGGAACGTCGCCTCGGTCACGTCGATGATCGTCACGCCGGATCCGCCGGCGCCCCCATTTCCCGCGAACGAGGCGCCGCTCGGAACCGGCGGGCTCGATGCCGGAACCTGGTCAGCCGCTGCCTCGCCATTCGCGCCCGGCGGCGCTTCCTCAGGGCTCGTCGTCGCTGCGCGATCGCGCAGCGCGGATAGATCAACCGCGCCTCGCATGATCGACGGAGTGGTGCGTGGGTCCATGTTGTAAGTTTTGCACGCCTCACCGGCCGCATGCCCGGCGCACGAGACGCGCGTCGCCGCCGAACGCGAACGGAGGCCCGCCACTACCGGCTCGGCCGCCGGGCGCCACCGGATCGGTTGGCAGCCCGGGTGAGCCCGATCGCGAGAAGGCAGGCGACGATCGCGAGGGCCGTGGAGCCGATCCCCCAGGCAACAGTGGCCTCCGCACCAGGAAGCCGCGGCAGTGACGACTCGGCCACGCCAGCGTCGGACAGTGGCAGGTACGCGCCGGTTGCGATCCATACGGCCACCGCGACTACGCCTCCGAGCACGGCCGCCGCACCGACAACCACCACGTAACCGATCAACGCCGCCTGCATCGTGTGGCGCCGGGACAGGCCCTGCGAGCGGAGAGCACCCAGCTCGTCGGCTCGCGCCCTTCGTTCCACGCCCGCCGCGACGGCCAGGCCCATTCCGCACAGAAGAAGGCTGAGCACGGCCGCGATAAGCAGGAACCGAAGTCCAACCGCGCTCGGACCCTGGGCCGCGCGGGCGATCTCGTCTGAGAGTCTTCGCTCGGAGCTGATCGTCAGCCCGGCGGCCGCGAACCGCGATGCGGCGTCCGGCGGTGCGTGAGGTCCGAGCCAGATCTCTCCGTCTCGGCCAGCGGTGATAATCCGACCGACTCGGAGCAGATACTCGAGATCAGTAAATATGCCCACGCGCTCCAGGCGCGGCAGCGCTGCCACGCTGCCGACTTGGGCGCCCGCGATCCGCTGATTGTCCGCCAACTGCAGCGAGTAGATGGGCGTTCCGCCGGCGTCGATCATCGGTTGGTTCGCTGGGGTGTCCGGTGGCGCGAGGTTGAGTCCGGGGACGAAAGTCAGGGTGCGGACCCGCAATCCGGCCTCCGCGGGCTCGGTTAGCAGTCCGCCCCGACTGCGGTTGAGCCAGCCGGTCAGATCGGCGGCGTCCGCCACGGCCGCGTCCGGCTCCCGCTGACTCACCGATTCGAGCGTGAACCCGAGACCACCGAAGTCGGCCAGACCTCCGTGCGCCACCGAAACTTCCACGAGCCGGCAGCCGGCTAGGCACCCGACGTACGTCTCGTAGGTGTGCCGGCCGGGGCGCAGCGGAGGAAAGCTGCTCGTACGAGAGGGCGTGCCGTCCAACGGCGCCACGGTGACCGTCAGAGAGATCATGTCAGCCGGCCGGGCGTCGTAGAGTGTCGTGTCGACAGCGACTCGCACATTCTGGCCGCGCAGGATGAGCGGCTCATCCACGGCCGGCCGCAGGGCACGAGCAGCCTCCACGGCAGTAAGCGTGTTTTCGTCGGGCCAGTTCGCCGCGGAGGGCAGCCGCGCCGAGTCGACGGCGAGGAGAGGCTGCTTGTCCGACAGGGTCTGCACCGGGATCACGGCCATGGCGTACGCGGCGTCTGGGTCGACCTCGCGAACGACCCGCAGGAGCGCGGCCGGGTCGACGCGCGATGCCGTAAGCACCCGATCGGCTCCCACGCGAATCCCCACCTGGCGCTCGCGCACACCCTCGGCGGCCGTAGCCGCGGTAACCGCGAACGTCACCAGGCCCACCGCGACCACGACGATAGCCACCAAGCGCGCACCGCCGCGACGTCGTCCCACATGCAGAGCGGCCAGTGCGAGACCAAGCCGGCCCTTGCGAAGCGCGCCCGGGCCGAGCCGGCCAAGTGCGGGATCGAGGATCGCGGCGAAGAGCAGGCCGAGCGCAATGATCGACAGCGCGGGGGCCAGGCGGGCGAGGCCGCCCTGGTCGACTGGGTTGGCGCGCAGCTGAATCACAGCCACGACCGCCAATGCGCAGACAAGAGCAACCGGCGCCACGGCCCGCCACGGACTTCGAACGCCCGGCACCCGCCGGAGCAGATCCGATGCGCTCGCGACAAGATCACTACGCAACGCGACGACCCCAGCCACGATTGCCCCCGCGATCGCGACGCCCGCGTAGACGAGGGGAGTCAGGTGCGCCAGCGGCGCCGTGACCGACCACGGAACCTTCCGGCCCAACGAGGCCGAGCCGTACGCCCACACGCCAACATGGCCCAGAAAGAATCCGGCCGTGCCGCCCACGAGAACCGGTATTACGCTCTCCGCGGCGGCCAACCACGACTGGTCGCCCCACGACAATCCCCGCAGTTTGACGATGCCAAGCTCGGCCCGGCGCGCCTGCACCGTGTTGGCGATGGCAAGGAAGAGCACGAACCAACACAGCGTCACGAGGGGCAGCGCGGCCAGCATGGGCACGGCCGCGACGGTTCGCCGGTCTTGCTCGATCCGCTCCAACAGCGACTCGATGCCGGAGGCGACCGTAAGGTTCGGCAGCGCCGCCTGAGTCGTCTGAGCCAATGTCTGCCGGACGGAGTCGAGCCGGTCGACGCCGAACGTTCCGGCCAACGGGTAGGCGACGACCGATTGCGACTCCTCGGCGTGGTCGCTGGCCGCGAGCGTCGCGCGGTCGACGAGCACGGGCTCGAAGCCGGGCCGCCTCAGGTCTTCACCCGACTCGCCCCAGTACGGATCGGTCGGGTCGATGGCTCGGTAGACGCCGACGACGGCAACCCTCGCCGAACCGGCGTCGGCGACATAGAAATCTGGCTCACCCAACCCGCCGGGCCTGTGCCGCGCCGGCGTGGTGAAGGCCGTCGCGCCGACGCCGAGACCTCGGCCGACCCGAGCCTCGCTCACGATCGCCTCCCCGCGGGCGCTGACGCACCGGCCCGCGATCATGACGATGCGCTCGCAGAAGCCCTCGCGGAACTCCACCGCGGCATCCCAGAGGTCCTGACGCTGGACCGGCCGGGTGGCCACGAAGGCCTTGTAACGCACCGAGAACGCGGTAGCGAAACCGTCGGCGGCCATCGCGCTGGGCGCGGTCGTCTCAAACTGGCTCGGACCGGAAATGGTGGCGAGCGACTGTCCGGGACCGCCTGCGTCCTCGTTGCGGAGCCGGATGAGCGTCGTCACGGTCATGGTCCGCTGCTGAACCGGGGCGGATGCGACATCGTCGGCCACGACGAAGGACTCAGCCACTCGTACATAGACCGGCGCCGCTACCGCCGCGGCGACGGCGACAGCCGCGAGCCCGAACACAATGAGCGCCTGAACGCTGCGGTCGCGGATCATCACGAGAGCTAGCCGGATCATCGCTACGCCCGCCGCCTAGGCCGTCGGCGTGTGCGTGTGCGGGCTGAGCACGACCTGATCCTCGGTCTCGTCGACGGTAAAGAGCGTTCCAGGCGGGTACCGATCCAGCACGTCCGGCGGCAATTGAACCGTGCCGTCGCCGGCGACCACAGCGAAGTCCCGGCCATCTCGCCCCTCCGCCCCGACCCGCCCGTCGCGGATGGTGACGGCTCGACCCAGCCTGGCGCCGACCTCGCCATCGTGCGTGACAACGACGGTCGTCGTGCCGCGCTCCGAGTTGACCGTTTCTAACGCTCGCACGACCTCATCCCGACCGCTGGTGTCGAGTTGGCTCGTGGGTTCATCCACGAGGAGCAAACCGGGACCCGATGCGATGCCCACGGCCAGAGCCGCCCGCTGGCGCGCGGACGGTTGCAGGGACTGGACCCTGGCCTTCCCGAGTCCGCCGAGCCCGACCAGGTCGAGGACACGGTCGGGGTCATCGAGACGGACACCCTTGACCCGAGCTGCCCGCCGTTGGGCCAGCGCGACGTTGCGATGCAGGCTGGCGTAGGGCAGCAGGTTGCGAGCGGCTCCCTGAATGACCACGCCCACCTGGGTACCGCGCAACCGCGAGACCTCCTTGTCGGACAGCTTCGCCAGGTCGTACGTCCCGATGGTGACGCGACCCGCTGACGGGCGCATCAGCCCGGCGAGAAGGGAGATCAAAGTGGACTTGCCCGACCCCGAGGGCCCCACCAGGGCGAGCATCTCACCAGAACCAATGGACAGATCCACCCCGGCGAGCGCGACCACATCGCCCGCGGCGGCGCGATAGATGTGCACCACCCGACGGCAGGCCACCGTGAGTCCGGATGTCATCGGCCTATCCCTTCGTACGTGGCTGAACCTCGCACCCGCCGTCGCACCGCGGTCACCAGCCGCAGGCCAGTGAGCGTCGCCGTGGCGCCAAAGATCGCGATAATGCTGGCGGCCACGAGCGGAAGCACATAGCCGGGCGCGGACGGCACGTCCAGCTCGCTCCAGCCGTCGCCGAAGACTGGCAACGAAGCGGGCACAACGGTGGCGAGGACCAATGACGTGCCGATGCCGATCAGCACGGCCATCGCGACCAGAACCAGGTAGCAGCCGAGGCTCGCCCGTCGTACGACGCTCCTGGGCAGACCCTGGCGGCGAAGCGCGGCGAACTCATCACCACGGAACGCCTGCTCGACTGCGGCCATGACGGCGAAGCTGACCACAGCCAGCGCGAGGCACACCATGCCGACCAGCAGCAGAAACCGCAGGGCCACCGGTGGGCCCTGAGCGTCGAGCGCGCGCAGGCGCTCGGTCACCGACTCGTCTGCGACCACGATGAGGCCCGCCTCGGAGATTCCCGCCACGACGACGTCGGGCGTGCCGGGCGCGAGCCAGACCTGCATGGTCCCGCCCGTGTGCACGGCCGCGATCCGGTCGGCGTAGTCGAGGTCGACGACAATCCCATTGCCGATGCGCGGCAACGCCCGGCTCGCGGCGACGACGCGAACCGGGACGGAGCTCGGGTCGAGGATCACCGCCCGCTGATCGGCCACCGTCCCGAGTACGTGCGGCCCCGCCTTCAGCACCGGCAGGGGTGAGGGGGCATCCAGCACGTAGGCCGGCGCGTCGACGCGGGTGCTGCTGCCGACGGTCGTCGGCTCGATGCTGATGGTCAGCCCGTCCCGGCCGGCCGCGATGCCGGGCACTTGGGCATCTTGACGAACTCCAGCACGCCATCGCGTGCGGTCGGCCAACACCGGTTCGCGCAAGCCGTCGAGGCGGTGCACGGTCACCGCCGAGCCGACCGGCGGTTGTGCACCGGCGGTCGCCGCCAGCGCTAGCGAGACCAGGCGGCAGCCGGGTGCCGCATCGCAGGCGGGAACGTGCGCGACGAAGGTGTGGCGCCCGGACCCGAGCGGTCCGAACCGGGCCGTGATGGGCCGTGGGTCCGTCGTGACGAGCGTCGCTACGACGCTGACCCGAGCAGCCGGCGTTGGCGCGGACACTGGAGTTCTGCTCGGGGCCTCCAGCCACGAGGCGTCGAGGGTGAGTCGGCTTTTCTTGACGACTACGGGAGCCGGGGCGGCCGGACGCAACATTCGCGCCACCTCGGGCCAGCGTGGCGCGCCGTATGTCGCCTGCCAGGGGATCACGGCCTCGAGCCGGGTGGTGTCGACCGCGAGTACGGGCGGCCCGAGGCTGGGATCACTACGCCTCGACGTGATCGCGGCCATCGCGTAGCGGCCAGTCGGGTCTGCCGCTCGAACGGCATTCATCAGTTCCGCTACACCGCTCGCGTGCACGGTCAGCACCCGGTCCGCACCTACCTCGGCCACGGCCCGTTCATGGCGCGCCGCGTCAGAAACGGACCAGCTCACCGCCGTGCCGACGAGCACGCCGACGACGACGATCACCAAGCCGATTACGCGTGTGCTGCCGGGCCGGCGGGCGAGGTTCAGCGCCGCCAACCCAAATCCAAGTCGGCCGGCTCGAAGAGCCTGACCGCCGGCCCTGGCCGCGGCGATTGGCACGAGACGGGCTCCGAGCACACCCACCGCGAGAGCCAGGAAGACCGGCGCAAGCGCCTCGACCCCTCGAGCGCGGGCGGTGTCGGCGGCGGTCGCCGCGGAGATCGCCGATCCCGCCCGCACCTGGTAGAACGTCGCCGCGGCCAAAAGTACGATCAGCGCATCGACGATTCCGGCCCGCCAGCCCCGTCGGATCGGTGCGACGCCGCGATTGAGTGACGCTACTGATTCGCCGAGCATCTTTTGCTCGGCAATCAGCGCCGCGGCGATGGCACCAATCACCGCCATCACGGTCGCGGAGACCGCGGCGTACCGTGCCAGTTCGGTGGCTGCCCCGCCGGTGATCGCCCCGCCCAGCCAGCGGGCCAGTCGCGGGCCAAGGACAAAGCCGACAGCGCCACCCGCGAGAAGCGGGAGCAAGCTCTGTCCGGCGACGAGCCACCAGATATCCGCCCGGCCGACGCCACGCATCTTCATCAGCCCGACGTCCGCGCGGCGGACCTCCGCCGTCTGACTTATGGCAAAGAAGAGGGCGAACCAGCAGATGATCAGGAGCTCGGCCAGCCCGACCGACACTCCGATGTAAACCAACTGCTGGTCATAGAACACGCGGTCAGCCAGGGCCCGTAGGCCGGATCGGACCTGGACGCCATTCGCCGCGAGCCGGCCCGCGCCGCGCTCATAGGCGAGGGCGAGCTGCTGCGGATCCGATTCCCGGAAGGACTGCGGCGTCGCGAGAAGGTCGACGGTCAGGATGATCCGGGGCACACCCAGCTCAGTGAAGGTCGCCAAGGTGGTGAAGATCGTATTGTCGGCCAACCGTTCCCCGGTCCCAGCACTCGCCGAGCTTCCCGACGAGCGGCCCCAGTAGCGATCCGTTGGATCAAGCGCGCCGTACAGGCCAACCACGGTGACGCCCTCGGCCTTCGCCATCGTCCCGGCCCGCACCTGAATCACATCGCCCACGTCGAGGCCAAGCCTGGCCGCGACGGCCTGGTCCATCAAAACCTCGCCGGCCTGGCTCGGGCAGACCCCGTCGACGTTGAGGTGGGCGCAGACGTCGTCGCGATAGTCGAGCCGGCCGCTACCGGACTCGATGGCGGCGTTCTCGCCGGCGCCGACAATCCGGACGAAGCCGGCGAGATTGAGTTCGCCTCCGATCCGATCGGCGAAGGCGGCGAGGTCGGCGGCGGGGTCACCCTCAATCTCCTGCTCGGCGCTGACGGCCACAACGGTCTCCGACGCGTGCGCGCTGGTCACGGCGCTGGCCGCGAGGGATTGGACGGTGCCGAGGACGTACCACGGCGCGGCCGCCGCGCCGCCGGTCGCGACCGCCGCGAGCAGACATAACAGCACAGTCTGGGCTCGGCGGCGCCAAATGGCGGCCAACAAGAGACCAAGCATGCGACACCCCGCTCCGGCGACCAGCACACTGTATGGACGAAGCGTTGGTATGCGAGCCCCCCACCCGGGAAGCGACGCCGCACCGTTACTCGATGTCGTGATACTGCCGCGCCGCTACCGAGCGGCCAGGGGGCCGAGACCGGGTCGGCTAGAAGCGCGCCGGTTCGCGATAGCTACCCCACTGCTCGCGAAGCGCGTCACAGATCTCGCCGAGCGTCGCCTCGGCGCGCGCCGCGTCGAGCATCGCCGGGATCATGTTCTCGCCCGTCTTCGCCGCCTCGACCATGCGGACAAGCGCCGCATCGACGTGATCCCCGTTGCGCTGGGTGCGGCGGTCGGCGATCACCTGGCGCTGCTCCAGTTCCACCTCGTGCGAGATGCGCAGGATCTCGAGATCGCGGGAGACGGTGCCGGTGTGGCAATTGACCCCGACGATGCGCTTTGTACCCTTCTCCAGCGCCTGCTGGTAGGTGAACGCGGAGTCGGCGATCTCGGCCATGAACCAGCCGTCCTCGATGCCCCGCAGGATGCCGCTGGTCATGGGCCCGATCTCGTGCTCGGTCTGATACGTACCGCCCATGTCCAGGATGCGCTCGAAGATTCGCTCCGCCTCTGCCTCGATCTTGTCCGTGAGCTCCTCGACGTACCAGGATCCGCCAAGCGGATCGGCCACGTTCGTCACGCCCGACTCCTCCATGATCACCTGCTGCGTGCGCAGCGCGATCTCCGCCGACTCGTCGGTCGGCAGGGCCAGGGTCTCGTCCAATGCGTTGGTGTGCAACGAGTTCGTGCCGCCGAGGACCGCGGCGAGGGCCTCGATCGCCGTGCGCACGACGTTGTTGACCGGCTGCTGCGCGGTGAGCGAAACGCCGGCGGTCTGGGTGTGGAACCGGAGCCAGAGTGCATTCTCGCTGGTCGCTCCGTACCGCTCGCGAAGCCAGCGCGCCCAGATGCGCCGTGCCGCCCGGAACTTAGCGATCTCCTCGAAGAAGTCCACGTGCGAGTCGAAGAAGAAGGAGAGTCCCGGCGCGAACGTGTTCACGTCCAGGCCGCGGGAGAGTCCGAGCTCCACGTAGCCGAACCCGTCGGCGAGGGTGTACGCCAGTTCCTGCGCGGCCGTCGAACCGGCCTCGCGAATGTGGTAACCGGAGACGGAGAGCGGCTTGTATCGCGGGATCTCACGGGCGCAGTACTCCATCAGGTCGCCGATGAGGCGCAGGTGCGGCTCGGGCGGAAAGAGCCACTCCTTCTGCGCTATGTACTCCTTGAAGATGTCGGTCTGCAGCGTGCCGTCCAGCTTGGACAGATCCGCACCCTGGCGCTCGGCCGCGACGAGGTACATGCAGAACACCGGTACGGCCGGACCCGAGATCGTCATGCTCGTCGTGACGTTCTGCAGCGGGATCGACTCGAAGAGGATCTCCATGTCGGCGGCCGAGTCGATGGCCACGCCGCAGTGTCCGACCTCGCCCAGCGACTCCCGGTCGTCGGAGTCCCGCCCCATGAGGGTGGGCATGTCGAACGCGACCGACAATCCGCCGCCGCCGGCGCCGAGGATCATCTTGTAGCGCTCGTTGGTCTGGCGGGCGCTGCCGAAGCCGGCGAACTGGCGGATGGTCCACGCCCGGCCCCGGTAGCCGGTCGGGTACAGACCTCGGGTGTACGGGTACTCGCCCGGCCAGCCGATTCGCTCGAACCCTGGCACATCGGCACCCTCCGGCGGCCCGTAGACGGGGTCGACCTCCACACCCGAGAGCGTGGTGAAGTCGGCGTCCCGGGTGCCCGCGGCGTCGTACCGACGCTTCCAGCGCTGTCGGCCGGCCTCGATCTCGTTGGCGTCCATGGGTCCCTCCGGTCTGGGGCCTGCATCGTGGGCGATCGCCGCGTGGGCGTCGGTACCGATCCTAGGTCCTCGACCTGAACGATCGCTAAGCCTCGCGCCTCGATCGGCCGCCGATCATGACCTCCAAATCATGATCGGCGAAATCTAGCGGATGTATTCGGCACAGCCGTCGAGCAGGTGCAGTTCCGCGTCGCACGTCGCCGCGGCCTCCGGGTCGTGGGTGGCGAAGACAACCGCGGCACCCCGGTCGGCTTCGGCCCGCAACAGTTCGAGCACGCGCTGTCGGTTCTGCGCATCCAGTTCGCTGGTCACCTCGTCGGCGAGCAGCACCGACCCGTGCAGCGCGATGCCGCGGGCCACCGCCGTGCGCTGCTGCTGGCCACCGGAGAGCTCCTCGACCAGTTGATCGGCCTGCTCTGCCAGTCCGAGCCAGTCGAGCGACTCGGCGGTGCGCCGCCGTGCCTCGGCGGGCTTGACGCCGCAGGCGACGAGGGCCACGTGGATGTTCTCGCCCGCGGTGAGGATCGGGGCCAAGCCGTTGTCCTGTGGAACGAGCACGATCTGCTCCGAGACGGCGTGGTCGCGGTTGCGCAGTGGCACGCCGCCCACCGACACGCCGCCGCCGAGCGGCCGCACCAACCCGGCCATCGCCCAGAGCAGTGTCGTCTTGCCGGCACCGGAGGGCCCGGTCACAGCCAGGATGCGGCCCGGCTCGGCGCTGACGGAGATGTCGCGAAGGACCACCGCGCGGTCGTACGCGACCGTCACGCGATCCATGGTGAGCGGCTTTGCCACGAACTACCCCCAGAGATCCGGTGCGGCGAAGTTGGTACCGAAGCCCTTCGTCAGCACCGTGCCGGCGCCGTCGCCAACCACCGGCACAAGACGTGCGGTCCCGTCGTGCTCCAACAGAACCTCGACCAGGGTGCCCGGCGCGAACACGGAGAGCACGTCCTGCGGAAGGTGGATCGAGCCGTCCCGGCCCACCACCGCGAAGTCCTCGCCGCGGCGTCCCTCGGCGCCCACCCGCCCGTCGCGGATTGTGACCGTACGACCCACCTGCATGCCCACCGCAGGATCGTGCGTCACGAGGACGACGGTCGTGCCGGCGCCGCGCACGGACTCGAGCGCCGCGATCACCTCGTCGCGCGCGCGGCTGTCAAGCTGGCTGGTCGGCTCGTCGGCGAGCAGCAGTCCCGGCCGGTTGGCTAGCGCGACAGCCAGCGCCAGCCGCTGCCGTTCGCCCGGGCTGAGCTGGTTCGGACGCTGTCGCATGCGCCCCCGTGCCGTGAGACCGACGAGCGAGAGGACGTCGCGTGGACTGGGTAGCGCTGCGTCACGGCGACGCCCCGAGGGACGGTTGACCGCGGCGCCGCGCTGCGCGAAGCGCACGTTCTGCTCCGCCGACAGGTACGGGAGCAGGTTGCGGCCCGCCCCCTGCAGGACGACTCCCACCTGAGTGGCCCGCATCTGGGCCAGCTCGGCTGGGCTCGCCTTTGTGACGTCGCGATCCCCGACCGCCAGTCGTCCAGCGGACGGTGTCAGCAGGCCGGCGATGACGGAGAGGAGCGTCGACTTCCCGGAGCCGGAGGGTCCGAGCAGCGCGACCGACTCGCCGGGAGAGATGTCCAGGTCGACGCCGGCCAGCGCGACCACGTCGTACCCCTCAAGCCGGTAGATGTAGACGAGGCCGCGACAGCTCACGCCGACTCCGCGCCCGTCGACCCCCGCTCGGGCGTCGTCACGGGGACCGACCCCGGATGCGGCCATCAGGGTCATCCGACACCCCCCTCTCGCAGTCGATCGGGCGTCGCCCGCCGGACCAGGCGGAGCACGACCAGGACCGCGATAAGCAGGCCGGCCACCGTGGCGCCCACGGCGATCGGCAGGGCGCCCCATCCCGGCGTGTACGTGACCTCGCCCGTGGCCGTGCCGACGGTCACCAACGGAATGCCCGGAAGCATCACTGCCGCACCGGCGACCCCGGCGGCCAGACCGACGAGGAGCGGTAGGCCGAGTAGGTGGGCGTACTCGCGCAGCAGACCTCGCCGCAGCAACCCCGGTCGGACGCCGGCCACGTTGAGCGCGGCCAGTTCGTAACGCCGCGTCTGGGCTCCGATGTACGCCGTGAGCAGCACCGCACCGACCGCGAGGGCGACAGCCACGGCTCCGGCGATGAGGTAGAGCCGCAGACCGAGGGCGGGCGCGCCGCGGGCGAGGCGATCGCGCTCGGCGGCGATGGACTGCTCGCCGAGAACGTGCAGGCCCGCCGCGGCGAGACGGCTGGCCAGGTCGGCCGGTGCCGCCGCGGTCGCCCATACCTCGTACCGCAGTCGCGTGTTGTCCGACAGCGCCGAGGTTCTCTCGGCCGACCTGACCGCATAGTCGAGATCGAAGAGCAACGCCCGCCCGCGGACCCGGGGAAGCGCCTCCGCCCGCTCCACGACGGCGAAACGCTGCGGCACCTCGGCGAGGGCGGGGAACGTGAATTCGACCGCGGCCGCGTCGTCGGCCGGCGTCGGTCCGGCCACGACGACCGGCAGGACGTCGGGCGTGTCGACGTACTCGATGACGAGATCGCCCGGATCGGTGGAATTCACCTGCACGAGCAGGGCCGTGCCGGGCTGTACCTGGACCGACGCATTGGGCACCCGAGCCGTGTTCGCCCGCCACCGACCTGGGGCATCGAGTCCGGCGTCGAGCGGTCCGCTACCGGTGGCGATGGCGTCGATGCGTACCACCGCCGCGATTAAGCCACCAGAGCCGCCGACCCGAGTAATGGCGAGGCCGATCAGCCGGCATTCCGTGCCGCAAGACGCGACCGTAGCTCGATACCGGTGCTGTCCCTCGACCAGGGCGCCCAGGCTCACCGTCCGGACCGGCTCGCCGGCGGGGGCGACGATCGCGGCGAGGCGGGCCGCGCCCTGGAAGCTGTCGACGGTGGCCTGCACCTGGACAAAGCCGTCGAGTGCGAGGGTCGTCGTCTGGTCTGGTCGCAGGCTGGCGGCCACGTCAGCGACGTCGTCGTGGTCTCGTCCACGCCACACGGCAACATCGGCGAGCCGATTGGTGTCCACACCGATCAGGTCGACCGTGCCGCCACCGTACGACTCGGTGACCCGCACGACCGGCATCACCTGCGAGGCGTCCTTTGAGGAACCGGACGCCTTCGCGACGGCGGCGACGAGGGCGTCCGGGTGTGCGGCGTCGACCGACAGCACCCGGTCGGCACCGACGGTGTCGACCGCGACGTCGCTGCGGGCTTGCGCCGCGACATCCCACGCGGTGGCGGCGAATGAGAGCAGCGCGACCGCGACCGTGACGACCAGCATGACGCGCTGACCAAGCGATCGACGGGAGAGCTGAGCGTGGGCGAGCAGGCCGGTGACCCGCCCTCGCCTGGCGTGGCGGCGCACCCGCACGCGTGACCAGAGTCCGAGCAGGCGGGCCGTGACGATGCCCGCCACCAGCGCGAGCAGGGCGGGCGCGAGCAGAGCGAGCGGCGCGGTCTGGTCGCTGACGGCCGCCACCATCGACGCCACGGCGAGTGCGACCACGGCGCCCTCCGCCACACCGGCCCGCCAGCGAACGCGCTCCGGCACGCGCCTGAGCAGAGCCAAGACCGGGCGAGCGAGGGCCCGGGAGCTGGCGAACCGCACTGCGGCGAGCGCCGCCACCAGCGCGATGACGGCGGCGGCGAGAACCGGCCAGCGGGCCTCGACGTGCACGCCGGAGGTCAGCATCGTGCGCGCCGCGAGCTCAACCAGGGCGAGCGCGGCGACAACGCCGAGTGGTGCGGCAAGCAGAACCAGCAGGAGCGCCTCGGCGCGCCCGAAGCGCGACGCCTGACCGAGAGAGAATCCGCGCAGCTTCGCCAGCGCGACCTCGGGCCCTCGCTCCTCGGTCAGGGCGGCCACCAGAAGGAACAGGATGAACCAGCAGACCAGAACCAACGGGACCGCGACGATCGGCACCGTACGACCGAGCGCGGAGGCCTGGACGTCGATGTCATCCAGCACCCCGCGCAGAGCCGTGATGAGCTGGATCTGCGCTCGGTTTATCTCAGTCTCGAATCCGGTCAGGTCCGTCCGAAGCCGAGCGACGTCGTCGAGCCGTACGCCGTCGGTCCGCAACCGGTAGTCGAGGTGGACCGATGGCAACGCGCCCGGAAGGCCCAGGTCCTGCTCGTCGCCGACGAATATGGCGTCGATGCGGGGCAGCGACGACTCGCTGTCCGGCGCGCCGGCCGCGAAGTAGCCGCCGCGGCCCCAGTACGCCTCATTCGCGTCCTGGGGCTTGTAGATGCCGGCGACGGTCACCGTCTGCGCCGCGCCCTGCTGAAGTCCTGAGCGACCCCGCAGGCTGAGTGTCTGCCCGACCGTCGTCGAGTACTCCTCGGCGGAGCGCTGGCTCACCATGACACCGCCCGCGTCCGCGGGACAGTCGCCCTCGATGATTGTCAGGTGGGCACAGACGCCGTCGCGGTAGGACAGCCTGGCCAGCACCGTCTCGGCGCCGGGGGGAGTCGCGAATGTCTCGAGGTCCGCGCCACCGACGGGCGGTTCGAGGTGTGCGGCGAGCCCGGGCCGGTTGTTGAGCATGAGGCGAAGCTCGACCTTTGCCTCGCCCGTGCTCTCCATGGCCGGCGCTTCGCCGGTCAGCGGGTCCGAGCGAACATGCAGGCTGGTCGCGTTGATCGGGGCGGCGCGAAGCTGGTCAGAGAGGACCGACTGCTGCGCGGCGCGACTGTACGCGGGCGCGACGACCGTCGCCGCGGTGGCGACCGCGGCGAGTAGAAGCACCAGCAGCGACCGACCGGCTCGGTACCGGATCCCGCGCAGCACGACGGTCCAGCCGCCCAACGTTTCCTCCCCATGACTCACCCAGACGACGCCGTCCCGGCATCAGCCCGCGCCACACCCGCCCGCGCCACACCATAGAGCGTCGTCGCCTCGTTGTCTTCCGCCCGGTACGCCCGACTACACGCAGCCCACAGGCGGCTACTGACCGTTTACTTAATTCGGAGTCGCCTGGTCGAATGATGAGCCGTCGCCCTGGTCGAATGTTCAGCCGTCGCCCTGGTCGAATGTTCAGCCGTCGCCCTGGTCGAGGCTGGCCAGGAGCCTCGCCGCAGCCGCGTACGGGTCGAGCCGCCCGGCAGCCACTGCAGCGGCCAAGGCCGGAAGCGCGGAGACCTGCCCGTGCGAACCGAGCCGGAGCGACCCGATCCGCGCTCTCAGCGTGCCGAGCGCGATCTCCTCAACCTCGACCGCGGCCCGACGCTCCCGCCGGATCTGGAGCTGGCCGTGCTCGGAGAGCCAGGCCCGGTGCTTGGCGATCGCGGAGATGATGTCGTCGATGCCCTCGCCGCGGGACGCGACCGATCGTACGACCTGCGGCCGCCACTCCCCCGCCCCCCGCTCACCGAGGGCGATCATGCCCTGGATGTCGCGGTACGTCGCGTCAACGCCGTCGCGGTCGGCCTTGTTCACCACGAACACGTCGGCAATCTCGAGGATGCCGGCCTTGACCGCCTGGATGGCGTCGCCCATGCCGGGCGCGAGTAGTACGAGGGTCGTATCGGCCAGGCTCGCCACCTCGACCTCGGCCTGCCCGACGCCGACCGTCTCGACGAGGACGATGTCGCAGCCGGCTCCCTCGAGCACCCGCACCGCCTGCGGTGTCGCGGCCGCCAGGCCTCCCAGGTGGCCTCGGCTGGACATCGATCTGATGTAGACGCCCGGGTCGGTGGCGTGGTCCTGCATCCGTACCCGGTCGCCGAGGATGGCCCCGCCACTGAACGGGCTGGACGGGTCGACGGCGAGGATGCCGACCCGACGCTCCTCGGCCCGATAGGCGCGCACCATCTCATTGGTCGTCGTGGACTTCCCGACGCCGGGCGAGCCGGTGATCCCGATGATCTGCGCGTGGCCGGTGTGCGGGGCGAGCGCGGCGGCGAGCTCGGGCAGGCACTCGTCGCCATCCTCGACGAGCGTGACCAGCCGGGCCACCGCCCTCGGGTCACCCTCCCGCGCCCGTTCCACCAGGGCGGGTACGTCGCGACTGCGCCGGATCGAGTCCACGCTCACGCCACCACCCCGCCCTTGCTCTGCTTCCGCGGATGCAACAGCGGGCATCGCACACCTGCCCACGACCGCAAGATCGCAGTTTTGGTGCCGAAAGCCGCGCGAGACCGTACATCCGCCACCGAAACAGCGATCTTCATGCGGGTTGGGTCGCCCGTCATGCGGTGGAGGGAACCCGGATGATCAACGCGTCGCCCTGGCCGCCTCCACCGCACAGCGCGGCCGCGCCCAGTCCGCCGCCGCGCCGGCGCAGCTCCAGGGCCAGCGTCAGCACGAGCCTGGCGCCGGACATGCCGATGGGGTGGCCGAGCGCGATCGCGCCACCGTTGACGTTGACGATGTCCGGGTCGACGCCAAGCTCTCTCGTGGACTGGATGCCCACCGACGCGAACGCCTCGTTGATCTCGATCAGGTCGAGGTCTGCCGCGATGAGGCGCTGCTTGGTCAGCGCGTGCCGGATCGCGTTGGCCGGCTGCGAGTGCAGCGAGTTGTCCGGGCCGGCCACGTTGCCGTGGGCACCGATCTCAGCGAGCCAGGTCAGGCCGAGCTCCTCCGCCTTCGCCTTGCTCATCACGACCACCGCGCAGGCCCCGTCGGAGATGGGTGAGGAGGTACCGGCGGTAATCGTGCCGTCGGCGCCGAACGCCGGACGGAGCTTGGCGAGCGTCTCCACTGTGGTGTCCCCGCGTACGCCCTCGTCCTCACTGACCGTGATCGGCTCGCCCTTTCGCTGCGGCAGTTGGATCGAAGCGATCTCCTCGGCGAAGGCGCCGTTCTTCTGGGCGAGGGCGGCGAGCTGGTGACTGCGTGCCCCGAAGGCGTCCTGCTCCTCGCGCGAGATGCCCCGCTTGGCGTTGTGCCGGTCGGTCGACTCACCCATCGAGCACAGCTCGAAGGCGTCGGTCAGCCCGTCGTAGGCCATATGGTCCAGCACCGTCACATCGCCGTACTTGTAACCCTGACGCGCCCCGACGAGCAGGTGCGGGGCATTGGTCATCGACTCCATGCCGCCGGCGACGACGATGTCGAACTCGCCCGCCCGGATGAGCTGATCGGCCAGTGCGATCGCGTCGAGACCCGACAGGCACACCTTGTTGACCGTGAGCGACGGCGTGGACATCGGGATCCCGGCCCCGACAGCAGCCTGGCGTGCCGGCATCTGGCCGGCGCCCGCCTGCAGCACCTGACCCATGATCACGTACTGGACCTGCTCGGGGGTAAGCCCGGCCCGCTCAAGTGCGGCGGAGATCGCGACGCTACCCAGCTTGGTCGCTGGGAGATCCTTGAGGTTGCCGAGCAGCCGCCCCATCGGGGTCCGAGCCCCGCTCACCATCACCGACGACATGTGGGCCTCCCGGTCGCGAACCTTAACGATAGTTCGGTCAGACTAACGCCATGACATCGGACACCCCTCCCGGCGACGCCGCGGCATCGGTCACAGGCATCGGCCTGGTCCGGATCGACCATGTCGGCGTCGCGGTCGCGGATCTCGATGAGTCGATCGAATTCTACGAGCGGGTCTTCGGCATGCGGTGCGTGCACGTCGAGACGAACGAGGAGCAAGGCGTACGCGAGGCGATGCTCGCCGTTGGACCCGGCCACGACGGTGGGTGCGTCCAGTTACTGGCCCCGCTGAGCCCGGCGTCCACAATCGCCAAGTTTCTCGACCGGAGCGGACCTGGTGTGCAGCAGGTGGCGTACACGGTGATCGATATCGACGCGACCTGCGCCGCACTGCGCGATCGAGGTGTCCGGCTGCTCTATGACGCCCCGCGACGGGGGACGGCCGGCTCGCGGATCAACTTTGTGCATCCCAAGGATGCCGGCGGCGTCCTGGTCGAACTCGTCGAGCCCTCAAGATCGCTTCGATCATGAGCCGCCCGCCCCCCAACAGCGCCGATCATGACCTCCAAATCATGATCGGCGCTGTTGAGGGGCGCTCAAATCATGATCGATGGGATCTTGGGGTCACGCCCGGCTCGTTGCGAACGGCGCGATTGCCTCGGGCGTTAACTCGGCGAGGTCGGTGACGCGCAGAAAGTCTCCGAGATTCATGCCGGTCGCTTCGGAATCACGTATTTCCATTTGGGGAGCAATCTCGCCGCCGCCGCGCCGATCGCTGCGCGACTTGCGCGACTTGCGTGACGCGCTAGTGCGCTAGTTCACAGAACGGTTCCGCGATCTAGCTACTCAGCAGTAACATGAGGGGCAGCGCGTGAAGCGGCACCGGAGAGAGGGCTGAGCCGTGCAGCAGATCCTGGACGTGATCATGTCCGCCGAGAGCGCAGCCAACCCGGACACCGTCCTCACCGAGGTCGGGTCGATGCCCGTACCACAGACCTATCGGGGCGTGGTGGTGCGTGCGGACGAGACCGCGATGTTCGATGGAATGTCGAGCGCCGACAAGGACCCGCGAAAGTCGCTGCACGTCCAGGAGGTGCCCACGCCCGAGGTTGGACCGGGTGAGGCGCTGGTCGCGGTCATGGCGAGCGCGATCAACTACAACACCGTGTGGACGTCGATCTTCGAGCCGGTTTCCACCTTCTCCTTTCTCAAGCGCTATGGCCGGCTCTCCACGTTGACGAGCCGCCACGATCTGCCCTATCACGTGGTTGGATCCGACGCCGCCGGCGTCGTTGTTCGGGTGGGCGCCGGCGTGACTCGATGGCGGCCCGGCGACGAGGTCGTCGCCCACTGCCTGTCGGTCGAGTTGGAGGAGGCCTCCGGTCACGACGACACCCTGCTGGACCCGCAGCAACGCATCTGGGGCTTCGAGACCAACTTCGGCGGCCTCGCCGAGCTTGCGCTGGTCAAGGCCAACCAGCTCATGCCCAAACCGCGGCACCTGAGCTGGGAGGAGGCCGCCTGCCCCGGCCTGGTCAACTCCACCGCGTACCGGCAGCTCGTCTCGCACCACGGCGCCCAGATGAAGCAGGGCGACACGATTCTTATCTGGGGCGCGTCGGGAGGTCTGGGCTCCTACGCGACACAGCTCGCCCTCAATGGCGGCGCCGTGCCGGTGTGTGTGGTCTCGTCGCCCGAGAAGGCGGAGCTCTGCCGGAGCATGGGCGCCGACCTCGTGATCGACCGGGCGGCGGAGGGCTTCCGCTTCTGGCTCGACGAGCAGACCCAGGACCCGGCCGAGTGGAAACGGTTCGGCGAGGCGATCCGCGAGCTCACCGGCGGCGATGATCCGGACATCGTCTTCGAGCATCCGGGCCGCGAGACGTTTGGGGCATCGGTATTCGTCGCCAAGCGGGGCGGCACCATCGTGACGTGCGCGTCAACGAGTGGCTTCACGCATTCGTACGACAACCGTTACCTGTGGATGAGCGTGAAGCGGATCATCGGCTCGCACTTCGCCAACTACCGCGAGGCGTGGGAGGCCAACCGCCTCGTCGATCGCGGCCGGATCCAGCCCACGCTGTCGAAGACCTACCCGCTCGAGCAGACAGGGCAGGCCGCCCACGAGGTTCATCGCAACGCCCATCAGGGAAAGGTCGGGGTGCGCTGCCTCGCGACCGAGGACGGTCTCGGCGTTCGCGACCCGGAACTTCGCGCTGCCCACGAAAGCGCGATCAACAGGTTCCGCGGTCACTAGACGTCGGTGTGACGCACCCGACAGCGCCGCGCCAAATCATCGCAAAAGTCGCACATTCATCTTGTTCGAGTCGTCCCAATCCGCCGCGAACAGTTGACCATGCCCACTAGGTGCGATAAGTCTGCCCACGCCCTTGCATAGGGGCAGGGTGCGTCTGCAAGTATGTGCGACATGGCCCAGCAGTCTTCCCTGACGTTCTTCGAGAACGCCAACTCCCAACCTGACTTCACCGTGG
Source organism: Micromonosporaceae bacterium (assembly GCA_045403155.1). Lineage (GTDB taxonomy): Bacteria > Actinomycetota > Actinomycetes > Mycobacteriales > Micromonosporaceae > JAXIPB01. Next base: position 41,861 of record JAXIPB010000178.1, read on the forward strand.
TGCTTCGCGGCTACGACCGTCCGCAGGTTGATGACTTCGTACAGCGCCTCAATGCCGCCCTGGCGCAGTCGGAGGCTGCGCGGGCAGAGGCCGAGCAGCGCCTCAACGAGGCGCAGCGTCGTTCCCGGCAGGCGGAGCAGGCGCTCACGTCGGCGCAGCAGAAGCTGACCGATCAGAACAAGCAGATCGAGGAGAGCAGCCGTCCCACGCTCTCTGGTCTCGGTACCCGCGTCGAGCAGATCCTGCGCCTCGCCGAGGAGCAGGCCAACGAGCACCGCGGTGAGTCCAAGCGCGACTCCGAGGGGATCATCTCCGGTGCGCGCCTCGAGGCGCGTGAGATCACGGACAAGGCGCGCGCTGAGTCCGCGGCGATGAAGGCCTCGGCCGAGCGCGAGGCGAGCAACCTCCGCACCGTGGCCGAGCGCGAGGCCGCCGAGCTACGCGTCCAGGCGCGCCGCGAAGCTGACACCCTACGCACCGACGCGGACCGCGACACGAAGCAGCTGCGCGCGGCGACCGCACACGAGGTGGCCGAGCTGAAGGCGACCGTGGAGCGGGACGTGGCGACGCTGCGGGCCACGGCCGAGCGCGAGATCACTCAACTACGCGCGAAGGCCGCCCGGGAGGCGGAGGAGAAGCGCGCCGAGGCAGCGAAGCTGCACGCGGAGGCGAAGGACCGCCGCGACAAGGAGCTCCAGGCGCTCGCGCTCGAGCTCGCCGAGCGGCGCGAGAAGTCGGAGCGCGAGGAGTCCCAGCGGCACGCGGCGGCCGTGGCCAACACAAACAAACTCGTGGCTGAGGCCGAGGGTCGCGCCCGCGCTGCGGAGGAGCGCGCAAAGGAGATCGAGCAGCGTGCCGAGGCGCGGCGGATCGAGTCCGAGCGCCACGCGACCGACACGATGGAGAAGTCGAAGTCGCTGGCCGACAAGACGGTCAACGACGCCCGCGCCGAGGCGCACCGCCTCCTCAGCGAGGCGCGCAACGAGGCCGAACTCACCACCGGTGCGGCCCGCCGCGAGGTTGAGGACCTGACCCGGCAGAAGAACGCGGTCACCTCGCAGCTCGGCCAGATGCTCTCCGGCCTCGCCGGCATCGTCCCGGGACAGGAGCAGAAGCCCGGGGGCGACCCGCGAGCCGCCAACAACAGCAACGGATAACGTTTTTGATCACTCGGGTGCGGCGGGTCGGATGACCCGCCGTACCTCTTTGGCCACAAAGGACAGCCGTGCGCTCTCGACGCATCACAGCCCTGTTACGCGACACGCCCAGGGCCTGCGCTACGGGACGCGGCGTGTGAGGATGTAGGGCATGTCTTCCTCCCCCGAAGTTTTCCCGTTTGGCGGCGGCGCCTCCTCCGCATTCGAGATCGCATTACGCGGCTACGAGAAGCGACAGGTGGACCGCTATGTCCAGCAGGTGGAGGCGGAGGTCGCCGCGCTCGTGGCCGAGCGCGAAGAGATCTATGCCCAGATCGCGATCCTAAACCAGCACATACAACAGCTGCAGCACGAGCTCGCCGCACCGAGGTTTGCCTCGCCTGGGGACTCGGTCTCCTTCCGTCACCTTGGTGCGCGGGCCGAACAGATTCTCGCCCTGGCCGAAGAACAGGCGGCTGAAATCCGCGAGCGAACCGAGCGGGAGCTCGCCGAGCGCGAGGCCGAGTTGAACCGCACGCGCGCCGAGCTCGACGCAAAGGCGCAGGACGCCGCCCGCGACTTCGAGCTAACACTGGCCGGCCGGCGGGCCGCGGAGGAGCAGGCCACCGCCAAACGTCGCGATGACGTAGCGGCCGAGGTCGCCGCGGCCAAGGAGTACGTGGCCAGAGTCAAGTCCGACGTGGACGCGCTCTACACCGCCGCCATGGAGGAGTCGACTCGCGTGGGGGACGCTACGAAGGCGTACGCCGACAGGGTGCGGGCGGAGACCGAGGCGCACGCGGCGCTCGTTCGCGGTCAGATCGACGAGGAGCTCGCGACCAAGCGCTCCATCGTCGAGGCGGAGCTGACGTCGCTTCGCGAAAAGGCCGAGTCCGAGCTGGCCGCGCGCCGCGACGAGTTGGAATCGGAGCTGGCCCAGCTGCGGATGTCTGTGGACGCGGATATGAGCAAGAGGCGCGTCGACGCGGAGCAGGAGCTGGCGCACCGGCGTACAACCGTAGAACAGGAGATCGCCGTTGCGCTGGCACAGACCTCGGCGCAGAGCCAGGAACAGCGCGCCGAGGCAGAGCAGTACGCGGCAGCACTGCGCACACAGGCCGATGAGCAGCTCACCGCGGCGACAGCGGAGAGCGAGCGCATCCGGTCCGCGGCCGACCTCGCCCGGTCGAAGTCCGTCGCCGAGGCTGACTCGGTCCTAGCGTCCGCGCGAGCGCAGGCGGCCGCCATCATGTCCACCGCCCAGGCGCAGGCGAAGTCCGTGCGTGAGTCGGCCGCGTCGGAGGCGCAGGCGCGACTGGACGAGGCGAGCGCGTCCGCGGAGTCCCTACTCGCCGACGCGGACACGCTGATGGCCGAGGTCAAGGCCGGTACCCCGGTCGGCGTCCTCGTTACGGGGGAAGCGACAGCGCAGCATGTCGAGGCCATGTACATCGCGACCGAGTCTGAGGGAGAGGCGACCGGGTCCGGGGCCGAGCGTGCGGAAGCCGAGGCCGAGGTTGAAGCCGCAGGGGTTGAAGCCGCCGAGATTGAAGCCGCCGAGGTTGAGGCCGAGTCGGCCGAGGTCTGGGTTGAGGCCTCTGAGGTTCTGGCCGACTCAGTTGCGGCCCTCGTCGCGGCCGAGCCGATCACGGTCGCGCGCAACGAAGGCGACGATACTCATCCGGACCCAACCGAGGCCGCCGGACAGCTGGCTGCTTCGGCAGCACTCGCGGCGGAATCTGCCAGTCACGACGGCGTCATGGGCATAGACGACGATCACGACGGACACACTCGCGACACGACCGACGAGCGGGCGTCGGTCGGGGCAGGAGTCAACGCACGGCAACCGTCGGAGTGAGATCGAAAGGTCAACACGCCCGTACGGCCATCGAAATGGAACCACTACCCCCCACCGTCTCGCTACCCGCGAGCGCGACATCCCGGTTCGAGGGGTTGGCCGTGGTCCGGATGAGTCGCGACGTTCGGGCCCACCGTCGTTTCGGTCGCCGCCGGGAGGCTCGAACGTGTACGTCATGTGGACGAACCCGTTGGTCGTGAAGTCCGGCTCGAATGCGAAGCCCCAGATCCGTGCCACATCCTTCGGCCCTCATGTAGCCCGATCAGGTGATGACGCACTCGGCCATCCGGGTCGGGCGCCATCCGGGTTGGGGCGCCATTCGGGTTGGGGCGCCATCCGTGCGTGGCGGTCGCTAGCGGATAGGAGTACAGCGCGGCGGCACCATTGGCAACACCTCATGCTTCGTGTGGCGGCAGCCGATCACTGTGGACTCAAACGTGGCGGTGAACGTGGATGTCTCCTCCACGGTGACGAGATGCAGAATCCCGCCGCCGTCCGACCAGCTCTGCCAGACATTTCTCATGCTGCCGAGGTCCTGTGGCGTCGCCGCGCCGATCTGGATTCTGGCCCCTTCGATGACCGTCAGCGTGAAGGGGGCCGGGCCGGTATGCGCGCCCAAGGTGGCGGTGAGCCCGGGCGGATTCGTGGTCACTGTGACCTCCACCGTCTGGGGATGGAGATGCCGCACAACCTTCTGGGTAAGTGGCCCGTCGGTGACACTCAACTCCAGCTCAAGGTACGAGGGGTATTCGTGGTACGGGGGGACGAACGTTCCGCCGTCGGGGGGCAATGGAATGTCGACCGGATGGGCGTGGCAGCTGGTGGGCGACGAGCAGTGCATTTGACGCAGAGTCCAGGTCATGGCCGAGGGCGGCAATGGATTACCCTGCGAGCCGATCGCGTGGCCCGAGAACGCGATGGTGTCGCCGACGCTCCATGTCGTGCCTAAGGCCGGCGAATCGATGATCGCCTGCGGCATCTGGTGACCCGGGGCAACTTGGATGGTCGTGGTGCCGGTCGCACCAAGCGTATCCGTGACCGTCAGCTCCACATCGATGATATCCGCTTCGATGTATGTATGGCTTGGCGTCGCCGCGGTCGAATCGACGTCGCCATCCCCGTCGAAGTCCCAGGCATACGTGAGCCGGCCGGCGTCCGCCGCATCCGCATCGGTTGAGCCGGTGCCATCGAAGTTTACAACCAGCGGCAGAGCGCTGCCGCTGGTTGGTGATGCGGAGGCGGCCGCGATTGGCGGTTGGTTGCCGGCAAAGTACCTGATCCGACGGATTGTGCCCCCGTAGTCGACGTAGTAGACTCGCCGCCCGGCCCGATCTCGACGTCCACGGGACTGGCCACGCCGACGGCGAATGTCGAGATCACGGATGGATTCGGCGGTCCGCCCAATGTGGTCGGCCTCATGGCCCAGATGCACCTGCGAGCGTAATCGGCGAAGAACAGCGCCCCCGCGTACTGACTGGGGTAGGTGCCGCCGGAGTTCGGATAGAACGCCATGCCGGTCGGCGACGACCCACCTGTCGGGCAACTCTCGCCCGGCACGAGCGTGTTCGCATGATGGAAGGCAAAGTACGGGCTCGTCTGTCCGGCGGCGTAGAGGCTCTCGCAGAGTCCAGCGGGCCCGCCGATGTTCGCGGCGTCGTAGCTCGGCTGCCTGTTAGGGCCCTCGTAGCAGGGCCAGCCAAAGTTGGTCAGCGAGGCGGTCGGGCTCATAACGCGGTTGATCTCCTCCCAATCCAACCAGCCGACGTCGGCGATCCAGACCTCGTTCGTCCCCGGCCGGATGGCGAGCCGGAACGGGTTTCTCAGCCCGGTCGCGACGATCCGGCGCGCGTTCAGGTCCGAGGAGTCGATCATCGGGTTGTCCGCCATCGCCTCACCCGTGGCCGGGTTGAGTCGGAGCAGGCTGCCGTTGAGTCCGGTCGGGTCGTCCAGCGTGCGGACGTCCTGCGTGCGCAGCGCGCCGCCCTCGTTGATCGGGTCAGCACACGCGTATGCCGAGCCGACCTGACCGTAGTCGACGCCGTACCAGCTCGCCCCATCGCCGAACGTGACGTACAGCGCCCCATCCGGGCCGAAGGCGAGATCGCCGGCGGAGTGGCTGGGATACTGCTGGCACCAGTCGTGAATGAGGACCTGCTCGCTGCCGCCTTCCTGGATTCGCGACAACCGGGCCGTTACATTGCACTGTCCACTGTAGTAATCGGCGCACCAGTCGTTCTAGAATGGAGCATTCTGGCCCGAAGGCGCATCGTAGACATAGAGGATGTACACCGACGGGTCATCGTTGAAGTTGGGCGCGAGCGCCATCCCGAGGATGCCTCGGTCGCCGTGGTTGGACACAACCGTTCTGAGGTCCGCGAAGGTCGTCGGCGTGGTGTCCGCGAGGTCGTCAAAAAACTTGATCACGCCCCACTTCTCGGCGACGAAGATTCGGCCGTCCGGCTCCGGCGCGAACTCAAGATTTGTGGGCGAGTAGAGAACCTCGGGGCCGCCCCCGAACACGATCTGCTCCTGAAATCCGGTCGGCAGGGTCTCCGCGACGACTGCTTCAGCGCTTCGGCTCGCAACCGCGGCGGCGAGGCTGGCCATCAACGCGACCGCCATCGCGATCGACGGTGCGCGCCGATGTCTTCGCACCGCGACTCCTAAAGTCGTAATGATCGCGAACCAGGAGGCCGTAGTTCGCGTCGGTCGTGTGATGCTAACAGCGCCTGCGGGGGCCGTCTGTCGGATAGAAGGCGCGTTGTCGTGCATCCGAATGACGCGGACCTATCCCGTTTCGGCTGTCCCCGTCGATGTTTGCGGCAACCGTTCAGCCGAACCGCGGTGGATCCTTGAACGCCGCGACCGTGCGATCGGCGTACGCGCTCGCGTCGCCGTACGCCATCTCGCCGTCCCAGTGACGCGGCAGCGGATACGCGATTGGCGCCACCCGCTTGACGATCTCATCGAGCACGGTCTCCGCGTCGCCCACCCAGAGGTGCTTGCCTCCCGGCACGCCAACCACCTCCGCCTGCGGGATCAGGGCGAATCGTTGGATCGCTTCGCTCGGACGCAGGTAGTCGTCGAACTCCGGCACAAGCGCCGTGACGGGCTTGCCGGACGCGGCCCAGAATGCCAAGTCCCCATTGGTGGCCGCCCTCAGCGGCGGCGAGAGCAGGATGGCGCCGACCACCGCGGGGTCGCACCCATATCGCAATGCCAGATCCGTGCCGAACGACCAACCGAGTAGCCAAATCTCGGGTAATTCGGAGAACTCCGCGAACTCGATCGCGGCCGCGACGTCGTACCGCTCCCCCACTCCGCCATCGAACACGCCCTCGCTTGTGCCAAGCACACTCGATGTGCCCCTTGTGTTGAACCGAAGCACCGCGAGGCCCGCAAGGGCCGGCAGCCGCCACGCCGCCTTGCGAAACAGGTGGCTGTCCATCATGCCGCCATGCGTCGGCAAGGGGTGGAGGCAGACCAGCGACGCGATCGGCTCGCGGTCTGCTGGTAGCGCCAACTCACCCACCAACCTGAGCCCGTCCGCGGTGTGGAGTTCGATCTCCTCGCGTCGGGCCGGCAGGATCGAGTTCGCCCGGATCGCCGTCACGCCCCATATCCTCCCCCGCCCCCTCCCGGGGGGGGGGGTGGATGGGGGGGGAGGTGGGGGGGGGTTTGGGGGGGGGGGCCCGCAGGGGCGGGGGGGGGGGGGGG
>JAXIPB010000325.1:0-14026 GCA_045403155.1 Micromonosporaceae bacterium
CACCCCCGCCGCCGCCCGCGGGGGGGTGTGGGGGGGGGGCACCCCTGCGGCGCGGCCCCCCCCCCCCCGGGGGGGGGCCCCCCCCCCGGGCGGGCCCCCCCCCCCGCGGGGGTAGTTCGCCCCCGTCGATGGTCCGCGGTCAAAATGCGGCGCCGCCTCACGGTGCTCGCCTTCATCGGCCCGGCATTGGTCGGGCTGGGCGTCTTCTTCGTCTACCCGCTCCTCGCCGCCATCTACTTCTCGTTCAACCGGGTCGACCTAATCAACCCACCGGAGTGGGTGGGCCTGGCGAACTGGAAGTTCCTCTTCCACGACCTCAATGTGCGGCAAGCCGCGAGCAACACAATCTGGTTCATCGCCTTCATGGTGCCCTCACGGATCGTCGGCGCGATCATCACCGCCATGCTGCTCAACCGCGTACGGCGCGGCCGCAGCGTCTACCGCACACTCTTCTATCTGCCGGCGCTCGCCCCACCGGTCGTGGCGACCCTCGCATTCGTCTCACTGCTCAAGCCCGGCACGGGCCCGGTCAACACCCTCCTGGCGAAGGTAGGGATCGAGGGTCCTCTGTGGTTCAGTTCGCCGCAGTGGGCCAAGCCCGCCCTCGTCCTGCTCGCCCTATGGGGCGTCGGCGATTTGATGATCATTTTTGTTGCTGCTCTGCTCGACGTGCCCACCGAGCTGTACGAGGCATCGGCCCTGGATGGCGCCGGCGCGTGGCAGCAGTTTCGCAATGTGACCCTGCCGAGCATCTCGCCCGTCGTGCTCTTCGCCGCGGTGACCGGCGTCATCGCAACGCTGCAGTACTTCACCCAGGCCGCCGTCGCCGCGAGCGTCGCCTCAGGCGACGCGGTGACCGGTGGTGGAATCTCGGGCACCTTCGGGTATCCAGAGGGATCGACGTTCACGTATCCGCTCTGGCTCTACACGGTGGGCTTCCGCAATGGACTGCTCGGCTACTCCAGCGTGCTGGCCGTCGTGCTCTTCGTGGCCGCAATCTCCGTGACGCTGGTACTGCTGCGACGGTTCAACGCCTTCGCAGGGAGTACCCGATGACTGCGGTACCACTGACTATCGACCGCACGGTCGCGCCGACACCGCGTCGCATAGACCCCAAGAAGCGACGAAATGACGCGCTCATCTTCATTGCGGAACACAGCCTCGCCATCGCTTTCGCCATCATGTTCCTGGCACCGATCGTGTTCCTCCTGCTCACGTCCTTCATGTCGAATGAGCAGCAACTGACGTCGGATATGTGGCCGCGCACCTGGCACCCCGAGAACTACGCGCTCGTATTCGAGCGAACCCCTCTACCTTCGTACCTGCTCAACACGGTCATTTATGCCGGCTCTGCCACGGGTCTGATGCTGCTCGCCAGCGTGCCCGCGGCGTACGCGCTGTCGAAGCTGAAATGGCGTGGCCGCAACGCAATCTTCATCGCGATCATCTGCGTGATGATGCTGCCGCCGCAGGTCGTCACGGTTCCGCTCTATCTCATGTGGGCGAACTTTGGCCTGACCGGCTCGCTCTGGCCGTTGATCCTGCCGATGCTGGCCGGTGATGCGTTCTCCATCTTCCTGCTCCGCCAGTTTCTCGTCACGATTCCGGACGAGTACCTCGACGCCGCGCGCGTGGACGGCTGTGGCGAATGGCGGACCCTCATCAAGGTCGTTCTGCCGATCGCCAAACCGGGAATCGCGGCGGCGGCAATGTTCCAGTTCTTCTACTGCTGGAATGACTACTATGGGCCGCTCCTCTACACGAGCGAGAACGAGAAGGCTTGGACCCTCTCGCTTGGACTTGCGTCCTTCCGGTCGCTGCACCACGTGGACTGGAATCTCGCCACCGCCGCCACGATGCTCACGCTGATCCCCGTAGTGGTCCTCTTCTTCTTCGCCCAGAAGGCGTTCGTGCAGGGCGTGACGCTGACGGGGGTCAAGGGATGAAGATAGCTGTGGTCGGTGGCGGTTCCACCTACACGCCCGAACTCGCGGACGGATTCGCCCGGCTCCAAGCCACGCTCCCGATCTCGGAGCTGACGCTCATCGACCCGGCCGCGGACCGTCTAGGGGTGGTGGGAGCCTTCTCCAACCGCTTGTTTGATCATCATGGCCACCCCGGCCACGTCACCTGGACGTCCGATTTGGACAAAGGTCTCGACGGCGCGGATATCGTGCTGATCCAGCTCCGTGTCGGCGGGCAGGCGGCTCGGATCTCCGACGAGACCTTCCCGCTCGAATTCGGCTGCGTGGGTCAGGAGACCACCGGGGCCGGAGGCTTCGCGAAGGCGCTACGCACCGTTCCAGTCATCCTCGACGTGGCCGATCGCGTGGCTCGGTGCGCCGCGCCGGGCGCCTGGATCATCGACTTCACCAACCCGGTCGGCATCGTAACCCGTGCGCTGCTCGACGCGGGGCATCGCGCGGTCGGTCTGTGCAATGTGGCCATCGGATTTCAACGCCGATTCGCCCGCATGCTCGGTGTCGAGCCCGATGCTGTCGTCCTCGACCACATTGGACTCAACCACCTGACCTGGGAGCGGGCCGCATTCGTGAACGGCGTCGACGCTCTCCCGGGGTTGCTCGCCGACCATATAAGCGATCTGGCCTCCGACGTGAACGTACCGACCCGGCTGCTGGCGACGCTCGGTTGCGTCCCGTCGTACTACCTGCGCTACTTCTACACCCACGACGAGGTGGTGGCCGAGCAGCGCGACGCACCAACCCGCGGCCAACAGGTCGCCGAGATCGCGGCGAAGCTGCTCCAGCTCTACTCCGATCCGACGCTCGTGGAGAAGCCCTCCCTGCTCATGGAGCGCGGCGGGGCGTACTACTCCGAGGCCGCCGTCGGCCTCATCGCGGCACTGAATGGAAGCGCTCCCGCCCCGCACGCGGCGAATGTTCGCAACGCCGGTACGCTGCCGTTCCTAGATGGGGATGCGGTGATCGAGGTGACCTGCGACGTGAGCGACAAGGGGCCGGTGCCACGCCCCGCCGGCACCGTCGCGCCCGAGCTCGCCGGTCTCATAGCCCACGTTGATGGGTACGAACGTCTCGCCGTTGACGCCGCAGTACGGGGCGGCCGAGAGCGGGTCTATCGGGCGTTGCTCGCCCACCCGCTCGTCGGGCAGCACATACTCGCGGAGAACCTCACCGACCGACTTCTAGCCGCCAACGCCGCGCACCTGGCTTGGGCCCGATGACGCAATTCGGTGTGGCGACCCGCTATCTCGCGATTGACGGAGGAAATTCAAAGACGGACGTCGTCGTCGGTACGACCGATGGGAAGGTGCTCGCCTTCGCGCACGGCGGCGGCACAAATCACCAGAACATCGGGCTGCCCGAGGCGATGTCCCGGCTCCGCTTGCTCGTCGCCGAGGCGCGCATCGGCGCGGGTTTGCTACCGGACGAGGCCGTGGGCCACGCCGAGGTCTTTCTCGCCGGCGCCGACCTGCCGGACGAGATGGAGATGCTCACAGCCGCGATAGACGGCGAGCGATGGGCCGATACGGTTCATCTCGACAACGACACCTTCGCGTTGCTACGGGCAGGCACGGACTCCGCCGACGCGATCGCGGTGGTCTGCGGTGCCGGAATCAACTGCGCTGGTCGTACGAGCGACGGCCGGACCGCCCGGTTCCCCTCGCTCGGCATGTGGAGTGGCGACTGGGGCGGCGGAGGTCACCTCGCCTCGCTGGCCCTCTGGCACGCCGTGCGCGGGGAGGACGGACGCGGTCCAAGCACTGCTCTCGCGAAGCGGATCGCCGACAATTTCGGTCGAGTCAGCGCTGAGGAGGTCGGCGTACAGATGCACCTTGGCACGATCGACCGCGCCCGGCTGCGCGAGCTAGCACCATTGCTATTCGAGGTGGCCGCGAGTGGCGACCCGGTGGCCCAGCAGGTCGTCGCCCAGCAGGCCGACGAGATCGTCCTACTCGCCACCGTCGCCGCCAGGCGACTGGACCTACTCGACCTGCCCTTCGCGCTTGTGCTGGGTGGCGGGGTGCTCAGGGCCCGCCACCCTGGCTTGTTGCAGCCGATCGCAGACGCTGTCCGCGCCGTGACGCCCAAGGCGACAGTGACCATCGTGGACGCTCCGCCGGTCCTGGGCGCTTGTCTCGCGGCACTCGACGCGCTCGGCGGCGGACCGGACGCCTACGTGACCCTCCGAGCTGCCCTGTCCCGACCACCCGACTGAACGACGCAGCGCCTCCCGCCGTACTCCGGAGAACGGCACGCGTGGCAGAGTGTCCCGCGGGCGGTTGGAGGGCACGTGGTGGTCGTAGTTACCGGCGGGGCCGGGCATGTTGGCACCAACCTGGCCAATGCGCTGCTGGCCGACGGGCATCAGGTCCTCATCGTCGACGTCCGGGAGCCGGTGTCGGCGATCGGCAACGGGGCGCGATGGTTACGGGCCGACGTCCGCGACCCGGAGGCGATGCTGCGGGCGTGCGCGGGGGCGGACATCGTCTACCACCTCGCCGCGGTGATCTCGGTGGTTGGTGGGCTAGGTGGACTGGTCGAATCCGTCAACGTTGGCGGAGTCCGGACGCTGGCCGAGGCGGCGCTGACCGCTGGCGTGCCGCGCCTGGTTCATTGCAGCTCCGTGCACGCATACAATCTCGCCGGCCTCGTCGGCCGTGTCGTCGACGAACGCAGTCCGCGTTCGACGGGAAACGGTCTGTATGCGTACGACCGCTCCAAGGCAGCGGGCGAGGTCGAGCTACGGCGTGTCGTTGAGCGCGGGCTCGACGCCGTCGTGGTCAGCCCAACCGGCATCATCGGCCCAGTGGACGAGGCACCATCGCGGATGGGCGCGGTCTTCGCCGCGCTCTGGCGACGGCGGATGCCGGCGGTTGTCGCCGGCGGGTTCGATTGGGTCGACGTCGCCGACGTCGTACTCGCGCTGCGCGGGGCGGCGCAACGGGGCGCAACGGGCGAAAGCTACCTCGTGCCTGGGCATCGGCGGTCGCTGGCCGAACTGACCGATGTCGCCCGCGCCTGCTCACCGATCGCGGTCACACGCCGGGTTGCTCCACTGTGGTCGGCGCGGGTGTGCGCGCCGATCGCTACCGTCATCGCTCGCCGAACTGGCAATCCGCTCATGCCGACGCGGGAGGCGCTCGCCGCTGTGACGTCGTTTCCGTACGTGGACGGCGCCAAGGCGGCGCGCGACCTGGGTCATCGCCCGCGTCCCATCGAGGAGACCGTGGCGGCGCTCTATGGGTACTTCCGCGAGCACGGCCACCTCGGCCCCCGCGAAGGAGGGGTCCCCTATTAACGCCTAGTGGACCCCTCCTATCTCCGGGCGGGTGCGGCTACACCGCGATGTCGGGACCCCGGCGGCGGAGTTCGTCGACCGCTCCCATGGCGGAGCGAAGGTCGGCCAACCACTGGTCGGCGTGCTCGCCGACGAGACGCACGCACCAGGCGAGCGCCTCCGATCTTGACCGCGCCACGCCCGAATCGACGAGGGTGTCCAGCACCTGCCGCTCCGGCTGGCGCAGCCGGGTCATCACCGGCGCCGAGTGCGTCGTGAAGAGCTGGCGCGTGCCTCCGGCGACGACCCCCCAGGCGACCCTGCGCCGATACCGGTGCTCAAGTTGCTGCGCAATCCGGATGCGCCGTTCCCGGGTCTCCTCACGGTAGGTCGAGATCCGGCCCTGCTCGGCGGCGGCTCGCTCCGCGTCGCTCGCCCCGTCGTCCACCTTCGGCGCGGCCAACGTGCCGACGATGAGGATCTCATCCCGGTCGATCACGACCTCGGGCGCTCCGGTGAACCAGTCATCCGGCAGCGCACCAGTGATCCAGGCGGGCGCATCGTCGGCGGGTGGCGGCTCGCCCCGGGCTCCCCCCGGACCACGGCCGCGCTCCCACTGTCGCTCAAACATGTCCATCACCTCTTACATCTCTGACGTAATTACAGCATTACACCGCCCAGCCATCGCACCAATCCCCCCACAGCGAACACACAAGATCGCCTCGATCATGAGCTCGCCGCCACAGAACAGCGCCGATCATGACCTCCAAATCATGATCGGCGCGAAAGGGGGGCGGCTGGGTCATGATCGGCGCGATCTTGCGTGCAATTTTGGAGGGGGTTAGAGGAGGCTGCGGAGCTCCCACAGTTCGGGGTAGAAGCGGAGGTCGACCCGCGAGCGCAGATAGGCGCCGCCTGCGGAGCCACCCGTGCCCGGCTTGGTGCCGATCTGCCGCTCGGCCATCAGGACGTGGCGAGCCCGCCAGACGGACCAGGCCTGATCGTGATCCACCATTGCCTCGGCCAGGTCCCACAACGCCCCGTGCTGGGTGCGGTCGTTGGCGATCGCCTTGTACGCGGCAAACCGATCCTCCACCGTGTCGACGGAGAACCCAACCGACGCGAGCACGGCCAGGAATCCGTCCCACAGGCTCGGCTCGTCCAGGCGTCGCCGCAGCCGTTCACGCTCGTCCGGCGTGAGCCCGCGGAAACGGTCAAGGAAGGCCGCGTCCTTAAGCCCGGACAGGAACTCGATCTCGCGGAACTGGGCGGACTGAAAGCCGGAGGCGGGGGCGAGCTTGGTACGGAAGGCGAGGAAGTCCTGCGGCGTCATGGTGTCGATCACGTCGACCTGGCCGATGAGCACCCGCTCGATCGCGTGGCACCGCGCCAGGCGAACCCGCGGCACGTAGGACTCGCCCTCAAGCATCCGGTCGCGGGCGTCGGTCAGCTCGGCGAGCAGCAGCTGGAACCACAGCTCGTAGACCTGATGGATCGTGATGAAGAGCAGCTCGTCGTGGGCCGGCGGGTCCGACTCCGGGACCTGCTGGGAGAGGAGCTCCGGCACCCGCAGATAGCTGCCGTAGGTCAGTACGCCGCCCTGCTCGCCGAAGGATGCGGAACCCGAGTCACTCACCCAATAAACCTACCGCTGCCCCGCTGCTCACTTTCGGGGAACGAGGGCCATCCGGGCGTCGCGACCGCCCACGTTCCCCGAAACGGCCCGCGACCAGGCGATCACGACGCCAGATGCACGTCGTCGAGCTCCTCGGGGGCACCGCCCTCGAGGCCATCGAGACCCTCCACCGTGGACAGTGAAGTAGGTCTCCACACGGTCGCGGTCGAGGCGGCGCCGACAAGGTCCGCCGGGTCATAGGGCCGGATGTCCAGCCGGTCGAGCGTCTCCCACAGGGTCGCCAGGGCGGCCTCGGGGTCGTAGGCGAACTCGCTCTCCCGTACCCGCCAGAACCGCCACCCGGCCCGCTTCAGCTCGCGCTCACGGTCGAGGTCAGCCTCCCGTTGCTCCTCGCTGCCGTGCCAGTCCTGGCCGTCGCACTCCACCGCGAGCCGCCCCTTCGCCCCGGTGATGACCAGGTCGATCCGCCGACCGCCGACCTCCACCTGCGGCGTGACGTGGAAGCCGCGCTCCTGGATAAGCAGAAACACCTTCTGGTCGAAGAGCGATCGGAATGATGGGTGCGGATCGTCGGCGGTCACGTCCGTGAGCACTGCAGCCGAGAGCGCCGGCGGCGGATTGAGCACATAGGACAGGAGCGACGCGCGGAGGTCGCTGACCGAGAGGTGCTCCGGCCCGACCGAGTGGAACAGCCACATCTGGTCCTTCGCCCGGGACGCGGCGACGTTGAAGCGGCGCTGCCACTCCGTACCGGTCACCGCCGGCCGCCTCTCGGCCACCACCAGTGAGACGAAGACGATGTCGCGCTCGTCGCCCTGGAAGTCGGGAGGGGTGCCGACGCGCAGGCGCCGCCGCTCCCACTCCTTCGGCTCCACCCGCTCGAGCAGCATCTGGTGCAGGAGCTGCACCTGCCCCGTACCCTGCAGCACGACGACGCCGAAGGTCTTTCCTTGGTACGACGGATCGGCCACACACGCCTCGACCTGCGCGACGATCGCCTCGGCCTCGACGGGATTGCGCAGGCGCGTCGACGTGCCCTCCGTCGCGGCTCCCTCGATCCGCACCGAACGCAGCGGCGCCAACCGGTCGCCGCCGAACTGTCGCAACGGGACCAGCGGCTCGTCGGCATAGAACTGGCGCGAGGAGTACTCGATGATCTCGGGCATGCACCGAAAGTGCTCGCGGAGCGGAATCACCGCGCCGAACCGGGTGCGCAACAGATCGAAGAGACTCGACTTCGGCGTGTAGGCATCGCGCAGGTAGGCCGGAAGCTCGGGCAGGTACGTCGAGAGCTTCGAGAAGATGGGCTCGAGCTCACCCAGGCGCACCTGCGACGGGGCGCACTGTTTGTCGTCGCCGACGACGATCACCCGAGGCGCGAGCCAGAGCAGGAACAGGTCCTCCAGACTCGCCTGGCTCGCCTCGTCGACGATGACCACATCGAACGAGTCGCGCACCGGGGCCAAGGTCTCCAACACCACATCGAGCGGCATGATCCAGGCGGGCACCGCGTCGCGAGCCACCCGCATGGCCTCCCGGGCGCGGGTTCGGTATCGGCCGGCGTAGCGGCCCTTGCCCTTGCCCACCGCGCGCATGTGCTGCTCGTACGCCTGCAACGCCTGTGCCTGGTGCGCGGTCATCCGCCGGAGGCAGTGCCCCCAGGCGCGAATCGCGGCGAGCGAGGCGGTCTCTTGGCGCAGCCGAGCGATGGTGTCAGAGAGCTCGGCCTCGAGTTGCTGCTCGCGCCCGGGCTGGCGCTGGTTGACGAAGAATGTGCTCGCCCTCCCCCAGGCCAACGCCGCCTCCCAGTCGGCGAGCCGGGACGGCCACGCGGGATCGGCGGCGGTCTGCGCCATCGTCGCGGCGAGTCCGGGATGCATCTCGCGCATCCGCGCGGCGAGTGCGTCGCAGGCGTGTTGCTCGACCTGTTCCCGAGCCGCGTCGGCCAGCGCGGCCAGCGCGGTCGCATAGGCCTCGCTGTCGCGCGCCGTCACAGCCGCGGCGGCCCGAGTCACCTCCGGTGGCAGATCGCCGGCGCGTGACTCAGCGGCTAGCCGCCCACCGAGTTCGGCGAGCGCGGACGAGGCCTCCTCCGCCTCGACCCGCAGCCGCACCGCATCGAGCGCGGCCACGAACTGCTGCCAGTCGGCGAGGTCGGTCAGCGGGAGCCACGATTGGGCGACAGCGAGCAGCCGTCGCACCTCCTCGACCCCGCCGAGGAAGCGCAGTACGAGATCAAGCCGGCGGTAGGTGTCGACCACCCGAGCGACCGACTGCTGTACCGCTTCGCCGGCAACCGACAGCGACACGCTCACCATCGTCCAGCCACGGCCGAGCGTCTCCACGCAGGCCTGCGCCTCGAGGGCCGCGCAGACGAGGATCACCTGCTCCGGCGTCGTGACCTCGACACCATCCACTGTGGAGTGGTCGAGCACCGGTTCGGCGTCGCGCTGGGCGCCGGACTTGAACGTGCCGCGCATCTTGCCGCCCTCCGCGAGATGCTCCCGCAGCGGCGCCATCAGCGCGAGCCGAGCCGTTGCGGTGCCTGGCGCGGCATCGCCGATGACGACCTGGCGGAAGCCGAGGGTTTGCACGGCTTGCTGCGCGACCGCCACCTGTTCGCGCCCGGCCGCCAGCTGGGTCCAGATGGTCGAGTTCTGTCCGGCGAGCCCTTCGGAGATCGCCCGGACCGCCCAGTCCTCGGCGGGCCATTGCGAGCCATCGGGCTCAAGGCCGAGCAGCGTTGTCGCCTGGCGGGCACCGTCGACCGCCGGCTGTAGCTCACGAAGCGTGGCCGCGTCGCAACCATCGAGCCGCCGGGACACCTCGGTCGAGCCATGGTCCGCGGCCTCGTGGGCGTCGCGCTCGGTGGCCATCATCCGCCGAACCTCATCCCCGGACGGGAAGGTTGCCACGTCCACGAGCCGCTGGTGCACCCGGTCCGCACGCTCGGGAGTCTGCTCGGCGAGAAGCCGCAACAGCTCTGCGGCCTCCGCCACCGTCACCGTGGATTCGGCCGCGGCGTCCGGCACGGGTATGGGCATCCAGGCATACCTCGGGGCCGCGACGCGCAGCCGCCGGGCTATCTCACCGAGCGTCCCCTCGTACCCGGGCGCCACGGCCGGATGCGTGAGGATCTCGGCCTCCCGCAGGGCGCGCACCTGGTCGGTCAGGGCGTCCACCCGCACCCGCAGCTCGGCCCGTCGCTTCTCGGAGCGGGCGACCTCGTCGTCGTGCGTGGCGGTGTCGAACGCCGCGTACCGATTCGACATGGCCTTCACGCTGCCCTCGAGCTCTGCCGAGCTGCCCCGGTCGAGGTCGGTGACCGAGACGCAGAGCTTCGCGACCTCGGCCGGTAGCTTGTCCCGCAGCACCCGAAGAGCCTGGGCCTTCTGGCTCGTCACGAGGACGCGCTGGCCCTGAGCCAGCAGCGCCGACATCAGGTTCGCGATCGTGTGCGTCTTTCCGGTCCCGGGCGGACCCTGCACGACAACGCCGTTGTTGGCCCGCAACCGGTCCATGATGCGCATCTGCTCGGGGTTGGCCGGCAGCGGGAAGAGTGGATCCGCGCCCAGCACCTCGCCGCTCGCCGCGCCCTCCTCCTCCAGCCAGGCCAGCCGCTCGTCGGCCTCCATCGCGGTGACGAGCTGAGCCAGACCGAGCGGCGCCTGGGCCGTCGGGCCCCGCAGTGCCTGCAGCATCGCGTCGTAGTAGCCGATGAGGCTCGCCCGCTCACGCCGACGAAGGATGACGGCGGGCGCGAAGCGGACCTCCGCGTTCGACTCCACCCGCGGCATGGGCGTCCACTCGGTGACGAACGGGGTCTCGTCGTCCAGCGCGCGCTCGGCCCACACTTTCGCCAGTGGTTCACAATCCACGAGCGGCGCGGCCACGACGTCATCGCGCACCTGGTCGTGCACGGATTCGACCCGGGTCGGATCGTAGCCCGGCTCACCGTTGAGCAGTTCGCGATCCTGGGCCCGGGTAGCCGCGTCGGCGCCGACCTCCACCCGCACCTCGTCGCGCTCGCCGTCGACGACCGCGACCACGCGCGTGGTCAGCACGTGGTTTCGTACCTCGTTTCCGGAAGACGATCGCCACGCGAGCAGACCGGTGCCGAGCACGAGCTCGTACTGGTCCTCATTCTGCGAAACCAGGTGGGCGGCGCTGGCCAGCGCCGAGTACCAGCGTCGGAACGGCGCGGTCTGCCGGTCGCGGGTCGCCCACGCGTGCCACAGCGGAAGCCAGGTCTCGAAGGCCCGCCCGACGTCGGGCGCGTCCGCGAGCGGCACCACCTGGGCCGCCATGCCCTTCCTGCCGTCGGGCTGCTCGACGACCACCCACGCCGGGCCCATGTCTTTGAGTACGGGCGAGGGCGCGGACGAGTCGCGCAGCGCCTCCTTGTCGAGCCAGTTGGTCAGCGCGGCCGGCGGCTCGGGTGGCGCCTCGGCCCGCAGCCGCGGCACCGCGAAGAGCGTCTCGCCCGGCCCGGCGTTGATATCGACGTTGACCTCGGCGGGAAGATTGTCAAGCCACTGCACGGATTCATAGTCGTCCACGTCGAGGATGCGTTGGCGACGCGCCAGCGCCACGTCGCGCAGGAACTCAACGAGGCTGCTGGTGGTCGCTATCAGGTCACGATCCCGCGATCGTGTCGACGACATGTCTCCCCCTCTCCGTGGGGCTTATGCGTTGCGTACTGAGGCATGCCCGTACGACGGTAGCGCCTCGCCGCCTCCGGACAAGGGCCCCGACATTTCCGACACTTCGGCGATGCTTGCGAGCCGAACATCGAGGACTTCGGCGATGCTTGCGAGCCGAACATCGAGCACTTCGGCGATGCTTGCGAGCCGAGCGTCGGGTGGAGTGGCCGGAACGGGCGGCGCCAACGAAACGCGCGAATGTGAAGCGTATCATGTACGCAGTCTGACTGTCCACGTCGGACAAGCGAGAAATCGTTGATTCCCTTGGCTATCAGCCCATGTGCGGATAGCGGTGGTCGGTGGGCGGAACGAATGTCTCCTTGATCGACCTAGGCGAGAGCCAGCGGATCAGGTTATGCCAGGAGCCGGCCTTATCGTTCGTGCCGCTGGCCCGCGCACCGCCGAACGGCTGCTGCCCCACCACCGCCCCAGTCGGCTTGTCGTTGATGTAGAAGTTTCCGGCGGCGTACCGCAGCGCCTCACCGGCCCAGTCCACCACCCGACGGTCGTTGGCGAAGATCGAACCCGTCAAGGCGTACGGGGAAGCGCTCTCCGCCTGCATCACGGTCTCCTCGAACTTGTCATCATCGAAGACGTAGACACCTAGGATCGGCCCGAAGTACTCGGTCGTGAAGACCTCGTGCGTCGGGTCCGTGCATTCAACGACGGTGGGTCGCACGAAGTAGCCCTCCGAGTCGTCGCTGGTGCCGCCCGCGAGCACGGTGCAGGAGTCCGATTGCTTGATGCGGTCGAGCGCAGCGGCGAGCTTGTCGAAGGCCCGCTTGTCGATAACCGCGCCGCCGAAATTGCTGAAATCGGTGGTGTCCCCGTAGCTCAGCCCCTCGGCCGTGGCCGCGAGCCGATCGCGCAGGCCGCCGTCCCACAGTGACCGCGGCACGTATGCGCGCGACGCGGCCGAACACTTCTGGCCCTGATATTCAAAAGCGCCGCGGATCAGGGCCGTTTGGAGTGCATCGACGTCGGCGCTGCTGTGCGCGATGACGAAGTCCTTGCCCCCCGTTTCGCCGACGATCCGCGGATAGGATCGGTAGCTCGGGAGGTTCCCCGCGATCGTGCTCCAGAACTGGTGGAACGTCGCCGTCGAGCCGGTGAAGTGCAGCCCGGCGAAGTCCGGGTCGGCGAACGCGACGTTGCTCAGCGCCGGGCCGTGGCCGGTTACCATGTTGATCACGCCCGGCGGCAGGCCCGCCGCCTCGAGCAGCCGCATGATGTGGTGGGCCGAAAGCTGCGCCGTCGTGGATGGCTTCCACACCACGGTGTTTCCCATCAACGCCGGCGACGTCGGCAGGTTTCCGGCGATCGCGGTGAAATTGAACGGCGTGATGGCGACGACGAACCCCTCGAGTGGCCGGTGGTCGAACCGGTTCCACACACCCGGCGACGAGTTCGGTTGATCGGCGAGCAGCCGTTGTCCGAAGTGGACATTGAAACGAAGAAAGTCGATCAGCTCGCAGGCGGAGTCGATCTCGGCCTGGTGGCACGTCTTGGACTGGCCGAGCATGGTCGCGCCGTTGAGCGCGTCGCGCCACGGGCCGGCCAACAGCTCGGCGGCCCGCAGGAAGATCGCGGCCCGCTCCTCGTACGGGAAGGCCCGCCAGGCCGGCGCGGCCTGCTTCGCGGCCGCGACCGCCGCGGCCGCATCCTCGTTGGTCGAATTGTGGGTGACGCCGAGGACGTGGCGGTGCATGTGCGGCTGGACGACGTCGATCGCGTCCCCTCCGCCCATGCGCTGCCGACCGTCGATGGTCATCATGAGCTCGAACCGGTCGCCGGCGAGTTCACCAAGGCGCCGTTGCAGGCTGTCGCGCTCCGCGCTGCCGGGAGCATAGGTCCGCACCGCCTCATTGCGGGGTTCGGGCACTGTGACTGGCTTTGTGAAACCGGCGGCATCCATGGCCTGCTCCTCCGTCGGGTCTCGACGACACTGGCGAGTCTCGTCCCCATCCTGCCATGCCCCGAAAGCGCGCCCCCCGCCCAGCGCGGCTGGCGCATCCCGACCCACGTACTATCGCCTCACGGTCGGTTGGGGCCCGCGACTTGGAGACCAACATGACCGAACCCGGCCTCGCCGCACCGGCCGCCGCCCGACCCAGGGGCCGACTGGATGACCCGCGCCCCGCGAGCACCTGGATGCTGAGATTGGCTGAGGATCCGCCACCCGCTACCACCGATTCCGCCTCTCCGTCGGAGGTCGACGTAGCGCCGCCCGAGCCGCGCCCAGTGGGTGCCGGGGTCCTCTTCGTGCTGGGGCTGGTGTGGCTCGCCGCCACGATGTGGGCGGCGCACGCCGTTATCGCCGGCAACGCGGCCGACGCCGCGGTAGTGATCAGCTCTGCCGCGCTCGCACTCCCTGGCGTGATCGCGGCGAGCCTCTTCGCCGGCGCCGCCGCCGGCCTGCTCGTCACCG
>JAXIPB010000137.1:0-6616 GCA_045403155.1 Micromonosporaceae bacterium
GAGGTCACAACGAATGTGACCGACGTCGTCACGAATCTGCGCGGGGCGTCGCATTGGCTGGCCTACCTCGGCGGCCCATACGGGCACAACCTTCCGGCCGGGTGGTCGCTGGCGACCAACAGTGCCTTGATCATCGCGTCGACCGCGGTGGTCGCCGTGGGAATCGCTGGCCTGTCCCGGCGGGGTTTGCCCCATCGCCGCTTCCTGATCACGTGCCTCGTGGTCGGTGTCGCATTAGTCGGGTTCGGGCATCTTGCGTATGCGGACGGCGCCTTCGCCGAAGTGCAGCGTGACCTCCTCGATGGTGCCGGGGCACCATTTCGCAACGTACACAAATTCGATGTGGTGCTGCGACTGCCACTCATCCTCGGCCTGGCACACATCGTCGGAGTGCTTGGCCGAGCCGCCGCAGTGCGTCGTCACAGGCCGAACCCGGCCCGACTGCCCGCGGTCCTGGTGACCGCGGTAGCGGTTGTCGGGATCGCGGGCGTAGCCACGCCGGCCCTGGCCGGAGGACTGAGCTCCCCCGGTGGCTTCAAGGAGGTTCCGAGCTACTGGCACGAGGCCGCGGATTGGCTCGACGCGAATCTGCAAGGCGACCGGGTCCTCGTCCTCCCGGCGGCGCGGTCTCCGAAATACCTGTGGGGCAGCCCAACCGACGAGATAACCCAGTCGCTGCTGGATGGGAATTGGGCGGTTCGAAACTCGATCCCGTTGACGCCGCCCAACACGATCCGGCTACTCGACGCGGTCGAGTCCGCCGTGTCCACGGGGTACGGCTCCGCCGGCCTCGCCGATCTCCTCGCCCGCTCCGGTGTGCGATTCGTGCTCCTTCGATCTGATCTTGACCTTGGTCGATCGGGTACGACGCGGCCGTTGATCGTTCGTCAGTCATTGGAGCGGTCGGACGGCCTACTTCGCGCGGCCGCGTTTGGACCGACCATCGGTGGGACCAAACTGCCGCCGAACCACTACATAGATGACGGTCTCGATGTTCCGGCGCGGGTCTTGGAGGTGTTCCGCGTCGACCGTCCAGTGTCCCAGGTCGTGGCCTACGAAGCCGACGCCGCGACCACGGTTGTGGGTGGCCCCGAGTCTCTCCTGGATCTGGCTGCGGCGAACCAGCTGACCGCGGCTCCCACGATCCTCGCCGGCGACCGCCCACGCGACATCTCGGCCGGCCCTGTCGCGTTGACCGACGGCATGCGTCGACGGGAGGTCGCCTTCGGGCAGCTCCACGGCAACGCATCGGCGACCATGACAGCGGACGAGAAGACCATCCTCGACGCGCCGGCGGCGGACTATTTGCCCGCATGGGGCCGATCGGCCAACGCGGTTGTCGAGTTCCGCGGAATCAGGGGCATCCGGGCATCGAGCTCCTGGGCCCAGGCCCAGGCCCACGGCAACGGACGACCGGATTACCAACCATTCGCGGCCATCGACGGCGATCCTGTCACGTCGTGGCAGCCGGCACCGGGCATCGGACCCACCGGGCAATGGATCGAGGTCTCGCTTGAGAAGGCTCAGAGAATCCCCGAGCTTCGGTTGACGTTTGCCGCGAGCGCGGGTGGGCTCCCGACCAAGATCACGGTCACTGCGGGAGCCGAGACGTCGACCGTCGACGTGATCGGCTCCGCGGCGACGGTACGCATGCCCGGCGCACTCGCCGCGAACACCGTTCGAGTGACAGTGAACGAGGTGGTGCGGGTTCGCAGCGGGCCGGGAACGTTCGGCATCGCCGAAATCCAAATCCCCGGGATTACCGCGTCACGGACCGTGGTCGTTCCCAAACCGCCCGCGACGAATGATGCGGCAACGGTGGTTCTTACCGCAGCGCCGTCGGTGCCATCCTGCTTCTACACCGATGACCGGCCACGATGCTCGCCTAGCGTCTTCCGCGGCTCGGAGGACGGAAACAGCGTTGACCGGGTCGTCTCGCTCCCGGTGTCCGCGTACTACACCCCGTACGTTTGGGCGCGCGCCCGCCCGGGCGCCGAGCTCAACGCCCTCATCGATGAGCAGGTGGCGGCGGAGACACCGTTAGGCATTGGCGTGAACGTGTCAGCCTCGACCAGCAGGGTCCCCGGCCCCTCCAGCCGACCGGGAGCGGTCCTGGATGGCGATCCGACAACTGTATGGTCGCCCGACGACGCCGACGCCGACCCGTGGCTTCGCATCAGATGGATCGCACCGCGCTCTGTCACCGGGGTGCGGCTGACTATTGACCGCTCCGTCGCCGCGAGCCGACCGGGCGCCGTGACAGTGATCGGAGACGACGGCGTGCGGGGCGGACTCGTCGACGCGAATGGCGAAGTCACTTTCGACCGGCCGATGGTGACCGACGAGGTGACGATCCTGTTTCTCGATGTGCTGCCAGCGACCAACTTCGACCCGTACCAGAACGTCCGCAACTTCGTTCCGATCGGCGTCGGCGAAGTGAACGTTCTGCCCGATCCGGCCAACCCCCGCGCGGATCTCGCTGCCAGGCTGAGTCTCCCCTGCGGCAGCGGCCCCACGCTCGAAGCCGGCGCGGTCAGCGTGCGGACCGCTATCTCCGCCAGTCTTCGCGAGCTCATCCAGCAGCGAGAGGTCGCCGCGACACCATGCGAGGTTGGCGACGGCGGCCGGATCTCGCTGCCGTCCGGCGGCATCCGGGTGGTAGCAACGGGCAGCGATGTCGCGACACCGAGCCGTCTTGCGCTGGTGCCGGAGGGCGGCCCGGGCCCACCCGCCGCCACGCCGGTCCAGATCCGGAGCTGGACGGCAGTGGAGCGGCGCCTCCAGGTCGAGGCTCACGCCACCACCCTGCTTCTGGCCGTGCGTGAGAACACCAACCCAGGCTGGATCGCCACGGCCAACGGACAGACGCTAGCCCCCATCGTTGTCGATGGCTGGCAGCAAGGATGGCTACTTCCGGCGGGCGCGGCGGGTGAGGTGGTGCTCACATTCCAGCCCGATGCGGGCTACCGCGCCGTACTCATCGTCGGGGCGGTGCTCGTCGCGCTCGTACTCATCATCGCTTTCCTCCCCGAGAGACGCCGCGGGTCGCATGCTCGTAGTCCGAGCCGGACGGGGTTCAGCGCAACACGAGCAATCCCACTCGTGCTCGGTGGTCTTTCCCTTGTGCTGGTTGGGGGTGTTACGGGAGCGGTAGTCGTCACAGCGGTATCGGCAGTCGCCGCCTATCAGCTGCTTCCGACATCGACGCCGCCGGCGATTCTGCGGCAGTTCCGGCGAGTGTCGGGCCCGTTGGAGTCGTGGCTCCCGCTCATGCTGTTGCTCCTCGCCGGCTGGCTCTCACTCACCAGCGATGACCGGCACCATGCCACCGGTCCGCAAATCGCGGGCATCCTTGCCGTGGCGTCGGTCTGGTTTTCTGCTGTCGTCCGGCACTCGCCTCGGCCAGCGGGCCCCCCAACGCTGAATCGGGAGTTCCACGACGTAGTAGCTGATCGCGGCGACCACGAGCCCACACCCCAGCGTCAGCAGGAAGATGGTGCCGGTGTCGCCGGTGAAGGGCTGACGATTCAGCACAAAGTAGATGGCTTCGATGACCATCGGGTGCCACAGGAAGAGACCATACGAAACCGCTCCTAGCCATCGGCCGGACACACCACCAAGAAACAGCTGTACGCCTGGTCGCGGGCTGAAGGCCGCCGGGATCAGCACCATGACCGCCACCCCGAGATACAACGCCAACTTCGCGCCGAAGGCGCCGGGGGCAAACGCCGACAGGTCTCGCGGGCCGGTCACGGGGGTGGTGGCAATCGCGTAGAGCCCGGCCGCGATAAGCCAACAGGTGACCGGGACCCGGCCGAGTACGTCGAGGCTTCTCCAGCTCGGGATCGCGGTTCCAGTTCGCAACGCCACGTGAATGGTTGCCAGAACCATGCCGGCACCGAACCAGATCGCGTAGCTCGGGAACCAGTTCGTATGTACGGTCACGCTCAGAACACCGGCGGCCATGCCGGCGAGCCAGACGCCGGTGACCGCTAGGCTGCCGATCGCCAGGATGACTACCGCCCTCAACGGCCGCCAACCTCCGCGCAGGGCGAGGATCGCGATGAGCGGCAGAAGGATATAGAACACAGCCTCGGTGGCTAGGCTCCAGGTCTGCACGAGGGCGATTCGGAGCCAGTCACGCTGATAGATCTGGGTAAGAGTCAGGAATCGGAGCCACTCCTGGGTCGTGGCGCCGCGGTTCTGCGGCACCAACGTCAAGCCCGCGATGACCACGAGCCAGTACGCGGGGAGGATCCGAAGCGCCCTTCGCCACAGATAGCGCGCTGTGCCCGGGCGCCGACTGCCGGCGGCGGCCGCGTGGGCGTACGGGCGGAACAGCAGAAACCCAGAGAGTACGAAGAAGATCGCCACGCCAACGTCGAGGCGGGCAAGGAAGCCACCCCAGATTCCGTGGAAGACCGCGCCGGTCGCGAACCCGACATGCGTTCCGACGACGGCCAGTGCACCAATCGCCCGAATTGCGTCAAGCGTGGGCAGTCGTGGCGGAGGGGCCGGCGAAACGTCAGCAGACATCAAGCTTCCTGGGGGTCGCGTTGGGGTTAACCGGGTAGTAACCTCGCGCCGATACTAGGCAACTCACCCCCAGAGCGACAGTCACCACCAAGTGTGGGAGGGAATGTGAAGCGTCGCTTCGTCGGCACCGTACTCGTCGGGTTCGGTGTCCTGTTCTTGATTCTCGCGGTCGGTCTGCCGTTCTACGTCGCCCCGAGGGTGACGAAGCTGCCGAACGACATGCGAGCATGCCCCGCGCCGAACGAGGTGCAACCCTCGGGCTGTCTCAAGCCGTCGGTGGCGGAAGCCGCTAATGCCACATTCCTGCAGACATCGTCCGAGGGCGCCACCATCCGGCACGGAACGCTGCGGAGCACGACAGAGGTGCTGCCCCGTCCCGACGTCACCGCCAGCTGGCAGACGTCCGGCAAGCTCAGCGCGGACGCCGTGGTGTGGGATGTGTACTCGAGCGTGACCTGGGTCGAGACACGTGAGTTGGTGAGCGCGTACAGCACCGAACTGGCACTGGACCGGGTCTCCGGCGAGGCTGTGGCCTGGGATGGCCAATGGCTCGATGACGCGGATCTGACCGCGAAGAACGTCCGGCCGAGCAACGTCAACTACTCGGGGCAGATCTACAAGTTCCCCTTCGGAACCGAGAAGACCGACTACACGATGTTCGACCGCGACCTGCGCAAGGCGCTTCCGGTCACGTTCAAGGAGGTCTCATCGGTCGGTGGCGTCGAAGCGTACAAGTTCGAGCAGATCATCGACAAGCAGGACATTACGCCCCCGGCGTCGAGTGTTAACGCTCTGCTCGGCGCGTTCGCACCCGAGGCGACCACCGGAAAGGTCCTCTACAGCAACGTCCGCGAGGTATGGATCGAGCCGGTCACCGGTGCCTTCGTCGACGTGCGGGAGCGGCCGCTCAAGGTGCTGGTTCCGGACGTCGGAGCCGAGACGACGCTGCTCGAGGCCGACTTCCGATACACGAAGTCGACGGTCGACAACAGCGTCGCCTCCGCCAGCAACAACGTGAGCCGGCTCAAGCTGCTGAACCTCTACGGGCCGATCGCGTTCGGGATTCTCGCCCTGCTCCTCATCGTCGGCGGCGGGCTGCTCATGATGCGCCGGCAGCAGCCGGAGTTCGACGCATCCGCCTGGCAGGACGACCTGCCCGACCCCCGCCATCGGCTGCGCCAGGACGCAGGCAGCTACGAGTAGACGCATCGCGCGTGTAGACGACGGCCGACGGGGCGCGCCCACCGTTCTCGGTGGGCGCGCACCGTCCCAAGGTCGTCGCAGGTGTCCGACACTCGCCGTGGTTCCGCCGGGCTGGAGGGGCGACTGTCGAACGCTTGCGGGGGGCCAGGGCGCGCGTTACGGCGGTGGCAGGCGGTAGCTGACCGGCGTCCGGGAGAGCCGGATCGGGTTGGCGACGCTCGCCACCACCGTTCCCGAGTCGCGCTGCTGCCGTACGACGGGATCGAGCCCCAGCCTCTCGCCGAGGGCGAATCCCTCGGCAATGGTGTTGATCGGACCGCACGGAATCCCCGCGGCGGTAAATCGGTCGATCCAGTCCTGCGAAGGCCGCTCCCGCAGCGTCGACTCGAGCGCGGCGGTCAGGGCGTCGGAATTCTCGACCCGTCCCCGGTTGGTGGCAAACCGCTCGTCGGCCGCGAGCGACGGGCCCGCACCGGGCGACCCGCCCAGTACCCGGACGAGCCGAGCGAATTGGCCGTCGTTGCCGACGGCGATCGCGATAGGGCGGTCGGCAGTCTGCAGCGTCTGGTACGGCGCGATGCTCGGGTGCCGGTTGCCGAGCCGCCCGGGGACGACGTCGGCGTTGAGGTACGCCGATGCCTGGTTGACCAGTGCCGACTGCAAGCTGGAGAGCAGGTCGACGTCGACCCGCTGGCCAAGCCCTGTGCGTTCACGGTCATACAACGCCGCGAGCACGCCCGCGACCAGATTCTGGCCGGCGAGAACGTCGACGAGGGCCACGCCCACCTTTGTCGGCTCTCCGTCCGTCTCTCCGGTAATGGACATGAGACCGCCCACCGCCTGAACCAGGAAGTCGTAACCGGGAAGTGCCGCGCCG
>JAXIPB010000207.1:0-19539 GCA_045403155.1 Micromonosporaceae bacterium
GCGCCCGAGGCGGCGAAGTTCCAGTTCCGCGCCACTAACGAGTGGCTCAGCGGCACCCACAACCGCAGCACGATCCATGGCTACTTCGGCGTCGGCGAGGAGCGCACTCACGACCGCGTCTTCAATTTCGACGCCGACCACCCGGCCGTCCTGGTCGGGCGCGACAACGGACCGACCCCCGTGGAGTTCGTACTGCACGCGCTCGCCGCCTGTCTGACCGCCGGCCTGGCTAACATCGCCGCCGCCCGCGGAATTCGCCTCACCGAGGTGACGTCCACAGTGTCCGGTGACATCGACCTCAACGGGATCCTCGGGCTGAACGCCGCGGTCCGCAACGGCTACCAGAACATCAACGTCCGGTTCACGATCAAGGGCGACGCACCAGCCGAGAAGCTCCGCGAGCTCGTCGAGCAGTCGCGGGCCCGCTCGGCCGTCTTCGACATCATCACCAACCAGGTTGCGGTGAGTATTGAGGTGGCGGCAGGCTGATAACAGCACGCTCAAGGCCATCCACATTGGACGAAATGAGTAGACTCGGGGCCGCCGATCCTGTTGGGCCTTCCGACCCTGATACCCGGGAAGACCCGCGTGGCATATCGGCCACGCGGGTCTTCAGTCACGATGAGCCTCCGCCTTGCGGCGCGCGCTGTCTAGGAGGTCGATCAGCCGGCGCTCTTCAACCCTGATTCCCTCTGCCAGGCGTGCTGCCGCATGCACGATCGCCCACGAATCAACCAGATTCAACCGATCGTTGGAGCGCTGCCGGTAGGCCCTCGCATACGCACGGGCGAACAGCGAGCGCCCACCGGCCATTAACCCACGAAAGACTGGCGATGTGCCGGGCAAGGGATCGGCCTGCTTCAGCAGCAACATCGTTCGGGCAACGTCAGATTCGGGGACACCGCGGGTGGCGTTGGCCCAGTCGATGACGCTGACCCGGCCGGGGCCGACTAGCACGTTGCCGGGATGAAAGTCACCGTGGCACAGCCGATCTCCCGTCGGGAGCCCGTCCAGGACTTGCCGGGCGAAATCGTGCAACTCTCGCCGAAGCGCTGCGGCGTCGATGCGAGCGGCAAGCGCCTGCCTGGCGTCCGGGAGGTCCGCTGGCGCCTGGACAGTGTGGATGCGGGTGTGGGCTTCGGCCAGGGTTCTGGCGTACGCGAGCAGCCGCCATGGCTGTCGTTCCAGCATCGCCAGCATGTCCAACCCGTCCAGGCGCTCGAGAATTAGGCCATGGCGCCCATCCATTTCAAGCGAGTCGATGAGGCGGGGCGCCACCCCGCCAGCGAGCCAGGTCAGGGCGGCCTGCTCCGCCACGTGGCCCGAGTATCCCGGCCGGTACAGCTTGAGAACCGCCGCGCGGTCACCGTCCCATGTGTACACTTCGGCCTCGCGGCCCTCGGCAATCTTCGGCCCGATCATCAGCCGCTCCTTCTTTGTCCGGCCCCCCCAGGCATGCCTCCCCACTTTCGGGGAAAGTGGGCCCTCCCGACCGTGCGAGGGCCCACTTTCCCCACAAGTGTGGCCTCACGCGGCTGGCACCCGTAGGTCCTGGCTGACCGAGCGGCGGGAGGGCCGGCGACCCGCGCCGCGCCCCCATCGGCCGCGAGCAGCGTGGCGAGGATGCGGATGAGCGTGGTCTTGCCCGCGCCGTTGGGGCCGATGATCTGCTCCACCGCGCCTCCCCGAACGTGACTCTCCGAAGTACATTTTGCAGTAAACATAAGCTGTTGTAGACTGCCAAGTCAACAAGCGGAGGTGGGCATGACGGCGCCGGCAACCGTCAGAGATCGGAGCTCAGCGAGTGGCCGATCGGGCGCGGAGCCGATCCCCGACACTGCGCGGGCGCGGCGGTTGCCCCGGGCGCAGCGGCGCGAGCAGATCCTCGCCGCCGCCACGCGGGCGTTCGCGCGTGGCGGGTTCGCGGCGACCAGCTTGGATGACATCGCGACCGAGGCCGGGATCACCCGGGTGATCTTGTACCGGCATTTCGACTCGAAGACCGACCTGTACCAGGCGGTGCTGGACCGGTTCTGCGCTGTGCTCGGCGCCGAGGTGGCCGAGCCGGTGGGCGGGTTCACCGATGCAAGCATCGACGGACTGGTGCGGGCGGCAGCGGCCGAGCCAGCCGGGTTCCGGTTGCTGTTTCAGCACTCGGCCCGCGAGCCGGAGTTCAAGGCCCAGGCCGAACAGTTCCGCCGCGACGTCACCGAGGCGGCCTACTTGCAGATCTCGGCGATGCTGCCCGATGCGCCTTGGGCACGGTGGGCGGCCCAATTGGCGCCGGCCGCGGCGATCGAGGCGGTCGTCGCGTGGCTGGACGCTGGACAGCCGGACCCGGACCGTGCCGCCGACCGGGTCCGCCATGTCATCGCCGGCGTCATCACCGCCGCCGCGGCACGCTCCGATCTGGACTGTCTTCCCACCAACCCTTAGCCGTTACGACGGTGTAGCTGGAGGACGTTGTGACCAAAGTGGAGGACCCGACCGCATAGCCTGCCGCGCTTGTGACATGAGGCCTGACGCCGCCGCACGCAGGTGGGACGTGTTGATGCTTCGTGCCACCGCGCTGACCTCCCCGAGCTGGTAGTTCGGCAGGCGGAGCGGATCCTATCCGCGGAGGACTGCCCGGCGACACCTCCATGTCGGACCGCCGGGCACGAGCGGGACCTAGTCGTCCTTGCCGAAGATCGCGCGCACCACGAACACGATGAGCGCGATCAACAGGATCAGCAGTACGCCGCCGCCTATCACCATGTCGGGCACGGTACTGCAAGACCTCTGGTGGCCGGGAGAGAGGCGGCCCGGCGGTGAGGTGGAGCTCTCGCTACCCTGGTCTGAGGATAACCGGCCAGAGGCGAGGATGCCCTCGACCTCAGGGGCCGCTGGCATTCGCTCACCGACGACGAGACGCGTATCGGGCTCGAGCAGTTCGCCCGCTCGGTGACGAACAACTAATCGCCCCTGCTGCACGCCGCCGCTCGTTAGGCTCAAGGTCGAAGGGGACGCCAAGTGGACAATCGCGCATCGCGTCCAAGCGGAGGCGTACGTCATCAACACTCGACCGTCAACGCGCGGACGAATCAGATCAACAAGATACGTGGCGGTTATCTGATCATCTCTCTGATCCTGATCGCCCTGTACCCGTTGCTGCCCCGCGCGGGCCGCAACACCATATTACTGCTCGCAGGGTTCGCCTCCGTTCTGGCCGTGTTTGCCGGGCTGAGCTGGATCAACCTCGGCCATAGGCGTTTCTGGCTGTTGCTGCTCGCTTCGCTCGTTGTCATCGACCTCGCCAACGTCGTGTCCGTGTCGACCCGCGGCACTGCTGTCTCCGTCAACGGCCCCACCGATGCCGTCGGGACCCTCCTTGTACTAGCGGCCGCGCTGGTACTCGTGATGCAACAGGGAAGAGACCAAGTCGGCAGCATCATCGATACCTCGATCGCCGGGTTGGCCGTAGGTGGGGTGCTCTGGGACGTCGTACTCGGCCCAAATCTGTTGCCCGACTATCAAGCAGGACCGGCCAAGCTAGGCCTCTGCATTCTGGTCTTTGCTCTCTGCGGTGTGCTCGGAGCCCTGGGCCAGCTCGTCATGCACCGCCCGATAGCAGCACTGCGTCCACTCATAACGGCCCTCGCACTCGCGTTGGTGGGCAACCTCATCGTGGCCGTGACGACCGACCAACAGCTCATCACCGCCGCCGGAATGATGTTCGTCGGCGCCTACACCGCTATCAGCATCTTCAGTCTCGACCCGACCGCTTCGCAGCTCTTCACACCCGCACCGGCGCGCCCCGACACGCTGTCCCTTGGGCGGCTCGTGTTCCTCGGCCTGGCCGTCGCCATCGTCCCGGTCGTCGTCGGCGGACAGCAGATCGTCGGCGGCAACCGCGACGGCTTGGTCCTGGTGGTCTCCACTGCCATCATCGCGACGCTCGTCATGGTGCGCATCGGCCAGCTCTCCGCCCAACGAGACCGAGCCGAACAAGCACTCAGGCACGACGCCACCCACGACGCGTTGACCGGCCTACCCAACCGAACCGAGTTCGTCACGCAGCTCGGCGAAGCACTCGAACGCAGCGAACACACGGCAATCCTCTACTGCGACCTCGACCGGTTCAAGGAAGTCAACGACGGCTTCGGCCACGACCACGGCGATGAGGTGCTCGTCGAGGTGGCACATCGGCTCAGAGGCTGTGTACGAGCAGGCGACCTGGTCAGCCGATTCGGCGGCGACGAGTTCGTGATCCTCTTCCGCAACACCGATCCAGATGAAGTCGGTACCATCAACCGGCGGATCATCCATGCGCTCTCACGTCCGGTCCACATATCCGATGCGTTCGTCACCATCGGCGTCAGCACCGGCACCGCCCATGCCAAGAACCAAACTGATCCAGAAGAACTGATCAGCCAAGCCGACCACGCGATGTACGCCGCGAAGAACAGCGACGTATAGCCCCGAATTACGTACCCGTTCACCGCTCGTCAACCGGACCTGATGCCACATACCGCGCGGGCGAGGTGGATCCGGCACCCCATAGTTGGCTGGTCAGATTGGCATGCGGCCGTGGTTCCACCGTCCACTCTGGAGGCACGTCCGCGGAGGCGGTAGAGCGCCGGTTCGGAAGCGTCTGGACTGCTGATAGCGATCTTTCACTCGGGCGCGATGGCACGCAGGAGGTCCACGCGCCTGGCTCGGCGGGCGGGGAGCGTGGCGCTCGCGGCGACGACGAGGACGGCGCCGGCCGCGACGAGCGCCCAGGTACCCACCGGCACCGTGACCGGCAGCTTCGACGCCCGGGTGAGCGCCCAGCCCAGGAACGCACCGACGGACAGGCCGGTCACGGTACCGATGGTGGCCACGATGAGCGCCTCCCAGCGGACCATCGCCCGCAGCTGCCGGCGGTCCATGCCGATCGCGCGGACTAGACCGAGCTCGCGTACGCGTTCGACGATGTGCAGCACCTGCGTGTTGACAATGCCGAACAGGGCAATCACGACCATGAGGCCGAGCAGGCTGTAGTACAGCCGCAGGGCAGGGTCGATCTGCCTCGACAGCATCGCG
This sequence comes from Micromonosporaceae bacterium, assembly GCA_045403155.1. Classification (GTDB taxonomy): domain Bacteria; phylum Actinomycetota; class Actinomycetes; order Mycobacteriales; family Micromonosporaceae; genus JAXIPB01. Next base: position 5,068 of record JAXIPB010000207.1, read on the forward strand.
TGCTGCTGGTCGCGACTGAGGATCTCGATGCTCGCGTACGCCGGGTCGTCGGCGAGCGCCCGCTCGACCGCCGCGCGCGCCCGGTGTTCAGCGATGCCGCTACGGGCCACCAGGTGGATCTCGCTCACGGCGGTGTCGTCGGCGGCCGCGAGACGCTCGTAGTCGGCCGCGGCGACGAGGTACCCGCCGACCGGTATGTTGAGCTGTTCTGACGCGATATAGCCGAGCTCGGGCCGCTCGTACACGGCGCGTACGGTCAGCGTCCGGTCGCCGCGCGGCCCGTGTACCACGACCGGTGAGCCGACCGCCAGCCCGGCACCGTCGGCCAGCTGGCGGCTGACCGCGACCGTGCCGGTCGACAGGTCCCCGAGCGAGCCGGCGCTTACGTGCAGGGACAACACGCGAGCGAGAGCGGCGGGGTCGACGGCGGTCACGCTGGTGCCGGTACCGGCGACCTCGACGCCCCCGCTGCGGAATGCGGCAACGGCCGCGAGCTCCGGCAGGCCGGTCAGCCGGTTCGCGACGCCCAAGCTCAGCGGGGTGAACCCGCGGTCCTGCGGGTCGGCGACCGACCGGACGAGGAAGTCCGCGCGGAACACACGGTCCATGTCGCTCACGGCCCACGCTTTCGTGGCCGCGGCGAGCGACGCGATCATCGTGGTCAGCGCCAGCCCGATCACGAGCGGCAGCACCGCGGCCATCGCACTCCCAACCATATTGGCTCGGCGATGTGGCCACGACGAAGCCATGATCTATTGCCCGCCCGAGGCTGGGGTTCTGTGCCATCGTTGCGGATGAGTGCAAACGTTCGCGGGAGGGGAAATGCCGCAGCCCATCGTGTACGTGGATACGTCTGAGGTCCGGGCGGGCCGGCTCGAGGAACTCAAGGCCGCCATGGATGACCTGAAGATGTTCGTGGAAGCCAACGAACCGCAACTGCTGGCGTACAACGTGTACTTCAGCGACGACGGCACCCGAATGACCGTTCTGCACATCAACCCGGACTCGGCGTCGCTGGAGTTCCACATGAAGGTGGCCGGGCCTATGTTCCGTCCAATTGGTGAGCTCATCAACATGCTGGCGATCGACGTCTACGGGCGGCCAGGTAACGCACTCGTGGACCAACTGCAACACAAGGCCCAGATGCTTGGTAGCGGGACCGTACGTGTTCACGACCTCCACACCGGGTTTGCCCGGCTGCCCACCGGCAAGTCCGCCGGCCAGGCTCCGTGATCTCGTCGAGTACCACCGGCCATCCGCACGCAAGGTCGCTCAGGTCTGGCGAAAGGCGCCGCGAACCAGCCCGCTTGGCCGATTGGTCAATAGATGAAAGGAATCATTCGGAAACGCGCTTGGCCGCAGTATTCGGTCCACAATGGGCCATACTTTTCTCGGCAATGCTTGTCATCACGCCAGGCACGATGGAGAAAGAGGAGAACCAGCCATAGTGGCAGGATTAGCGGCACGATCGACCGAAGGCCGGTGGTCAGGGCGAAGGTCACGTAGATGATCAGCTCGCCGGTGTAGTTGAGCTTCCGGCCAATCCCCCAGAAGCCTGAGACGAGCAGCTTGCCTCCGATGGCCACCGCCGGGCGTCCCCAGATCGTCGTGCTGGGATTCTCCTTGAACCGGTGCTTCTGCTCGTTTGAGCCACGAAAGAGCCAAAAGCCGAAGCCGAAGAGTAGCGTCAGTATGACCGCCTCCAGGACCGGCATCGGATCAAGGTTTCCGACGAGGTACCAGCCACACAGGCAATAGAAGAACGGCACAAGGACGTAGTCTCCCCACACCAACATGAACCCAAACTTCTCTGCGATCACGTCCCAGGTGTGGAGCATGCCGTACTCAAACTGAAAGTAATTGAAGATGTAAATGGCAAAGAAGGCTTGGTATAGGGCCATGCGCAGGGTCAGGTGACCGAGCGTCTCCCACTGCTGCACTGCGAAGGAGAGATTAAGCACCCATAGCCCGATGAGAGAGGGGACGTAGCCGAACATCTTCAAATCGACGCCCCAGAACTCGGGATTGAGCTCGACCCCCATCCATACGTTAGCCAGGAGGTTGCTTCGCGGATCGGCGGCCCGTCGGCCAACCCAGTACAGGAAGACGGTATGAAGAACGGCCCAGATATTTGCAACCACGAAGAGGGGCCAAAACAGACGGTTGACGGTCGAGAGAGTGAATAGTCCGGTCGCCTGTCCGATCGCAATCACTATTGTCACGAGGATCAGCACGCTGAGGCCGTTGAGGCGATAGGCCTTGCGGGTGCCGTCGGGCAACGGACGACCCAGCCGGATCGGACCGGGAATCTGCCTGCGGGCGATGAACAGGACGCCCACAAACCCAAGCCAAAGACCCGCGGCCAACACAAGATCCGTCGCCGTGAGAGGAGATTCGACGAACGCTACCTCGGCCATAAACACGTCGATAGCCTAGCGACGCCATCCGCGCCGTTGGCTCCGCCGATGCGCTCATCGTGGATAGTGAGCACGGGCGGGTTCAAGGGTGTGCGCGCAAGAAGCTCGGCCAGCTGTTCCGATGGTGTCATGTGGGGCGCCCTCCGGTCCGGGCCGCCACACGTCAGTCGCACCAGGCGCTTGAATTCGTGGGCGCACGCCGCTCCGGACGATCTCAGGAGAACGGCCAACCTGACGGCAGATCTCCCTCAGCGATAGGCCCTTCCCGCGGGTGGGGGCGGCGGCGGTCGTGGTCTCGGGTGCTACCGCTGGCGAACCCGAACGGAAGCGCAACCGTTGGACGCCTAGCCGCGTGATTGGACCGGTTTTACGCGGTCAGGCGCCCAACGCTGAATCTCTCGGCGGTGTGGGCTGTTCGCCTCACGCCAGACAGATCACCGGCGTCGGCCAAGCCCGCAACCGAACCGAGAACGCCGTCAACCGCACCGTCACGTTCGGACTCATCACGCAAAGCATCGTCGTCTTCCGGTACACCCTGCACGGCCACACCCCCCTACGTCGCCGCCCGACGCCAACCGAGGTGCCCTGGTACACCACCAAGACCAAGCCCGCCTACCAACGCAAGGCTAAGGGGCATCACGCAGCTGACGGCCGTACTGAACTGCGTCCAGCACGGGAGCCGGCACTGTCTGACGCAGCTGGCTGTCGGGCCTGGCCCCCAGCGCATCGTTTACGGTGGCGATGGCGATGCGCACCGCGACGTAGCAGGTGATGGCCAGGATCTGCGAGTCGTCGTAACCGCGGTCGCGTAGGGCCTGGACATCCGCTGGACAAATCGCGTTGGGCTCGGCGGCGACCTGGCGGGCCCATTGCGACAGTGTCCGCTCCCGGTCGTCTAACGGCTCGTCCTCGCCGCGGAGCAGCGCGGCGCTGAACTCCGGTGTCACCAGCTCCGCGAGCCGCTTGCCCCACATGAGGGAGCAGTAGGAGTCTCCCATCGTCGAGGTTGTCGACGTTACGAGGATGCCACGGTCACGAAGGGACAGGGACGCCACATCGGTCACCAGCTTGGCCACCCCGAACAGCGCTTCGTAGGCCTCGGGGTGGTGAGCCCAGAGGCGGGATGCGTTCATGACGTAGCCGAGGTCGTCCTGGTCGACCTTGAACAAGGCGCGTGCTGCTTCGGATGGCTCTGCTACCTCGGCCAGGAACGACGCTTCGGTGTAGGTCGGATCGGGCTGGTGGATGGACTCGGTCATATGTACCTCGCACGTTGAGGACTGCATCCTCCAGGGTGGTCGCTTGAAGGTCGGTCGTCATCCGTGCGCAACACGGATCTCCCTGGGTACGGTGCCCGTATGTCGGTCGGCAGGCAGGAGGTGACGGCGCGCGAAGCCGCCGTGCTGGCTGTGATCGGCCGAAGGCTGACAAACCCGGAGATCGCGGCCGAGTTCCACCTGTCAGTGCGCACGGTCGAAAGCCACATCGCCGCGCTACGTCGCAAGCTGGGTGTCGACTCAAGGACCGCCCTCATCGAGCAGGCCGCGATCCGATCGGGAATCGCGGTGGTCAAGCCGGCGAACTCCTTCGTGGGTCGCGACTCCGAGCTGATCGCCGTGGGGTCCCTGCTGGACGAGCGGCGGCTCATCACGCTCACGGGTCCGGGAGGATCTGGCAAGACAAGGCTGGCGCTGGAGGTGGCTGCTCGCGCAGACCGCCCCACGACGCTGGTCGGGTTCGAGAACGTCGCCGGTCGGGACATCGCGGCGGAGATAGGCCGTCGGGTGGGCGTGGGGCCAGGCGGTGGCGACCTGACCGCGGCGTGCGCGTTGGCTCTGTCCCGGCATCCGTGTCTCCTGTTGCTCGACAACTGTGACCAGGTGACGGCGGATCTCGCAGCCGTAGTGAGCCAGCTGCTTGCGAGCTGTCCGGACCTGCGGGTGCTCGCAACGTCCCGCTCAGCGCTGGGCTGCTCCGACGAGGCGGTGTACTCACTCGCGCCGCTGTCCGCTGCTGACGCCGCCACCCTGCTTGCGCACCGGACACGCGCGGCTGTGCCCGATGCCGCAGGTCTGGACGACGATCTCGCGAAGCGGATCTGTGCGCGGCTCGATGGCCTGCCCCTGGCGATCGAGCTGGCCGCGGTCCGATTGCGACATCTGTCGCCTCCGGAGCTCGACCGCGAGCTCGCCCGCAGCCTGGCCACCCTGGACCGGGGTGGCAGCGGCGAGCCGCGCACTCTCACCGCCACCTTCACCTCGTCCTTCGAGCAGCTGACTGACGGCGAACGTGACCTCGCGATGAGGCTGGCCGCCCTGCCCGGCCCGTTCGACCTCGACCTCGCCGAGTCGGTAGGCGGCGCCGGCGCTGCGGCTGCCGTGCTGCGGCTGCTCGACCGCTCGTTCGTGATACCGGCACCCTCGGACACGAAGGCAGGATCGTTCCGCATCCTGGAGGTGATGCGCGAGCTCGTGCTCGCGCGCACGCCTGACCAGGTCGCCGCCGACGCGCGATACAGGCACGCGCAACACATCGCCCGGCGCGTCTCCACGCTCGCTGCCGCGGCCCGAACCGACGACAGTCCACGAGCGGTGGCTGAGTTCGGCCAGCTTGTCCCCGGGGCCATCGCTGCCTTGCGCTGGGCCCTGGACACCGGCAACGTGATCGCGTTGCCGCTCGCGCGAGACCTGGCGGTGGCAGCCGAGCAGTACGGCCCGAGCGCCGGACTCCTCGACGCGCTCGGCCGGGTCGCCGGGAACGCCCAGGTGCTGGACCACGCAGACGCCGGCACCCTGCTGGACCTCGGCCTGGCTATCTGCTACGGCAACCTGGAACTCGCGGACGACCTGACGCGACGGGGCCTCCAGCTCGACGCCAACGACGACGGGAGCGTCTCGGCAGCGCGTCTGCTTGCCGGGATGAGCGACGCCTACCGCAATCGCCCCGAGTCGGCACTGCACCACCTCGGGATCGCCGAAGAAGCAGCGCGACGACTCGACGATCACTGGCTGCACGCGGCGGTGCGGCAGGCCAGAGGATTGGCGATGCGCCGCATCGAACCGATTGCGGCGATCGACGAGTTCCGGGCCGCCCTCGAGCTGTTTGCGCTGGCCGGCGATGCCATGCACGTCAACAACGCACGCTTTATGATGGCCGACACCGCCGCGGAAGCGGGATTCGATCTGCATCGGGCGGCCGCCTGGGCCCGGCAGTGCGTCAGTTATGCCGAATCAGTGGGCAACCGCCATGAACTGGCCCACGCCATACTGACACTGGCGCAACTCACCACGCGAACCGACGTACTGCCCCGGGCTGTCGCGATCTTCGAGGCAGTCGGTGACCTTCGCTGCCTGACGCGGTGCCACGTGCTGTTTGCTCACCTCGGCCATGACCAGGTCGGCAACCTCGAGCGGGCCTACGACGTAGCGACCCGCGCGCATGACGCGAACAGGCGTGCCCGCGTCCTGGAGCAACTCGTCCGGGTCCACGCGGAAGCCGGCCGCCTTCGAGAGGCGGCACTCGCACTGGGCGCCCTGACCGCGCTCGTCGGCGACGAGCAAGCACTGGCGTCCGTCCCTAAGGGACTTTCGCTCGATGACTGGGGACTCGTCATGGAGGAGGGCCGAGCCCACGCCGCAGGCCCTCGCTAACCCGGTCCCAGCAGCCTCGCCCGGATCTTCTAAACAACGATTCGCCCAGCCGCCACGGATTATCAGGTGCCGGTAGAGGTCGTGGGCGGCTTCGCATTATCCAATGTGTACAGCTGGCGGCCGGCGAGGAGAGGGATCACGTACGTCGTGATCGCATTTGCGATAGTTCGCGAGTCTCGTTACCGCGATATCTAGTTCGCGCTCGCCGAGCCACTGTGTCAGCTCGGCCGCGGTGGTCCTATAAGCGGCGGGATCGGTGTGGCCGAAGTGCTGCTTGGCGAGCTTCTTCAGGCGCTGCTCCGAGCATCCGGCCGAACAGAGTCGACGATCAACCAGCTGATGACCGGCACGATCCGGACGACCACCGAGATCCTTCAGGACTCGTAGCATGGCCCCATGAGAGCGGAGAGCGAGAGCGTCCGGGAGGTTCTGGCGCCAGATGGGGACGAGCCGTGGGTGTTCCTCGCAGGCTTGACCGATCGGCCGGCGGACATCGAGTCCGTGGCCAAGGTCGGCGAAGTCGCCCTTGGGTCGATCGAGCTCTCTTCGCGCCGCATATGCCGCCTGACCAGTTACTCCCGATGCTCACCAAAGGGCTCTCCGTGCGCTCGGTGGATAGGTAATGGCGCGACTCCAGTTGGCGCAATACGCACCCAACCTCGACCTCGACACGGACTCGCCTTGCGAGTCGAGTACGGCACGGCGCTCGCACTGGTGCTCCCGGGCGCTCTTGCCCCGGCAGCGGGCCCGCCCGCCCACCCCAGGCCCACGCCCACAGAATGGACGCGGTAGTTCAACGACTTGCGAGCGCCCGCGCTGTGGGATCGGCATGTCACTCGCCGTCTTTGTAGTCCGGTCGGGCTGTGAACGGCCGTCGCGTCGACGCCTGTGGCCCGGTACCAGGCTCCGGTGGACCCACCTCGGCCCGGCGGAGTCCGAAGAGGACGGCCACAGTGATGGTGGCGGCGAGGAGCACTGCGAACGCGATCACCAATACGCCGGGACCGAGGCGGTCGAGCCACGAACTAAGCGCGGACTGTATCCGCCCCGCCCCGTCGATGATCGGGTCGGCGGTGGTCGCGTCGGAGAACACGCGAAGCTCGTACCAGCCGTACCAGGCAACGTACAGCCCGGCCGCGACCAGCAGCGCACCGCCGACGCGGGAGAGGACCGGGGCGGCTCGTCGCAGCCCCCGAACGAAGGAGACCTTCGCCAGCGCCACGGCGAGCGCGACGCTGCCGACCACCAGCCCCATACCCGCGCCATATGCAACGAACAGACCGATACCGGCCGCGACCGAATCGGTCGCGAACGCGGTCACCACCACCGCGAGGAATGGCCCCACCGTACAGCCCAACGACGCCACCGCGTACGACGCGCCGAACGCAGCCATAGACCAGACGCGGCCACTCACCGCTGGGCCGCGGCCCACTTTCAGCATCGGTCCGGGTAACTCCCGCCCGGCCAACAGCCACGCTCCGAGTCCGGCCAGGACCAGCCCGATGATTACGCTGAGCCACGGTAGATTCCTGGCCACCGCGTCGGCGGCCGGCGCGGCGAGCAGTCCGAACACGCCGAATACGGCCACGAACCCGACCGTCATCGCGGCAGTGAGTGCCAGCGCCCTGCCGGCCGCGGCGAGTCGCCCGGCGCCGGAAGAGTCCACCCGGTCGCCGACCACTATCAGCGTCAGGTAGGCCGGCAGCAGCGCGAACCCGCACGGGTTGACCGCGGCCAGCAGACCCGCAGTCAGGGCCAGCGCGTACGGGGCGTCAAACATGGCCGCGTCCTGCTGGTTCAGCCGGCCAGTGAGCTGACGCGCTGACGAAGCGCGTCGTCGCTCAGTTGTCCCTTGTGGACGACCCTGCCAGCGCTATCGAGGAGTACGAAGTACTCCTGCTCCGTCACGCCGAACCGGCGCCAGACCACGCCGTCGTCATCGGCCAGGTGCGGGAATGCGCCCAGGCCATGATCGGCGACGAAGCGCTGCATCGCGTCGGCGCCGCTGCCCAGGCCCGCCACACCGACAAAGTTGACCTCGCCTGCATGGGCGGCCTGAGTGGTCTTGACATTGTCGGCCTTCGCCCGACATCGCGGGCACCAGGCGGCCCAGAACCACAACACGGCCGGCCTCCCGGCCAGGGTGGCGGCGTCGAACCGGCCGCCGCCGACCATGGGCGCGGAGAACGCCAGTGTGTCCGGCACGGCTGGTGACTGGCCGGTCGGGCCAGGTGGGCCGGTGACCGCAGGTCCCGTCGGCGCCGTCGACGCGAGCGACGAGGCGCTTGGAGCGGCTCCACCCGTACCGGTGGCGCACCCGGCGAGCATCGACACCGCCATGGCAATTACCAGGAAACGCAACCGAGTGCGCGGCATGACGGACCTCCGGCTCGACATACGGGTCACAGGATAGTGGAACCGACCGCGCCGGCTTCTTACAGCGTGCTTACGCCGTGACGACCAGTTGGTCGCCTACCGCCGGTTGCAGCGGCATACGACGCCGTCAATGAAACGGTCAACCTGGCGATCGTGAGGGCGATCAGCTCCGGGGCCGGGTTGTACGAGGTGGGTCGGACGAAATCCGGTATGGCCCGTTGTACAACGGTGTACGACTCACGCGCAACGCCGCGCCAGACGCAGCGAGCACCGATCAGGTGTGGGCGAGGCTGCGTCGATCATTCCTTGTGGTAGAGAGGGGCGCCGGTGCCGGTCTCGATGAATGACTTGAGGCTGCCCATCAGTTGGCCCCAGGTCATTGCCGACATGGGCAGCGGCCCTTCGTCGGTTGCCCAGCCGTCATGGTTGAAGTGCACCGTGGTGCCAGTCCCGTCCGGCTTAGGGGTCAGGGTCCAGATGATCTGGGTGCCGACCCAATGCGGCGGGAACTCCCCGACGGACGACCACCGCACGCTCTGCTCGTTGACTTCGTCGACCCGGAGTTCAAACGGCAGCGGTGCCCGTCCCGGGAACCCGAGGGTCATCCGTGATCCGGTGCCGCCGGGAGCGGTGACCTCCTCGGTCCACCAACCTGCGATTCCGCGCTGCGTGTTCAGCGCCTCGACGATCTCCTTCGGGCTCGCGTCGATGTCGAGCTCAAAGACGATCCGGGCCATGGCATTCTCCGTTCTCCGTGGTCGCGTCGTGCAGCGCGACGCGTGAATGTCGTTAGTTGATTCTTACGTTAGCAGAAACTAACGTAATCCGTGTGGACGCGCAAATCAAGGCACTCGCCGAGCCCCGCAGGCGTCAGATCCTCGAGCTGGTCCGGGATCAGGAGCTGGCGGCGGGGGCGATTGCCGCACATTTCGAGGTAACTCGGCCGGCGATATCGCAACACCTAACGGTGCTCAAGGAAGCGTCGCTGATCACCGAGCGTCGCGACGGGGCACGCCGGCTCTATCGTGTCGACCCGACCGGCCTGCTCGCCCTAAAGCAATTCGTCGACGCCTTTTGGGGAAGTGGCCTCAAAAGGCTCAAGGCCGAAGCGGAGACAGAAGCAAGCGCGGGCAAGCGCCCACCGAGGAAGGGACGTTGACAGTGGCGATCATCGAGGGCCGCATCGAGCAGCAGATCCACATCGCAGCGCCACCTGAGGTTGTCTTCAGTTACTTCACCGATCCCGCCAAGCACCCGCGCTGGATGGGCCAGCGTGCCACGCTCGACGCCCGACCCGGCGGCCTCTACCGCTGCGAGGTCAACGACGCACACACCGTCATAGGCGAGTACGTGCTCGTCGAGCCGCACAGCAGGCTCGTGTTCACGTGGGGTTTCGTAGGCGACGACGCGGTCCCGCCGGGCAGTAGCACTGTCAGCGTCACCCTGACTTGGACACCGGACGGCACCCACCTGCACCTCGTCCACACGGGGTTGCCGCATCCGGCTCTCGGCGGCCACGAGGAGGGCTGGCGGGGATACCTGGCCCAGCTCGCCGTCGCAATCGAGCCACCCCCGCGATCTTGAGTCGCCACTGATCGACAGCACGATCCGCCTCCCAACGGCGATCTCCCGGCTCCCGTCTGCTGCCCATCCAGCCCGGCGAACCCGTCCCATTCGTCAACTGGATCAGCGAGCCCCCAACAGACTCGCCGGCCTGTCCTATGTGGACAGGATTTGGTATGATAGCGGCAGAACAGGCGAACTGGCCAAGCGGCCCAACACCCGTTTGAACTACCTGCTACTGTCTATTGTAGACTATCGCTCGCCTGCAGTTGACCTTCGCCGAGCCGCGGGGTGCGTCTGCTGGAAGTCGGCGAGCCGCGACCACTCGCGAAGAAGTGAGCCAGTACGCCGTCGCAAGGAACGCGCTCGCCGGCCGAGCCAACATATGTCGAAATTATCTCCGAATGGCGCTCAGATCGGAGCCGATCATATGGTGACCTGTCGATTGCCAAACCGTCACGATGTGGTCGTGACCGACCCTAAGCCGTGCAGAAACATCGACGCGTGCATGAATAGGTCCTCGGTGTGGTAGCGCCTGGGACCGTGCTGGGCGGGCGGTACCGGCTGGAGGAGCGGATCGCCAGCGGAGGCATGGGCGACGTCTGGCGTTGCGTTGACGACGTTCTCGGCCGGACGATCGCGGTGAAGATCCTGCTCCCGTACCTGCTCGAAGAGGAGGGCTTCACCGAGCGGTTCCGGGTCCAGGCGCGGACGATGGCCACCATCAACCACCCCGGCGTGGTCGACATCTATGACTACGGCAGCGACCCCACCGCTGGCGCCTACCTCGTGATGGAGCACATCGAGGGCGACCCTCTGTCCCGTACCCTCTCCCGGGTTGGTCGGCTCACCCCGGCCCGCACCATGGCCCTCATGGCTCAGGCGGCCGACGCGCTGCACGCGGCCCACGAAAAGGGCGTGGTGCACCGCAACGTCAAGCCGGGCAACCTGCTCGTGCGCCCGAACGGAACACTGGTGCTCACCGACTTCGGCATCGCACGCTCCACGGGCGCGGCTCAGCTCACCGCGTTGGGTTCCATGGTCGCCGCCGCCTCCTACATCTCTCCCGAGCAGGCCCTGGGGCAGCAGGCCACTGGGCTGTCCGACATCTACGCCCTCGGCGTCGTCGCGTATCAATGCCTCGCCGGCCGCCGGCCGTTCGAGGGCGAGAATGGACTCGAGATCGCGATGCGCCACGTCCGCGAGGCACCTCCGCCACTTCCGCCGGACATCCCGCCAACGGTGCGGGTAATCGTGGAGCGCGCCCTGGCCAAGGACCCCGCGCAACGGTGGCCGAACGCCGCGGCGTTCGCAGCAGCCGCGCGGCGTGCGGCGGCGGAGTTGGCCGGCGCCGGGTCACGCCCGGGTGCCACGCCGGTGGCCGCTCCGGTGTCCTCGCCGCCGCGTGAGGGGGGCCATGGCCCGGTCACGCCGACGCCAACGCCAACCTCACCTGGCGTCGGGCCTGGAGGCTCGGTGGAAACGAGGGTGCAGCAGTATCCGACGCCAGCAGCGTCCGGCTACCCGGCGTCACCCGGGTACGGCCATGCCCAGCCCCCGCCCGATGATCCGCGCACAGCCGACAGCACGATGGCGCAGGGCTACGCGGCGCCACCCCGCGACGGGCCGGTCACTTCCACATACGGCTCCGGCGGGGATGACGACCGCGATCGACTTGCCTTCACGGCCGCTTGGCCTCGGCTCGTCGATTCAGGCCGCTGGTACCCCATGCCGTTCGTGGTGTACCGGGCGCGACAACGCGCCTATGTGCTAGATCTCGTCGGTCGGTGGGAGCCAGAACTAGGCGGCGCACCGTCAATATCGCACGCGGATGCCGCAGGCATCGTTGCTCGCGGCACGAGGCTTACGTTCATACCTACGGCGCCCGGCGTTGTCTTCAGTCCAGACCGAGCCGAAGTCGTGCTGACCAAAGACGTACACGAGTTGACCTTCCAGCTACGTATGGAATCTGCGCCTGCTGCTGCTGCGACGATAACCGGACAAATCGATGTCTATGCAGGTCCGCTGCAAATCGCGCTTGTGCCACTAGCCTTCAACATCAGCGAATCCGGCAAATCCGCGACGCTATCCGCGAGTGCATCGACGCCCATCGGTATCGAGGCACGAGGCTCGCTTAGCGTCGCCAGCCGCGGCGTATTCAACGAGGTATTTGCCTCGTATTCGCACAGGGACTCCCCGGTAGTTGAGGCGTGTTCCGCACTCTATCGGGCACTCGGCGTCCGCGTGCTTGTCGACAGATCAGAATTGCTGAGCGGGGCAGATTGGCGCTCGGAGCTCGAAGCATTGATTTTGCGCTCGGACCTTTTCCAGCTGTACTGGTCGTCGGCGTCCGCGGCATCTGTCGAAGTGGAGAACGAGTGGCGCCTGGCCCTGAGCTTGGTCGAAAAGGGCGATCGGTTCATACGACCGTTGTTCTGGGAGACGCCAATGCCTGCCGCGCCGGAGGCCCTTTGCCATCTTCATTTTGGCCGCATCGAACTCGACCAACTCAAGGGTCTTTCGCGGGAGCTACCACTTGTGCCGCCTTCGCGTGCCCGAAACATCGACGTCACTGCCGGACGACGATTGCGCAGGCTAATCCGCACTGTCGCGAGTGGACTTACGGGTCGCGGCAGGCGTGGCGGAGATGGGAAGATAAATTGAGACCACAGTGCAAGCGGCTCTGGATTCTCGCGCGGAGCGCGGCCGCACCGGTACCAGCACGTCCCAGATGCTTAGGACGGCTGGTCAGGGAAGCTGGCATCCGATGACACGTCAAGTGCCACGCTAACCATTGTGGCCATCGCGTTCGCAGTGGCGGCGTTGGAGGAGGCCGAGTACGCGGTCCTCGATGCCGAATTGGCGCGCATCGACGCGGATGAGCAGCAGGCGAGCATGTTGCGGCGCCAAAGAATACGGCCCCGTCCATTAAGGACGGGGCCGCATGCCTGGAGATCGAAGAGGCTGAAAGCAGCGATTTCCCAACCAGGCCTACGTCGCCGAGGTCATCCACAGATCCAGGATCATGCTGCCTGTCCCGGCCGTCGCGGATTTCTCAAGGCGGGCCACGGCGGACAAGCCCAGTCCGAAGCTGAGCACCGACTCATAGTCGCCTGAAACGGCGAGTTCCTGCAGGATCGTGTAACGCGGCGTAAGGCGGGTTGGCCCTGCGTAGCGCACCACCTTTGTCGGATCGCTCTCCACGGGCGCGGTGTCGAGTCGGCCGCCGTCGAAGACGACCGCGGCAAACACCTCGCCGAGCAAGGGAACTGGCCTGTCCGACGGGTCCTCAGTAATCCGGCTGGCGTAGCGGATAGTCACCTCGGGCGGGGCCGCGCCGTGAAACTGAAAGACGATCCGGTCATGGTCAGGGAAATGCTGCGTGGAGATGGCTGCGAGTATTCCCGACGGCCCATCGTCAGGCCACAGCGGGGCTGGGTGCCGGCGTGGCCGGCGTTCTTATCGCCGGATCAAGGGCGGGTTGTGCTCCATCCGGTGGAGCTGTAGTCCGGCAACCGGCCACCAGTAGTGGCGCGATGGCCAACGTCGCGATCAGAGTTCCGAAGCGTCTCATGTCGTTCCTCCTTGGTCGCTCCGCCACACGGCGGGACGGGAACAACCATCGGACGCGGAAGCCATTTCGGTGGTTGGCCTGGCCGCGTGTCAGATAGGCGACCCGGCCCGGCGTTGGCCCGGCGCGGGATTCTGGGGTTAGGGCCTGCCGGAGCCCGAACCGAAGTGCATCGGGTTGCATCTCGGCGATCGTGGCAGTCACGCCGCGTCTCTCGGCAGCGACCCGCCAGCGGGACGGGACTGACAGCGGCCCCAGCGTGGCCGTGCCCCGCCTCGAGGCACGGGCCAAGAGTTGGGGTTGGAATCGGACGGCGATTCGGTATCAACTGTCCATTGTGTACTGAAGTCGCGGTTGCCAGCTCCTCGAGCAGCAGCTCCGGTGCGCTTCGCCCGAGCTCCGCCCGAGGTACCCGGACCAACGTGAGAGGCACGGCCGGTGCGGCGCTGCGTGTCGTCGTACCGTCGCCATGCGACGCTGTATCCTAGGTCGTTTACACGCGCCCGCTACGGCGCGGTTCTGGTGCTCGGTTGCGGGCGTGGAAGCGGCGTAGCGCCCACCAGATCAACGGCACGCCGACCAGGCTAGGCAGCAACCAGTAGGAAAGGTGCGGCAGCCGATTCCACAGCGGCAGGAACGGGCCGTTATCGACATAGAAGCCGGTCAACAAGGCGATGTAGGAGCCGCCCATGCCGATCGCGTGCCGGGTGGGCCAGCCGGGCCGCTGCCGCCGGCGGGCTCGCCAGCCGAACAGGCCCAGCCCGGACGCGAGGCAGGCGATGGCGAACAGGTGAGCGTCCTCGCGCCAGCGGATCGCGGACATGACGGTCGCCGTGGCGAAGATGAAACCCAGGGCAATCAGGTACAAGCGGCCCGCCTTCGGGTGGCGGCCGGG
>JAXIPB010000225.1:0-16764 GCA_045403155.1 Micromonosporaceae bacterium
GGCGGGGATGGCGCCGGGGTGGATGGCGTCGGGGTGGATGGCGTCGGGGGGGATGGCGTCGGGGTGGACGGCGTCGGGGTGGCCGGCTCGCTCGGTCCCTGGTCGACCGGCGCGGCCGCCGTCTGGCGCGGGTGCGGCGCCGGGATTGGCCGCTCGTCGTTCATTCCGTCATCATCGCCTGACCCGAGTGAACGTGAAGTGAACTCAGGATTACCCATTCACGGCAGCGTGGGAAGCGTGATCCGGACGACCTCGCCGGCGTCTCCGCGCTCCACCCGCACCCGCTGGCCCACTCGTAGCTGGCGGAGACCCGACGCCTGAAACGCCTCCGGCGGAAACCTCAACGCGGAGCCGTCGTCGAGTAGCAGCGAGCCGTGGTGCAGTTGGTCGTCAAAGGACGCGACCGTACCCTGCATACGCGTATCCTCCTGTCACATTCGCCGATCCACAGAGTCGATCGGCGACCGCTTGTCTTGGACGGTCTCGCCAGCACCAGTCTCGCCGACTCCGGTCTCATTTGGTAATCCCTGAACGTGACGGTTGGCACCGCCAGCGCCGGCGCCTCCGTTCGCGCTCATCGAGACAACGGCGAGCGTGCGTGGCCCGACGCCGAGGGTGTTCGCGTCGGCGAGGTCGGCGGCCGTATCGACGTCGCGGCGCAGACTGGGCCAGTCGCCGGTGAGCTCGACCGCACCGCTGGCCGCGTGCGCTGCGGCCGACCCAGGGCCGAAGCACGGCTCCAAGGGGGCACCCGGCGCCGCCGCGAGCAGGACAGTGCCGGTGCCGGCGGCGTCGGCGACGAAGACCCGCGCCGGCTCGGGGACCGCACCCTGCGACCCGCCGCTCGACGCGGGACCTTCAGCGGAGACAATCAACGCTCTATTGTCGCCGGAGGCGATCAACAAGGTAACTGCGTCCGCCATCCGCAGCGCCTCTGTCAGGTCCTCGGTCCGCAGGGCCGGTAGGTCGGCGGAGAGCGCCGCCACCCCCGGCAGGGTCGCCGTGGCGCCCTTCGGCCGGACGTGCGTGGCCGCGTACGCCAGAGCCGGATTCAGGCCCGCGTCCGGCACATCCTGGATCACCTCAGCGCCGAGGTCGCGAGCGGAGTCGGCAGCGGTCTCGTCGCCGGTGACGACAACCACACGACCCACGACCGGACTGGCCAGGGCGGCCGACACCGTGTCGAGAGCCATCGCCAGCACCAGCGCGTCATGATCGGTGTCCGCCAGCGTGCCGCGGAGCCGGGATTTGGCGAACTCGAGGCGCTTCACGGGAATTATGATGGTCCAGCTCACCGTGCCATCCTTTCCCCTCTCGGCCGGGCTGTCGCCCCAAACGCCCGCAACGTCGTTGTGGCCCACGTATACCCCCGAGCGCTGGCGACAGGCATGATTGCCACGGGTGCTTCCGTGGACGACCCCGCGCGGGCCGCTCCGGTATCGCCTGACCGGTGGATAAGGGAGATCGGGTGGCTAGGCGCAGGCTCGGGTTTTGGCGGCGGGGCGCGGTCATGCTGGTCAAACCGGTGATGATTGGCATGACCCGGCGGACCTGGCGAGGCATGGAGAACATTCCCGCCGACGGCCCGGTGATCATCATCGCGAACCATATGAGTCACGCCGACCCGTTGGCGCTCGCGCACTTTGTCTACGACGCCGGCCGGTGGCCGGTCTTCCTCGCTAAGGCGAGCGTGTTTGAGGTTCCGGTCATCGGGCCGTGGTTGCGCGCCGTGGACCAGACGCCAGTCGCGCGGGGCACGGTCGACGCGGCGAAGGCGCTGGATGCCGCCGTGGCGGCCGTCAAGGCGGACAAGGCAGTCATCATCTACCCCGAGGGCACCACGACGAAGGAGCCTGACCTCTGGCCAATGCGCGGAAAGACCGGTGCCGCTCGACTCTGGCTGGCGACCGGTGCGACAGTTGTTCCGGTCGTCATGTGGGGTCCGGAGCGGCTCTTTGATCCTCGGACCAAGAGGTTGCGCCCCGTGCCCCGTACGCCCGTAACGGTCGTTGCCGGGCCTCCGCTCGACCTCAGCAAGTGGGCAGGAGTCACGCCGACGACGGCGGTTCTGCAGGAGATGACCGACTACATCATGTTGACGCTGCGCGACATGCTGACGGATATTCGCGGCGGAACGGCCCCGCCCTTGTGGTCAGTCATGGCGAGGCCAACGGCGACGGAGATCACATCGCCCCTGAACCCTGCGGCAGAGTCGGAGAACTGAACATGGGCATTGCGGAGATCCGCCGTGCGGCCGTCCTGGGTGCCGGTTCCTGGGGGACGGCCTTCGCCAAGGTGCTCGCCGACGCCGGCCGGCCCGTCGTGGTTTGGGCCCGCCGGGAGGAGGTCGCCGCCAGCATTCGGTCCGACCGCCGCAACCCTGATTACCTGCCTCAGGCGAGATTGCCCGAGGGGATTACCGCGACGTCCAATGCTGAGGAGGCGCTCGATGGTGCCGATCTGGTAGCAATCGCGGTTCCGTCGCAGACGCTGCGCGGCAACTTGTTCCAGTGGGCGGCATCCGGCGCGATCGACCCCGAGGCGACGCTCGTGAGCCTGATGAAGGGGATCGAACTCGGCACGGGCAAGCGCATGAGCGAGGTGATCGCCGACGTCGCCGGCGTCGACGCCGGCCGCGTCGTCGTTCTCACCGGGCCGAACCTCGCCGGAGAGATCGCATTCGGACAGCCCACGGCCGCGGTCGTCGCGTGCGTCGACGAGGAGCGCGCCAGCGTCGTCCAGCGGGCGATCGCGACGCCATACTTCCGCCCGTACACCAATGACGACGTCATCGGGTGCGAGCTGGGCGGCGCGGTCAAGAACGTCATCGCGCTGGCCTGCGGGATGGCTACCGGGATGGGTTTCGGCGACAACACGAAGGCGGCGCTCATCACGCGCGGCTTGGCGGAGACGGCTCGGCTCGGGCATCGCCTCGGCGCGGACCAGCTGACCTTTGCCGGCCTCGCCGGGCTGGGTGACCTCGTCGGGACGTGCATGTCGCCCATGTCACGCAACCGAACGTTCGGCGAACACCTCGGTCGCGGCGAGTCCCTAGAACAGGCGCAGGTAGCCACCAGGCAGACCGCGGAGGGGGTCAAGAGCTGTCTATCGATCCGCGACCTCGCCCGTGGCTGTGGGGTTGAGATGCCCATCACCGAGCAGGTCGAGATGGTCTGCCATGAAGGCATGGCGCCGAAGGTCGCGATGATCGCGCTCATGAGTCGCGAGACCAAACCGGAGTGATCGCCGGCTACCTTGGTCGGCATGACTGAGGAATACGGCGACTCCACTCGCTGTGTCCAGGCGGGACTGCCGCCGGCGACCCCGGGCCAGCCGTTCCTGCCCGGGCCGGTGTTCGCCTCGACGTTTCCGTTGGATCCGTCCACCGGGCCCGTCCCGGGCGTCGATTCGTACGGTCGTCAGGACAGCTCCACCCGCCGTCGGCTCGAGTCGGCCATCGGCGAACTCGAGGATGGAGTGTGCCTGACATTCTCGTCCGGAATGGCGGCGATCTCGGCGGCCGTGCTGACGCTGGTCGGCAACCGCGACGAAATCGTGCTGCCGCTCGATGGGTACTACAAGACGCGTGCATGGGCCGCGCAGGCGCTCGGTTCTCGTGGCGTAACGGTGACCCTGGCACCAACGGCAGGACCCTACCCCGACTTCACCGGAGTTCGTCTGGTCCTGTTGGAGACCCCAGCCAATCCGGGCCTGGACGTGTGCGACATAGCCGCGCTTGCCGAATCCGCCCACGAGGCTGGCGCGCTCGTGGCCGTCGATAACACGACCCCGACGCCGCTCGGGCAGACACCGCTTGACCTCGGTGCCGATTTGGTCGTGGCGAGCGGCACGAAGGCGCTCACCGGCCACTCGGATCTGCTTCTGGGTTACGTGGCAACGCGCGATCCGGAGATCCTCTCTCAGCTGCGGTCGTGGCGGGACTCGACTGGCGGCATTCCGGGCAACTTCGACGCCTGGCTCGCGCATCGCTCGTTGGCGACGCTGGATCTGCGCCTTTCCCGGCAGACCGCCAATGCGGCAGCTGTGGCGGCCGCCCTTCGCGCCCACCCGGCTGTCCTGTCCGTGCGGTGGCCTGGTCTTCGGGATGACCCGTCCTATGTGGTCGCCTCGCGTCAGATGCGGCGGATTCCGGGCGTCGTCACGTTCGAGCTGTCGTCGGCGGATGCGGTTGCCGCGTTTCTGGAGCGATCGGCCCTCGTGGTGGCCGCGACCTCGTTCGGCGGACTGCACACCACGGCAGACCGCCGGGCCCAGTGGGGTGATGACACCCCGCCCGGTCTGGTCCGCCTCTCGTGCGGAATCGAGGACACCGCCGACCTGGTCCCCGACATCCTCGCCGCCCTGGAGCGCCGATCATGATTTGGAGGTCATGATCGACGCAGTTTTGCGACCGCAACTTCATGATCGTGCGGATCTTGGCGGCCGGTCGTCGGTTGCCGGCCGGGCGGCGAATGTGTGCAGCCAGGCCTCCTGGACCGGATTGTCTGGTACGGGCTGGCCGCGGGCGGCGCGAATGCGTGCCCATGCCTCTTCGGGCGGCAGTCCTAGTTTCAGCAGTACCGCGCCCGCGAGAATCGACGACCGGCCGATGCCGGCATAACAGTGTGTGACCACAAAACGGCTCTGCCGCACGGCGTCGGCGAGCCGATCTGCGAGCGGATCCAGGTCATCCGCGTCGTCGGGAACCTCGCGGTCAACGATGGGGAAGGAGATGAACTCCAGCCCGGCGTCGGTCGCGGCGACTTCGTCAGCGAGCAGCTCTAGACGTACCCGCTCGTCGGCGCAGAGCGCTGACACGAGAATGTCGACGCCGGCCTGCCGCAGCGCGGACATCTCGTCAGGCAGCCACTCACCACCGCGCGGTCGAGCCATCGTCGCCAGCCGGCCGGGCGCCGGTGTGTCGACGACGTAGAGCGTCGGTCGCACAGGCCTCCCTCGTCCCCGCACGGTTCCGGGTAGGGTCCGGAATGTGAGTACCCCGCGAAAGACCCGAATCGCCATCGTTTTCGGCGGGCGCAGCACTGAGCATGCCGTGTCTGCCGTGAGTGCGGGCAGCATCCTGGCCGCACTCGACTCCGACGAGTATGACGTGGTGCCGGTGGGCATCACCCGCGAGGGGCGTTGGGTGCTCACCAATGGTGACCCACAGTCACTGGCCATCCAGGGAAGGCAGATGCCGGAGATCACCGCGGGATCCGGCGACACCGTGGTCCTGCCTGGCGATCCTACGTCTGGCGGGCTCGTCGTCCTGGATCCCGCCGATGGCGCGCGAGCACTGGGCGACGTGGACGTGGTCTTTCCGGCGTTGCACGGAACATACGGTGAGGACGGCACAATTCAGGGACTGCTCGAGATGGCCGGTGTGCCCTATGTCGGCTCCAACGTCTTCGCCTCGGCCGCCGCGATGGACAAGGAGTTCACCAAGAAACTCGCGGCCGCGGAGGGCATTCCGGTCGGCCCGTACACGGTGCTCCGCGCGGGCGCCAACCTGTCGGCCGACGAGAAGGAGCGGCTCGGCCTGCCGCTTTTCGTCAAACCCGCTCGGGCCGGTTCGTCGTACGGAATCACAAAGGTCAAGGCATGGGACGACCTGGAGGACGCTATCGGCGTTGCCCGTGCCATCGACCCGAAGGTGCTCGTTGAGGCGGCCATCATCGGGCGGGAGATCGAGTGCGGCGTGCTGGAGAGCGAGGCCGGCGGGGCGCCGGAGGCGTCTCTGCTCGCCGAGGTGCGGGTGGTAAAGGATCACGAGTTCTACGACTTTGAAGCGAAGTATCTCGACGACTCGTGCGAGTACGACATTCCGGCGAACCTGCCCGATCGGGTGACGAAACGGGTTCAGGAGTACGCCTGCCGCACGTTCTCGGCGCTCGACTGTGCCGGCCTGGCGCGGGTGGATTTCTTCATCACGCCCGAGCTCGACGTCTATCTCAACGAGATCAATACGATGCCGGGTTTCACGTCTACATCCATGTTCCCGCGGATGTGGTCGGCGACCGGGCTGGAGTACCCGAAGCTCGTCTCTCGCCTGATCCGCACCGCCCTGCGCCGCGGCACCGGCCTCCACTAGCGCCCTTTGCCGACGACCCACCGCACCAGAATTCCCAAGATTCTCGTGATCATGAGATCACGGTCGCTGAGAGGCGCTGATCATGACCTGGAGGTCATGATCGGCGAGGATGGGGTGCAGCCGGGGGGCGGGGTGGTGACGGGGGGATCGCTGGCGACGGCGGCCGAGAACGGGATCACCGTCTGGGCCGAACCCTCGGATGGGCCGGGAACCGTCACCGTCACCGGCACGCTCCGGTCCACTGTCGTCCACGCTGTGCCCGCGGCGACCACCTGCGGATACCAACAGACCCCCGAGAGGGGGTAGACCGTCGCCGTCGGCGGGATCGATGGCCGGGAGGTGCCGCACGCGAGTGTGATCGGCGGGTCGCCGTACGCGGCATTCTGCTCCGCCCCCGCGGTCACGGGCCGACGCCGCGCCTCGCGCACCGTGGCGGGCAGCTTCGCAACGACGTCCCGGCACACCGTCGCGACTTCGGGGGCCAGCGTGGGCGCCGCCATCTCCACCGGGGATGTGGCCTGGGGTGCCGGGCGGTTGTCGAAGGCTCCGAGTGCCCACAGGCTGATCACGCCGACCACCAGTGCGGCGGGCAGCGCGACGAGAGTCGCCGCACGCGCGGCCTGGCGGCGGTCTGGATCCGGTGCCACGGCTACGGCTTAACGGCTACGGGTTACAGGTGCACCACGGAGCAGGTCAGGGTACGGGTGATGCCCTGGACGAGTTGGACCTTGCTCACGATCATTTTGCCGAGTTCGTCCACACCGCGCGCCTCGGTCAGCACCACCACGTCGTATGGCCCAGTCACAGCATCCACTCGGACCACACCCGGGATCTCCCGGATGGCGGTTGCTACGTCGCGCGCCTTACCGACCTCGGTCTGGATCAGGATGTATGCCTGGACCACGACACGTCATTTCCTTCCGTGAGCCTGCGATGCTTGCGAGCGGAACCGATTGCAGTGGCCGCGAAGCTTGTGTGCGGAACAGCGAGCCGTCCCGCCGTCGTGCCGGTGTGGGTGTGAGAGTTGTGGGTGTGAGACTAGCGAACGGGGAGCCCATTCGCTGAGGGGGGACACAAATGACCATCGCTTCCACCGGCGAGTTCGGACTGATCCAGAGGGTCACGGCACGCCTGGGATCCGCCCCGACGACGCTTATCGGTCCCGGCGACGACGCGGCGGTTGTCGCCGTATCCGACGGCCGGGTCGTCGCGTCTTGCGACGTACTGGTGGAGGGCCGGCACTTCCGTTGTGACTGGGCGTCGGCGACGGAAATCGGACACCGCGCGGCGGCCGCCAATCTCGCCGACGTAGCGGCCATGGGCGGCGTTGCGACCGCTCTGCTGGTCTCGCTCTGCGTCCCGCCCGACCTCGACCCGACATGGGCGGAGCACCTCGCCGACGGACTTGGTGCCGAGGCCGAGCTGGTCGGGGCGGCCGTGGTCGGTGGTGACATGGCCGCGAGCCAGGTGATCACCATCGCGGTGACCGCGCTCGGCGACCTCCACGGACGGGAACCGGTTCTCCGATCGGGAGCGCGCGCCGGTGACACCGTGGCGATGGCGGGCCGGATCGGGCAGGCGGCGGCGGGCTATACGGTGTTGTCGAGGGGATTCCGGTCCCCGAAGGCGCTCGTGGAGGCGTACCGCAGACCGGCGGTTCCCTACTGGGCCGGTCCCGCGGGTGCTGCCCTTGGGGCGACCTCGATGATCGACGTGTCGGATGGCTTGCTCGCCGACCTCGGCCACATCGCCGACGCGAGCTGTGTAGGCATCGACGTACGTAAAAACGTCTTTGAAATCACGCCCGCCATGCGGGACGCCGCCGCGGCCATGGGTGTGGACCCGTACACATGGGTGCTCACCGGAGGTGACGATCACCCGATCGTGGCGACGTTCCCGCCGCAGACGCAGCTCGCCGAGGGGTGGCTCGTGATCGGGACGGTGCACGACGGCTCGGGCGTGACTGTCGATGGCCGGCGCTACGTGGACGGTCCGGGAGGATGGGAGCACTTCGCCGGAGGCGATCAACGAAGCACAGTTGCCGGAGGCGATCAACGAAGCACAGTTGCCGGAGGCGATCAACGAAGCACAGTTGCCGGAGGCGATCAACGCGGCACCGCCGGAGGCGATCAACGCGGCACCGTCGCCTGAGCCGCTCGACGCAGCCCTCAAGATCGCCGTGATCATGATGTCGGCGCTGCGAAAACGCGTCGATCATGACCTCCAAATCATGATCGGCGAGGAACGGGTGGGGGCGGTGGTGCCCGTACCATTTGCTGCGTGAGTGATCTCGAGATCAGGCAGACGCGGTACGGCGCGCCGGCCGCCCGTGCGCTGCTCGCGGCCGCTCACGAGGATCTTGTTCGGCGCTACGGCTCGGGCGATGAGAACCCGGTGGGGGCGTCCGAGTTCGACCCGCCCGAGGGCTGTTTTCTGGTGGCCTGGCGTGCTGGGGAGCCGGTCGCCTGCGGTGGCTGGCGAACGCTCGAGCCTGGGCTCGCCGAGGTCAAGCGGATGTACGCCGCCCCGGCCGTCCGGGGGTCCGGGGTGGCGTCGGAGGTGCTCACCGCGCTGGAGGATTCGGCCCGAGAGCGCGGCATGCGCCGCGTGGTGCTCGAGACCGGCGGCGAACAGCCCGAGGCGATCAGGTTCTACGAGAAATGCGGGTACGAACGCATCCCGAACTACGGTTTCTATCGGGAGGAGCCGGACTGTGTGTCCTTCGGACGTGACCTCTGAGGCGGGCTCAGACGCGTGAGGCGCGTGCCACCTTGCCGGCCTTGATGCACGAGGTGCAGACCTTCAGGCGCTTGGTGTTGCCGCCGCCCGCCGACACCCGCACCGACTGGATGTTCGGGTCCCACCGGCGGTTCGTCTTCTTCTTCGACCACGGCACGTTGTGGCCAAAGCCCGGTCCCTTGCCACAGACGTCGCACACGCTAGCCACGGATATCTCCTGGATTGATCACCGAAGTTGGCGCCCCGCCTCGGCCGGGCAACTCGCCAAGGGTAGCTGATCGAGCTGTTGCGGCACGAATCGGTCCCGCTGAGACAGCCGGCTTCGCGGGATCTGCCATCTGTGGGCATCCGGCATTAACGTAAGTGCCGTGCTGGATAGCCTCGACGCCACCGCTGTACGCCGCTGGTGCGCGGCGGGTCTGGACGCGCTGAGACGGCATCAGGTCGAGATCGACGAGCTCAACGTCTATCCGGTGCCCGATGGCGATACCGGCACCAACCTCGTGCTCACCGTCACGTCCGCCTGGCAGGCGCTGGTAGCCGAGCCGGACATGCTCGAAGAGCCGACCGCCGCCGAGGGCGAGATCGCCCGGCTGGGACGGGTGCTGCGGTGCATGGCGCGGGGCGCGCTCCTCGGTGCCAGAGGCAACTCCGGGGTGATCATCTCGCAGATCCTGCGCGGAACCGCGGACGCGTTGGCGGTCGTCCCGGCGGCTCGTGGCCGGGCGATGGCGGACGCGCTCACCGCTGCCGCGAAGGCTGGCTACGCGGCCGTCGCCCAGCCCGTTGAGGGCACCGTGCTCAGTGTGGCCACGGCGGCGGCCGCCGCGGCGATGGCGGCCGACACCGACGACCTGGCCACCGTCGTGCGTGCCGCGGCCGATGGCGCCGCCGAGGCGCTCGCGCGCACCCCGGAACAGCTGCCTGTCCTGGCCAGGGCCGGCGTCGTGGACGCTGGTGGGCGAGGGCTCGTGGTCCTGCTCGACGCGCTGGTGGAGGTCGTGACCGGGCAGGCCCCCGCGACCGCGCCGTTGGCCCGGGTTGCTCGCGACCCCAGGTTGCTGAGCGTGGCGCGGGAGACCGGGTCTTCTGAGTACGGGTACGAGGTGCAGTACCTACTCGACGCGCCCGAGGACGCGGTGGAGGCGCTGAAGGTGGCACTGCGTGATCTTGGTGATTCGCTTGTCGTGGTGGGCACGGGTGCCGGCGACGATCCGCCGACCTGGAACGTGCACGTTCACGTCAACGACGTCGGCGCGGCGATCGAGGCGGGCGTCGAGGCCGGCCGGCTGCATCGGATCTCTGTGACCAGGTTCGCCGACCAAGTCCCCGCAGCCGTCGGCGTCCCGTTCGACAACGAGGCGCGCGGCGTCGTCGTCGTCGCGGGCGGCTCCGGCCTGGCCGAGCTGTTCGCTGCCGAGGGTGCGGTGGTCGTTGACGGCGGCCCCACGAACAACCCGTCCACCGCCGAGGTGCTCGACGCCATCCACGCCACCGGAGCGGGACAGGTGGTGCTGCTGCCGAACGACTCCAACGTGCACGCGGTGGCCTCGGCCGCGGCGGAGGAGGCCCGGGCGGAAGGCATCGGGGTCGGGGTCGTGCCTACGCGCTCTCCCGTGCAGGCTCTGGCGGCGATCGCGGTACGGGACCCGGGGCGCCGATTCCACGATGAGGTGATCCTCATGGCCGAGGCGGCCGGCGCGTGCCGCTACGCCGAGGTAACCGTCGCGACGCGAGACGCGTTGACCGTCGCCGGCCGATGCGAGGCGGGCGACATTCTCGCCCTCGTGGAGGGCGAGGTGAACGTCATAGGCAAGGACCTTGCCCAGACGTGCCGCACGCTGCTCGACCGGATGCTCGCCGGCGGGGGCGAGATGGTGACGCTCATCATCGGCGCGGGCGCTCCGGGCGATCTGGCCGACGATCTGTCTCGCCACATTCACGACAGCTGGCCCTTCGTAGATGTCCAGTCCTATCACGGCGGTCAGCCACACTACCCGCTGCTGGTGGGGGTCGAGTGACCACACTGGACACACCGATTTCGAAGGCGAAGGCCGTCGGGCCGAAGGTAGCACGGGAGCTTGCCAAGGCATTCGGTATGCAAACCGTCAGAGACCTGCTGTACCACTTCCCGCGGCGGTACGCCGAGCGCGGCGAGCTCACCCACATCGCCAGCCTGACCATTGGCGAGGAGGTGACGATCCTTGCCCAGGTTCAGCAGTCCTCGTCTCGAAAGATGAAGGAACGGCAGAGCTGGATCGTCGAGGTGGTCGTGGGCGACGGCTCAGGTCGCACTCTGATCCTGACGTTCTTTGCCAAGTACAGGGATCAGGCCGAATGGCGGGCCAGGAAACTAGCCCCCGGTACGCGCGGTCTCTTCGCGGGCACCGTAGGCGTGTTCAACAAGAAACGACAACTGACCCATCCGGACTACCTCATCCTCGATCACGACTCGACCGCCCCCGAGGAGTTCGCGGGCGCACTCATACCGGTCTATCCGGCGACCAAGGACGTGCGCTCGTGGGACATCGCAAACTGTGTCCGGTTGGCGCTGGACACCTTGGAGCGCCCACCTGACCCGATGCCCCCCTCGCTTCGCGCGCAGCGGCGCCTCACGGACCTGCAGACTGCGCTGCGCGACATCCACCGGCCGGCGTCGCGGGCTGCGGTCGAGACTGCGCGGGCCCGGCTGAAATGGGATGAGGCGTTCGCCGTCCAGGTCGCTCTCGTCCAGCGAAAGCGACGGGCGGCGGCTTGGCCAGCGGTGCCTCGGTCCCGCCGGTCCGGCGGTCTGCTAACGGCGTTCGATGCCTCGCTGCCGTTCGAGCTCACCCGAGGCCAGAAGATGGTCGGCGAGGAGATCGCGGCGGACCTCGAGGCACCACATCCCATGCATCGCCTGTTGCAGGGCGAGGTCGGCTCCGGCAAGACGGTGTGCGCGCTGCGCGGAATACTGCAGGTGGTTGACGCCGGCGCGCAGGGGGCGATCCTGGCTCCGACGGAGGTGCTCGCCGCGCAGCACTACCGGAACATCGGCGAACTGCTCGGACCGATGGGTAGGGCGGGTCAACTGGACAGCGCGGAGGTGGCGACGCAGGTCGCGCTTGTGACGGGTTCACAGGGCGCACCGGTCAGGCGGAGTGCACTCGCGGCGGTCGCCTCCGGCGAGGCGGGCATCGTGATCGGGACGCACGCGCTGCTGTATGAGGGGGTGGAATTCGCCGACCTCGGGCTGGTTGTGGTCGACGAGCAGCATCGGTTCGGAGTGGAGCAGCGCGACGCGCTGCGGGCCAAGGCCGACCAGCCGCCGCACGTCCTTGTCATGACCGCCACGCCTATCCCACGGACGGTGGCCATGACGGTCTTCGGCGATCTGGAGACCTCCACACTGTCGGAGCTGCCCGGCGGGCGCTCGCCGATCGCCTCGCATGTGGTCCCCGCCGCGGAGAAGCCGGCCTACCTCGAGCGGGCCTGGCAGCGACTGCGCGAGGAGGCGGAGCGAGGTCATCAGGCATATGTGGTCTGTCCGCGCATCGGCGGCGACGCCGCGCCCGAGGACACGGCGTCGCCCGACGGCGATGGTCCGGTGCGGCGGCCGCCTATCGCCGTGCTGGACGTCGCGCCTGCGCTGATCCGTGGCCCGTTGGCCGGCCTTCGCGTGGGAATCCTGCACGGGCGGCTGCCCGGCGACGAGAAGGACTCGATCATGCGCGACTTCGCCGCCGGGAAGCTGGACGTCATCGTTGCCACCACGGTCATCGAGGTCGGCGTCGACGTGCCGAACGCGACCGTGATGGTCGTGCTGGATGCGGACAGATTCGGGGTGTCGCAGCTGCACCAGCTTCGCGGACGCGTGGGCCGGGGATCCGCTCCCGGACTATGCCTGCTCGTCACCGAGGTTGACGCCGCGCGAGAGCGATTGGAGGCGATTGCGTCCACACAGGACGGATTCCGCCTGGCCCGACTAGATCTGGAGCAGCGACGCGAGGGCGATGTGCTGGGCGAGGCGCAGTCCGGCACTCGCTCACACCTCCGGCTGCTCTCGTTACTGCGCGACGAGGATCTCATCGCCGAGGCGCGCCGGGAGGCCATGGAGCTGCTTGACCGCGACCCCGAGTTGACCGAGCATCCCGCCCTCGGGGCGGCGGTCGCCGCCCTGGTCGATGAGGAGCGGGCCGAGTTCCTCGAGAAGGGCTGATCATGACCCGGATCGTCGCTGGTAGCCACGGCGGCCGCCGCATCGCGACCCCGGCCGGTCGCGACACCCGCCCCACCTCGGATCGCGTCCGGGAGGCGCTCTTCTCCACGCTCGAATCGCTCACCGAGCTGGACGGGTGCCGGTTTGTCGACCTCTACGCGGGGTCAGGGGCGGTCGGCCTCGAGGCGGCCTCGCGCGGCGCGGCGGCCGTACTGCTCGTCGAGTCGGACCCGAGGGCGGCTCGGATCGTGCGCGAAAACATCCGGTCCCTCGACCTGGACCCGATCTGCCGGATCTCGGCGGCCAAGGTCAGCACGGCCCTGGCCCACGCCCCGGATGACCCGTACGACATCGTGTTCGCGGATCCTCCGTACGAGTTCGATGATCGTGAGGTCGAAACGCTGCTCGCTGCCCTGGTGGAGAAGAGGTGGCTGGTCCTTGGCGGCATCGTCGTGGTTGAGCGGTCGACGCGGTCATCGCCGCCGGCCTGGCCCGACGGCGTAACACCGGAGCGTCATCGTCGTTACGGGGAGACGACACTGTGGTACGGAAGGTCGGTGGTACGGTCGCCGCTCGTGAGGGCGCGCGAGCAGGGAGGCGAGCGATGAGGCGTGCGGTCTGTCCCGGCTCATTCGACCCCGTAACGAACGGTCACCTCGACATCATCGGTCGGTCCAGCCGGCTCTACGACGAGGTGATCGTCGCCGTGCTCGTGAACGAGTCGAAGCGCGGGCTGTTCTCGATCGACGAGAGACTCGACATGCTCCGCGAGGTGTCCAAACCCTTCGAGAACGTGCGGATCGAGGCGTTTCAAGGGTTGTTGGTTGACTTCTGCCGGGCTCAGCAGGCCAGCGTCGTCGTCAAGGGCCTACGGGCCGTGAGCGACTTCGACTACGAGCTGCAGATGGCGCAGATGAACCTCGGGCTCGCCGGCGTCGAGACGCTGTTCATGCCGACCAACCCGCAGCACTCGTACCTCTCCTCGAGTCTGGTCAAGGACGTCGCGAAGTGGGGCGGGGATGTCACACCGCATGTACCGGACGTTGTGGCGCGCCGACTCTCCGACCGATTGCATCGGGACGTCGGTTGACCCACTGTTGGAGCGGCGGCTGAGCGTGTCGGGGATTGGGCCAACCACCGATGAGGCCGCATGATGGAAGCAGCCGCGAGACAGATCGCCGGCGCAGGACAGGAGATGTTCGGTGGATCCGATGGACCGCATCGACGAGATCATCTCGCTCGTGGAGACGGCGCGTAACGTACCGATGTCGCGCAACTGCATGCTTGACCGCGGCGAGATGATCGGCCTGCTCGACCAGCTGCGTAGCGAGATTCCGGGCGAGATCCGGCGGGCGGTGGCGCTGCTCGACGAGCGGGACAAGATCCTTGATGCCGGTCAGCGAGAGGCCGACCGGATGATCGCGGAGGCCGAGGCAGAGCACCACCGGCTCGTCTCCCACAACGAGGTCGTCGTATCGGCCGACCGGGAGAGCACCCGGCTGATCAACGAAGCGCGGGCGGAGGCGCAGCGGCTGAGGGACGAGGTCGATGAGTACGTCGACACGACGCTGGCCAACTTCGAGCAGTTCCTTACGCGGTCGCTCGCGTCGATCGAGCGAGGGCGCGACAAGATGCATGCCCTGCGCGAGATGGGCGCCTTTCACGATGACGAGCGCGACAATTTGTCCTTTTAGCCGTCGCCATCTTAGCGTTGATCATGAAGTGAGCGTCGCACAGTGGCGCCGATCATGACCCGCGAATCATGATCGGCGGGGGATGGGGTAGTCTTTTTCGACGGCCTCTCTGGGCCGGAGTCTGACGATGCGCGATTACCAACCGATACACCTCGACCCCCGGTCGCCGATGGTCCTCGACACCCGAGCCCTACCGCGAAGCCCGGGGGCGCTGCGTGTGGTCGAGCGGACGATTCCCGCCCCGCCAGATCTCGGCCTTGAGTTGATCCGCGTACCGGAGGGTGCCGACCTGGCCCTGACGCTGCGCATGGAGTCGGTGTCGGAGGGCGTTCTGATCTCCGCCCGCGCCCAGGCGAGGCTGACGGGCGAGTGCGGTCGCTGCCTGCGCGAGATCGATGACGCGTTGGACGTGACGTTTCAGGAGCTGTACGCCTACGCGCACAGCACCACCGACGAGACGACCGACGAGGACGAGGTGGGCCGGATGCAGGGCGATCTGATCGACCTGGAGCCGGAACTGCGGGACGCGGTGGTGCTCGCACTGCCCAGCCACCCGCTCTGTCGCGAGGACTGCTCAGGGCTGTGCCCCGAATGTGGCACACCATGGGACGAGCTGCCGGCCGACCACGGTCACCGCCAGGTCGACTCCCGTTGGGCGGCGCTCGAGCAGTTGACCGTACCGAAGAAGCAACAGACCGAGGAGTAAGCCACCGTGGCCGTACCCAAACGCAAGATGTCGCGTAGCAACACCCGGTCGCGCCGGGCGCAGTGGAAGGCGACACCGGTCGCGACTGTGGCCTGCCCGCAGTGTCGCTCGCCAAAGCTGCCGCACGCCGTGTGCACCGTCTGCGGCACGTACAACGGCCGCCAGGTCGTCGAGGTCTGACCCGAGCGGAATTGACTCACTCTGCTTCGGATCGGCAAGACCGCTCCGCCACTGCTCAGCCGAGCAGAACGGACGGACGACCGCCAGGGCCGGGCACTGTGCGGATCGCCGTCGACCTCCTCGGCGGGGACAACGCCCCCGCCGTCGTGGTAGACGGCGCTCAGCGGGCCTGCAACGCCGACCCCGATCTCCAGCTGCTGCTCGTCGGCCCCCGCTCGGCTGCCGACGAGTGCCTCGCCGTGCTCGATGCGGCTGCCGTTTCCCGAGTCACCACCCTGCCCATCGAGCGCGGCGTTGGCATGAGAGACCCCGTCGCGCACGGCGCCGACCCCGCGACGTCAATCGGTGCCGCGGTGCAGGCGCTCGCGTCGCACAGGGTCGACGCGGTCGTCTCCGCTGGTGCGAGCGGTGCTACCGTCACCGCCGCCGTCATGGCGGCGGGTCGAATGTACGGAGTCCGTCGCCCAGCACTCGCGGCGATCCTGCCCGGCGTGGGCGGACAGCGCGTGCTCCTCGATGTCGGCGCGGGCATGCAGGTCAATCCGATCGACCTGGTCCAGCACGCCGCGATGGGTGTGGCCTACGCCCGCCTCGCGGCCGGCGTACCTCGACCGCGGGTGGGGCTGCTCTCGGTCGGATCCGAACCGGGCAAGGGCGATCGGCTGCGCCGCGCAGCGGACGCGGCGCTGCGCGTACACGCCCTTCCCTATGCGACCTACGTTGGACCGGTCGAGGGCGACGATGTCGTCAGCGGCGCTCGCGCGGACGTCGTCGTGACCGATGGGTTTACCGGGAACGTGTTGCTCAAGGGGGTCGAAGCTGCTTTGGCGGCGGCGCCGGGCTCCTTCGCGCCCACGGCGGTGCCGAGGGCGGCGGCCCTGCTCGGCGTGGCCGGCACGCTCGTCATTTGTCACGGAGCCGCGAACGGCGAAGACATCGCATCAGGCGTGGCGCTGGCCAGCATGCTGGTGCGGGCAGACGTGATCGGCCGCCTTCCGGCCGCGGGCGGATTCGCCGGCCCTGGGAGGGCCGGAGAAGTCCCGGACACGGCCTCACTGGAGGAGGTGCCGCGATGACTCGACGACGGGCCAAGAAGAAGCCGCCCGCCGACACCGCGATGCCGCCATCCACCGCGATGCCGCCATCCACCGCGATG
>JAXIPB010000160.1:0-36909 GCA_045403155.1 Micromonosporaceae bacterium
GCAGGAGACAGGCACCGCGTTGCTGCATCTGCGGTGCGGCTACTTCATGACGAATCTGCTCCACGATCTCGACGGGCTGCGGGCCGGGCGGTTGACCACTATCCGGCCACTGGATGAATCGATGCCTTGGGTCGACCCGCGCGACATCGCCACCGTCGCCACGCTGCGCCTGCTCGCCGAGGACTGGATGGGCCAACAGGTGCAAGCGATCCACGGACCAGCCGACCTGACCTGGACCGAGGCCGCCGCGGTGCTGTCGACCGCGACAGGGGTGTCGATCGAAGCGCACCAGATCACGGACGACGAGGAGCGCGCCGCCCTGCGAAAGGCGGGCATGAGCGAGGTGGCCGTCGAGGGCATCATTGGCATGAGCATCGGAAAGCGTGACGGTTTCATCCTCGAGCAGCAGCGCTCGGTGCTGACGACGACATCGAGCAGCCTGGCCGGATGGGCGATCACTCATCTGCGGCCGGCGCTCGCACGACAGCCCTGTGAATCACGTTGAGAGAACGGCTGTTGAAACGTCCGCACATGCCGCGATGCGCGCGTCACCACGCCGCGCCCGCGGAGGTCATTGTCGGTCAGCCTCAGGCCTGAGGGCCGCGCCAGAAGGTTGGTCGCCACCAGTAGAGCGCGGTCGCGTCATCGGGCCACATTTCCTCCTCCTCCTCGCCCCGGTGTTCGAAGTTGTCGACCTCCGGTTCGGCTGGTCGCCAGCCCTGCTCGCGCGGCTCATCATCACTCGGGGCCCGAACGAAGGCGAAGAGACGAGACTCCTTAGCACCCATGTTCCCGAACGCGCGCTGCGCCTCGATCAGGCAAGGCTTGTTTGCGCCACCGCTGTAGTCCGGCCATCGCAGCTGGATTAGGTCATCTTCCCAGAAGCAGACGGGGCAGATGTTGTACGAGCCAGGCGGCTCGTTCAAAGTGAGGTGCCCACAGCAGACGCACGGATAGCGACGATCCACATCGACGATCTTGCCCGGTTGTTGCAGGGTATGCGAGTGGATTTCGTACTGACTTCCCGTTGATGGCGCACAGCAATCCGCGCACGCCACGACACGCTGGATCCATTTCGCCGATGTGAGTGCGAATCTTGGGTGGGGAAGTCCTCCGATGAGGTCCGCGATCGGGTGCAACCTCCGGCCGGGGTCGGGCGTCAGTGTGCCAACCGGGGGAACACCGGCGAGTAATGGGAGGACTGACGTTGGGACAGACGTGATTCGCGTCGACACTGCGAAACTCGATCGAGCCAAGAAGGGCGCCTTCTTGACGGGTCAGGGTGCCAGGGAAGGGTCGGCCAGCATTTCGGCCAGTTGATCCGGGGTGAGGGGCGGAGTCGCTCCGGCCCCGTTGGTCGTGACGACGCCCATCAGCGCCGACCCGTCGGTGAACACCACCGTCACGGTGTACTCGATCACCCCGTCGCCGAGAAACTGGCCCACCGCGACCCGGCTCCCGGCCAGGCCCGGGCGCTCATCACACTGCCGGGCGCCGGGGGCTGGATCGCCCGCTATGCCGTTGCTGTTCAACGTGTTGATGGTGAACATGCCGTCACAACCTCCGAAGACGTTCTCGGTCAGTCCCTTGTAGGTGACGATGTTCGGCGGGTCGGACGGCGTGACGCCAGGGGTGGGCCGCAACGCGTACCGGCCGAAGCCGGCACTCCCGGCCGGGGAACTCAGCGTGCCCTTGCTGAAGAACGTCAAATACCCGGCGAACGTCACACGGTTCGTCATCATCGGCGAGCCGAACGACGCCAACGCGCCGGGGACCACTGTGGACAGTCGGGCCTGGAACGTCGACGTGAGGCGGGCGCCGGTCTCGGCTTCGGTCTCCGGCACACGGGCCGACGGCGACGGGCTGGGGCCGGCTGTGGGCGAGGAGGGGCTCGGGTCGGCCGGGAGGGCGACGTTGGAGTCCACGGCGGACCGTAGCGTCATACCGACGGATGCGACCACGCCGATGACGGCGAGCATTGCGACCGCCGTACCGCAGGCCGCGGCGAGCCGGCGCGTGCGGCGGCGACGGCGCTCCCGGGCGATGACCCGGTCCAGCCCCGGGAACGGCGGCATCGGCTCGACGATCGAGCGATCGAGCACATCCTTGACTGCGTTCATCAGCTTTCTCCAATGACGTGTTCGGGAGCCGAGGCCCGCAGGATTTCGAGCCCTCGGGCGGTTTGGCTCTTCACCGTGCCCTTCGAGATGCCGAGTAGTTCGGCGGTTTCGGCCACTGACATGTCGCAGTAGAAGCGCAGCACCACCACAGCCCGCTGCCGTGGGGGCAGCGCGGTGTGCAGCGCCGCTAGCTCGGTGCGGTCTGAGAACGGGGTGAGTGGGACCTCCCGGGCCCGGTCGGGCGGGGCGTCGGTGAGGTTCTCGCGCCTCCAGGGCCGGCGCTGTTCGTCGAGCCAGGCACGGGTGAGGATCGTACGAACGTAGGCATCCGGATTGGCCGCGTCGCGGACCCGGGTCCAGTGGCGGTAGAGCCGCCCCAGCGTGATCGAGACCAGGTCGTCGGCGGTGTGCCAGTCGCGACAGAGCAGATAGGCGGTCCGCCGCAGTCGATCCAAGCGGCTGAGCACGAACTCGCGGTAATCGTTCTCGTCGGATTGGCGCACGCGTCCTCCCCTCGTGATTCCTACCCAAAGGACGGAGCCGACCCCTGCAAGGTTGAGTCGAAGGGGTTAGGAGGGTGTCCTTCCTATCTCGATGCTGGCGCCCAGCCCGTCTGCGCGGAGCTAGTGAGCTCGTCGATCTTCTCCGATTCAACTGAACGACCTCTTCGCGCACAGAACCACCGCCCATTGCACCGTGCTGCCTGATGGCGCAAGAACGCACCGATTCGGGAACGCCCTCATTTGCTGTTGATATGTGCGTTTTGCGGAGGTCCCGCAACGAGAGGTACTGATAACGCCTACCGTGGCGGATGCACGGTCGATACGACGACGGGAGGACGGGCCTATGTCACATGTACGACGCTTCGACCACGTCGGCCTTACGGTCGCAGATCTCGACGTCGTGACCGCCTTCTTCGTGGCGCTGGGCCTGGAGGTCGAGGGCAGGACGTTCGTCGAGGGCGAGTTCTTGGACACAGTCTGCGGCATTCCCGACTCCCGTACCGAGATCGTCATGCTGAAGCCGCCCGACGGTGGCACCCGCCTGGAGCTCTCGAGCTTCGTGCGACCCGACTCCGTGCCGGGCGCACCGGCCGCCATGGCCAACGAGCTGGGATTGCGCAACGTGGCCTTCGAGGTCAACGACCTGCAGGCGGCTGTCAATTGGGCAGCTACCGAGGGCTACGGACTGGTCGGTGGCATCGGCGAGTACGAGGGCGTTTGGCGGATGGCCTACGTCCGGGGGCCGGAAGGGATCATCGTCTCGCTGGCCGAGCGCATCGGCTGAGCCTCGCAACGCCCGCATCTGCTTGATATGCCGCTGACAGCGCCGTCTCACGGTTCAAGGTAACCGTCCGGTCGTGCTTGAGATTAGTGCGCATTGCCTCCACAGTGGGCTGCACGCTCAAACGTCCGTGTGCTATGAAACCGGTGGACGTGGGCCGAGTCGGAACATCATCGGACTCATCGGGTCACGCACTCATCCGCAATGCGCGCGCTCAGTCCGATCAGCGGATGGAAGTCGCCCCGCGGTAGTCGCGCAGCGACGACTCGCGGCGCTGACGCGAACAGACCCAGGGTCAGCTGTGCGAAATTATCGCCGGCCGAAGGCTGGTGATCTCGTACGACCTGCTCGTTCGGATTGCCGAGGGTTTGGCGATCTCCCAAGGCTGAACGGGACTGGCGCACGACACAGTGACGCCCGACCTCGCTGATCGGGCGGACCGATGACGGCGCTGGCAATCGAAGCCGGGCATTCCGGGTAGTTGCTCCGCGCGTATTGCAGAACTACTAATGCATAGCTTACTCTGCACTGCGTTATGGAATCGCGAGAACTCGTTCTGGCTGACGTCCGCGCGCTGCGGGCGATGGCCCACCCGCTGCGCATGAGGATCGTGGGGTCGCTTCGGATCGATGGTCCCGCGACGTCGGCGATGCTGGCGCGGAGGCTGAATACGGACTCGGGGCAGACCAGCCATCATCTGCGGCTACTGGCCCGGCATGGATTCGTGGTGGACGCACCTGATCTCGGTAAGGGACCGCGTGGCCGCGAACGGTGGTGGCGCGCGGCGCAAGAAACCACCAGCTGGGCTCGCCTAGCCGAGCTCGGCCCGGGCGGCGACGAAGCGTTGCAGGCATTTGAGAACGCGGCGCACCGTGTATGGGCCCAGATGTTGTCCCAGTACCGCGCGCAGGCGGGTCGCGAGGAGTGGAGCCCGGCGTGGGTCGAGGCCGCCAGTTCCGGTGATTACCCGATCCGCACGACGCCTGACGGCCTGACAGATTTGCTAGACGAACTCCGCGCGGTGATCACCCGCCATGATCTCGGGGAGCGTGCTGAGTCCGACTCGGAAGCGGTCGTGGTGCTCCTGCACGCCTTTCCTCGCAGGGTGCCGCAGTGAAACGCTCGGCGCCGCTGCGAGCCAATCGCGACTTCCGGTTGCTCTGGGTCGGCCAGACGCTGTCTACCTTCGGCGGCCGAATTTCCGGCGTCGCCTTTCCACTTCTCGTGCTGGCGACCACTGGGTCGCCAGTAAAGGCTGGCCTGGTTGGTCTGGTCGCCAACGCCCCGTTTGTACTGCTGCAGCTACCGGCCGGCGCGTACGTCGACCGGTGGAACCGACGGGCGGTCATGCTATGCGCGGACGCGGGTCGGGCGGCTGCGCTTGGCAGCCTCGCGGTGGCCATCGCCTTTGGCCGGTTGACCTACCCGCACATTCTCGCCGTGGCCACAGTGGAGGGATCCCTGTTCGTGGTGTTCCGCCTGGCCGAGGCCGCCGCTTTGCGACAGGTAGTGTCCGAAGAAGCCCAACTCGCTGACGCCATCGCGCTCAACCAGGCGCGGGCCTATGGCACCTCCCTGGCTGGAGAACCAATTGGCGGTTGGCTCTTCGGTGTACGGGCGGCGCTTCCGTTCGCCGCCGACGCCGTGTCCTACGTCGCCTCGCTGGTCACGATCGCCGCCATCCGCACTCCGCTGCCGGCGCCCCAGCGCGCCGTGAATCGTCATCTTGGCCGGGAGATCTCTGAGGGTTTGAGCACCACATTGTCGAATCCGTTCTTGCGCACCTCCGTGCTCCTCACCGCCGGCAGTGACTTCGTCATCAATGGGCTGTTCCTGGTTCTCATCGTGATCGCCACCGAGCATGGGGCGTCGCCGACACAGGTAGGCGTCATGCTGGCCGTGGGCGGCGCCGGAGGCATACTCGGCGCCTTAGCCACTCCTTTCCTGGCCCGTCGCATCCGTTCACTGCGCCTCATCATTACCGGAGTTGTCTGGATCGGCGTGCCAACGGTCGCCCTCGCCGCCGCCACCACGAACCCGTTGCTGCTCGGACTGCTGCTGGGCCTTACCCTCTCGGTTTGGCCTCTCTACAACGCCGTGGTCGTGGCCCGTTGGATGCTTGAGATCCCTGACAGGCTCATGGGTCGCGTCCAATCTGCGGCCGCTCTTCTCGGCTGGGCTCCCGTGCCCTTGGCCCCTCTCGTCGGCGGTGCGCTTATCGAGCGTGTTGGCGGAGCCTGGACGGTTCTCACCTTCGCTGCCATCATGCTGACGGTCGCGATCATCGCAACGCTGAGTCGAACGATCCGCGTTGAGTCTGCAATGTCGACCCGTGTTCACGCGACCGCCCCAGAGCCGGCGACGCGCTCCTGAGGAGAATGTTGCCGACCGGGTTGCTCGGTGCGGCTGCGGATGGTTACTCATTTGGCCGCGATCCGCGCGTAGTCTGTGTGACTGCGTTACGAGTGGATCAGGCAATCGATGCGTTGCCTCGCCCGTCGGCTGGGCCTGCCGCGCCTGGCACCAGGTCGGCGCGACAATGGTGCTGCTTAAGCCGCTGTGGAAGCATCGTCGCCGTGAGCGATGTCGAGTCGACGCACCTTTCGTTGACCGGCCCGAACAGTCACGTGCTCGTGATGAAGACCGTTGTCGTGGACACGATTGCCAGTCTGACGACGGACAATGGTTGTCATCCCTCGTCGTGACGGTATCGACGCGTGACCGATACGATCGCGACGTTGTCCGCCGGGCAACATCGGTAGACCGTAGGACAATGAACCCGCGGCCGAGCCCGCGGTTGCAGCTACGAGCCGCAGGCACCGTAGCGGTGGGTCTTCTCGCGGGTGCGGGCATCTTGGCGACCGAACAGGTGCGCACGTCCTCGCGATGCATCTCGCTCAGCTGTGCTCCGTTGATCCTGTCAGTGGCCGTTGTGACAGGCGCGATCTGTGTCATTGTGGCCATCGTCGCGCTGTATCCATCGGCCGTGCACAACCGTGCCGGTTTACGAAGGCGGGGCAGCCTTCCGCTCGTGTACGCCACAGCTGCCGGCGCGGGTTGGATCATGTTCGCGGGAGTTGGCCTGTATCTGCTACTTGGGGTGGCCTCCGGGGCACACCCGGTACTGCCGATGTGGTTGTACGCAACCGTTGTCGCGGTCTGCACGATCTTTGTCGGGGCCTGGGCACATCGATCTGTGAGTCGTGGTGGTTGGGAGCTGGTCGTCTTTGGGGTGCTGACGGGGCTCGCTGCGGGGGTTGTTGCTCTATCCGTCGGTGTTGCGGTTATGTTGCTGCTGCTGTGACGAGGACATCCTATTTTGCCGCGGTGCGCGCGGGTCGCAGCGCCACGACGGTCGGCAGGACGTCGTCGGCGACCATCATCGCGACCTAATTCGGCTGACCGTCGCTGCGCTGATCACGCTCGACCGGCTCGCGTGTGGCGACGCACGGACGCGCCCCGGTCAATGATCTCGGTATCCTCTCGGCATGCGATTGCGCCATGGGGAACTCATCGCGGGGGAGACCGTCTACATCCGCCATTTCCAGCGCGACCAGCTTGGCGGACTCTTCCCCCTCCAGGTGGTGCACGACCGCCCCGACGGTGTGCTGTTGTGGGCGCCGACCGGCACGACGTACTGGAACTTCGACATGCTGGATGGGCGCACGTTGACGCAGACTCCACTCCGGGAATGGACCGAGGCGCGACGGCTCCCAGTTTCGAGCACGACTGACCACGCCCTGCTCAGCTGGCACCCGGCCGAATCGGACTACTCCATTCGGTGGTTCTTCCGTCCGGACGGGCAGTTCTACGCCTGGTACGCGAACCTCGAAGCACCCGCGGTCGCGTGGCGCGGCCCGGGACTCGCAGGTCTCGACACGGTCGATTGGGACCTCGATGTGTGGATTCACCCTGATCGCCGGTGGGAGTGGAAGGACGAGGAGCTATTCGCAACGCGGCTGGAAATACCGGACGCGTACTGGGTCGACGATGCTGACCGCGTGCGCCGGGCGGGCAAGGAGGTCATCGCGCTCGTCGAGGCCGGCGTGTTTCCATTCGACGGCACATGGTGCGACTTTCAGCCAGACCCGGATTGGCCGGCGATCTCGCGGAAGCTTCCCGCCGAGTGGGACCACCCTCGTCAGGGGTCGGCTTCCTAGTAGCGATATGGCGCCTCGCCGTGGGCCAGCATCGCTACGGCCTTGTCAATGCGGCGTACGCGGGTATCGGGCCTCTTCGCGCTCTCGATCATCGCGAGGAATGCGGCGTGGTTCCTACGGCTGACGGTTGCGAACGACTCGGCCGCGGCGGGATTGGCGTCGAGGGCCAGTTGAAGGTCCGGTGGTGGGGCGGGCAGCGGCGGCAATTCGGCGTCCCATCGGGCTATTTCCTTCGCGAGCACTCGCTCCACGAACTGGTCCACGGCAATGTGCGATAGTTCCGCGGCATCCTCCACCTTATCCACCAACTCAGCGGGCAGCCGGACGGTGAGCCGCCGGATGGCATCACGTGACTGGAGGACCATCCGGCGACGATACCGTTGTCGATGGCTACCAGGCGGGACGACGGTTGTACAGGCGCTTCGCCCAGAGATATGCGAACAGCGCGATGGCGGCGGACCATCCAATCGCGAGAACGGCGCTAGTGCCAATCGCGGTGCCCATAAGCAGTCCCCGTAGCGTCTCGGTGATCGGTGTGAAGGGCTGGTAGTCGGCGAACCAGCGCAACCCCGTCGGCATCGAGTCCGTGGGAACGAAGCCACTGCCGAGGAATGGCAGCAGCACAAGGAACATAGGTAGGTTGCTGGCTGTCTCGACGCTGTTGGTCACCAGGCCGAAGGCGACCGACAGCCACGTGAGCGCAAAGGTGATCATCGCGAGGAGACCGAGCGCCGCCATCCACTCGATCGGCTCCGCGGTTGCCTCGAATCCAATGAGCAGCGCGACGCCAGTGACGATTGCGACGCAGAGCATGGTCTGGATCATGCTGCCGAGGACGTGGCCGGTCAGCACTGACACGCGGGCTATCGCCATGGTGCGGAACCGAGCGATGATGCCCTCGGTCATGTCGATGGCGACTGATATGGCGGTCGACTGCGCCCCAGAAGCCACCGCGAGCAGGATGATCCCAGGGACGACGTAATTGACGTACGCGGTGCGACCGCCCGACACGCCACCGAGTCCGGCACCGAGTGTGCCGCCAAAGACGTATACGAACAGCAGCAGGAGTATGACCGGAATGCCGGCGAGCATCAGGGTCATGGACGGGTAACGAACCATGTGCTTGAGGCTGCGGCGCAGCATGGTCGCCGAATCGGTGACGGCGTGCGCGAGGGTACTCATCGCTCAATCTCCTTCTGAACGCTGGGTTCGCCGGTAAAGGCGAAGAAGACGTCATCGAGGTCGGGTGTGTGGATCGTCAACCTGTCGATCTCGATCGATGCGCTGTCGAGCCGGTCCAGCACGGACCGAAGCGACCGGACGTTGCCGTCGCTGGGCATCTGCAGGGTGAGGGCTTCGTCGTCGCGCGATGTCGTGCCGAGTACGCGCGCGGCCGAATCCAGTTCACGCGGGCCGGCGAACTGCAGGAGCAGGTGCCCGCCTGGAGTGCGACGCTTGAGCTCGTCGGGGGTTCCCTCGGCGACGAGCCTGCCGTGATCGAGGAGCGCGATCCGGTCAGCAAGCTCGTCGGCCTCGTCAAGGTGCTGCGTCGTGAGGAAGATCGTGACTCCGTCGGCGACGAGATCTCGGATGATCTGCCACATGGTGCGGCGGCTGCGTGGGTCGAGCCCGGTGGTCGGCTCGTCGAGGAAGATCAGGCGTGGATTTCCGACCAGAGTCATCGCGAGGTCGAGCCGGCGCCGCATCCCGCCCGAGAAGGTCGCGCCCGTCTTCCTCGCCATGTCGGTCAGGTCAAACCTTTCGAGTAGATCGGCGGCGCGTCGCCGGCCCACGCGGCGGTCCAGGTGATGGAGGTCCGCCATCAGGCGAAGGTTCTCCTCACCGGTGAGGAAGTTGTCGACCGCGGAAAACTGGCCGGTGACGCCGATGGCGGCGCGCACCGCGTCGGGATCCGTCGCGAGATCGTGGCCAGCCACACGCATCTCGCCGCCGTCGGCGGGGATGAGTGTGGACAGGATCTGCACCATGGTGGTCTTGCCCGCACCGTTGGGGCCGAGCAGCGAGAAGACGGTCCCCTCGGCGACGGTGAGGTCGATGTTGTCGAGGACGACCTTGTCACCGTACGACTTCTGCAATCCGGTTGCCGAGATCGCCGATCGGGTGATGACGGTCGTTGTCATTGTTCGCTCCTGTCGGAAAGTTCGTTCGAACGGCGGATCACAATGTCGCCGTAATTGGTGCGGGCGCGAATCTCCACCGTTTCGTCTGACGGCTCGGGGCTTTCGGCCGCGGCCATGCGGTTGTGGACCCGGCCAAACTGCGTGTGCGCGTCGAGCCGGGCGGCGGTACCGGCATGGACGCCGATCTCGATCTCCCCGAACGCGGTCTTGAGGGCGGCCGAGCCACGCGTGACGTCACTGACCCGGACATCACCGTTGGCGGTGCTCGCGGAGATGCCGGCGTTCGCGCGATCGACGGTGATGTCGCCGTTCGCCGCGCTCACGCGCAGATCGCCGGCGGTCTCGCCGATCCAGCTATCGCCGTTGCCATTCTTGATCACACCGGTGCCGTCGATCTCGCGCACCCGTAGCCGGCCAGATCCGGTGACGACCTCCGCGTGGCCGACAACGCGGTCCACGGTTACCGCGCCGGCGCCGGTGTGCACATCGAGCGCGCCCGTGTGGTCGAGCTGGATGTCCCCGGCGCCGGATTTGACCCGGCAGTCCCCGAGGCGACCCGCGCCGCGGAACGCGCCGACTGAGGTGTCGGCCTGGACCTGTGAGCCGGTCGGCACCTCGAGCGTCACATCGATCGAACCGACCTTGCCGAACAGGCCGAGGTGCTTCTGCTTCGGCGCCTTGACGAGTAGCCGCCCGGCGGCATACTCCACTCTGGTCTGCTCGGCCGCCCGTACGTCTGGCTCATGAGCGCTGTCGCTCGGGCGCACGTCAACGATCGTGTCGTCGCGATCGCTCGCGGTGATGCGCACGTCGGCAACAACAAGGTCAAGTGCGACAGAGATCGGGTCTGGCGTGTCAAAGGTCGGCATGGTGTTCTCCCTATGCGCTTCTGCTCTTGGTCTTGTCGTCGGTGCGCTAGCGAACCCAGCCCGTGTAGCGCTGTCCGCTGCGCGGGGCGCGGTACTCGGTGCCGTGGCCGCGATCGCCGGCCTCTACCGCGGCCGCGGCCGCGCGGATGAGCCAGGAATTGATCGAGAGTCCGGCCTGACTGGCGGCGTGCTCGACCCGAGCCTTGAGGTGTTCGGGAAGCCGGAAGTTGATCCGGGCCACTGCGTCGTCCTCGGTTGGGACCACGGGAACGCTCGGTGCGGGCGTCGCAGCTTCCTCGAACGCGTACTCGGTCGGCGGGAGCGCCACGACGAAGGTTGGCTCACGGCCACGAAGTCGCAGATCCACCGAGCCCGGAGCGAGTTCGCGCGTGATCTCCGCCGCCGCCGTCGACAGCGCCTCCAGCAGCGCAAGTCGGGTCGCCGACTCGAGCGGCGCGACGAGCCGCTCGGCGAGCGCGCGAGCGTCCTGGCCCCCGGCCTCGGCGGCCACAGCAAGCTCCCGGCGGATTGTGTCGACGTATGGCGTGAGGTCCATGGCACCATTCTGACACATCTGTGGCACCATAACAAGCTACTATGGCTCAGGCTGGCACCACGACGTGCCAAACCTAGTCTTCTCCGGCGTTTCAGGTGAGCTCATCCGCCTCCAAGATCCCGAGGATCATGAACTGAGCGTCCTGAAACAGCGCCGATCATGACCTCCAAATCATGATCGGCGCGATCTTGGGATGATCAGAGGGTGTTCGGCCCGCGCTCCCAGTCGCTGACGAGGGATTCGAGTTGTTCGCGCACGTCGCTGCTTACGAGGACGTGCTGAGCCCAGGTGCACGCGATGCCGAAGGCCGCCACAGCGCCGGTCATCAGAATCCGCCGCAACGCCTCGGCCACCGCCACCAGCGTTGGGCCTCCGGGAGCCGGATACCGCACGCCGGGGACGTAGGTTGG
This sequence comes from Micromonosporaceae bacterium, assembly GCA_045403155.1. Classification (GTDB taxonomy): domain Bacteria; phylum Actinomycetota; class Actinomycetes; order Mycobacteriales; family Micromonosporaceae; genus JAXIPB01. The sequence continues at coordinate 11,541 of JAXIPB010000160.1, forward strand.
ATCAACGATGTCCAGGTCAACGTGGAGGTAGAGAGGCCTACTCGGCAGGAGGTCCGGTGTCAGGTCGTCGACCGCCGTGCGCACGATCTGTGACTGGCTCAGGTAGGTCCGCTCCGGCGGATCGAGATCACGGGCGTCGACGAGCACGACCCGACTCTCCGGGACGGCACGGAGTCCAAGTGGCGCGGCGGCGAGTTCGGGCCGATAGCCAACCAGGATCCGTAGTGGCATTCCGCCGAGGAATCCAGAGGTCGTCGTCTCCATGGTCTGCACGTCACCGTGCGCATCCAGCCAGATGACGGCGGGATCGAGTCCCGCGCGCTGGAGGCCGGCCACCGTGCCCACCGCGGTCGTGCAGTCGCCGGAGATCACGGCCGGCCGGCCGCCGCCGGCGACCGCAGTCGAGACTGCGTTGGCAACCGACTCAAACAGCGGCAACATCGGCGACCAGCCAGAGCCTTCCGGGATGTCCGCCGTCACGACGACATCGGTCGCAACCGCTAGGTCCAAATCGGACTGATGGTCGGCGAGGAAGTAAGGTACGGCGATGCGCGTCACGAAGGCAGTCTAGGCGCGAGACCATCCCCGATCATCACGCTCCGTCCTGCCGGCGAGTCATCAAGTAGCTGGCCCAGCCTCGGGGCCATGACGCTAGGCCGCTCTCCCCGGCGACCCGCTCGATCTCGAAGTCCTTTCCGAACCAGTACTCCGCCTCCCCGGGCCGTAGCATCATGCCGCCGAAGGGAAGGATCGCGGCAGCGGCCCGCTCCCAGAGTCGAGGCTGCCATTCGAAGCACCACAACAGGAACTTCGCGCCAGGCTTTGTTAGCGGTACGACCTGCTCCATGTAGGACGCCCGATGCCGGGGCGAGAGGTCGTCGAATGTGCCGTAGTCCACGATCACATCGAAGTGGCCGCTCACCCGGCGAAGGTTAGTCAGGTCGTCGACGACAAATTCGACGTTGACGCCTGCCTCGCGCGCCTTGGACGTCGCCCTGGCTATCGCCGTCGGAGCGGCGTCGACCGCGGTGACGTCGAAGCCACTACGGGCCAAGAAGATCGCGTTATCGCCCTCGCCGCAGCCGAGATCGACGGCCCGTCCAGGCACCAGGATGCCGGCCTCGACAAGGTTGACCAACTCCGACCGTGCCGGCCCAACCCAAGGGGGCCTCCCAAATCGGTACATGAGTTCGTAATGAAGCTTCATGATGTTCTCCTTCGTGCCATCGATGCGAGGAGGTCGGCGACAACGGACGACGCCTCGTCCGGCGTCATGCCCGCCGACCTCAGGGCGCTGAGGGTCGCGGGGTGGATCAGGCCCGTCATTGTCTTCCGGAGGAGTGCGTCGGCCCGGCCGGCGAGCGCATCGTCGTACAGGCTCCTCATCGACTGCCAGAACTGCTTGTCCGCGCGGGCGACAGCGGCCACCTCGGTGAGTTCGCTGCCGAGCAGGTAGAACCAGTGCGAGGTGCGGTCGAAGAAGGCGAACATCTCTCTGGTCAGGATGCCGACTCGCGCGGACAATGATCGGGCACCGATGAATATAGATGGATCGGGTAAGCGAACTTCAACCAGTAGGCGTTCAACGACGGCCTCCACGAGCAGATCCTGGGTTGCGAAGTGGTTGAACACCGTCGCTGGCGAGACATCTGCCCGGTGAGCGACGCCGGTCATGGTGGTCGCCCGCGCGCCCTGTTCGGAGAAGAGCCCGACGGCGGCGTCGATGATGCGGTCGCGCGTCTCGGCGACCTGTTGTGATCGGCGGTCCATCGAGTAGGCCCTCGGCACGATTGAACCCCCTCCGATCATTTGGATGAACGGCCCATTCAAATAAAGTGTAGCGCAGGTTGGCTGTTGTGTGAATCCTGCGGCGACCTGGCGCTCGAACCAGCGCTCTCCCCAGGACTAGGATGAGTTGGCATCCATTCGAGAAGGTGAAGATGTCGAAGCGGTCCGGCGGGATGTTCAAGCCGCTTTCGCGGGGATTCCTGCGGGCCGCCGTCTGGATGTACCGGCGCAGCGGCGGGAGGATCGGCGGGAAGATGTTCGGCGCCCCCGTGTTGCTGCTGACCACGACCGGGCGAAAGTCGGGTCGGTCGTGGACATTCCCGGTGATGTACCAGCGAGATGGCGATCGATCGGTGATCATCGCGTCCAACCGCGGGAGCAACAAGCATCCGGCGTGGTGGCTCAACTTGCGATCGCAGCCGGACGCCGTGGTGGAGATCGGCCGCGAGAGGCACTCGGACACGGCGGTCGAGACCGCCGGCGATGAGCGCGACCGACTGTGGCGCGGCATGGCCGAGATGTGTCCGGGCTATGACGGATACGCCAAGAAGTCCACACGAACACTACCGGTGGACCTGCTGCACAGGCTGTGGCTGCTGCACCGGCTGAGACAGTGCCCGCGGGTTGGTCGTGCGTACTGGTCGATTTCCGTATGATCATGGCGAGTGGGCGTCGCCGAGGGCGCCCGAGGAGGCGACCGTGGATCCAGTCAAGCTATTCACCGTCATCGCTCTGGTTTCCCTGCCCACCGTCATGTTCGGTGGGTACTCGCTGCTCCGCCTACAGCGCGCGCGGCAGCTGACGCCGTTCCAGGAGACGTATTTCCGGGCCGGGCATGCCCACGCGGGCGTGCTGCTCGTACTCACGCTCGCGTCGCTGACGCTATTGAGGGGCACTGATCTGTCGACCGGCGTACGGTGGCTGATCTGCCTGCTGCTGCTCTTCGGCGTCCTTGCCCAGTCCGGTGGCATGTTCGTGCACGCGTTCATGGGCGAGGCGGGCCGGTGGTCGCGCGGCAACACAATGACGGTCGTTGGGGGAGGGCTCCTCGCCGTCGCCATGCTGATCCTCGCCTGGGGCGTCGCAATCACCTGAGGCCACGTCTCGTGAGCGAGAGGCACAGTCGCGACCCCGCGGATGAGTGCGACTACCTTCTACCTTGCGCTTGCGCTGGCTGCGGCGTTGCTGCCGGTGGCCGGTCCCTCGGTCCCGTTCTTTCGTCGTGCGCCCCCCGAGCCGTTCAATGGCGTACGGCATCGCATCGGCGTCGTGGGACTCGTCAGCGATGTGTGGGCCTCCATCGCTAGTGTCCAAGACTTGCCCGGCCCGACGCCCGCCGACCGGGTGATGAACACTCGCGGAGAGGAGCGGCTCCTCGTGGACGTCGGCGACCCCAGGCTTGAGCCGGTCAAGGTGGTCGCCTCACCCGGCGTCACGCACATCAAGTTCCGCGTAGCCGGCCTCGGCGGCCAACGCGACGCATGATCATCCCGACATGGAGCGAGCGCGCAGACCGAGGAGCGCGGTTACCAGGCCAGCGACGAGGGGGACTCCACCGATGAGCACGAGATCGACCGCGAACGCGTCTCCTCGAGCCGCGGCGAGGATCGCCGCCGCGACGCCGCCGATGATGAACGCTCCGCTCGCGAGGATTTGAGAACGTGAGGGTCAGGTCCCGACGTCGGTTGGACACCACGGCGATAACCGCGAGAACGCCCAGTACGGCGAGGCCCAGCAGCAGCGAGCCCGGGATGTCGTCTCGGCGCTCGTCCGAGATCGCGAAGAGCAGCCAGCCGATGATGCCGACGGCGAGCAACGAACATATCCACGCCAGGCCTAAGGCGAGTCGTGGGAACCCGGGACCGGCCGCGGTGGCGTGCGGGGTTTCGGCGGTCACGGCCAGATAATCCCCCGGATGGCGCTATCCTCGCAGCCCATTTGGCGGCGGCTGTCAGGGTTCGCCCAGCTCGGCGAAGATGGTCACATGCAGGTTCGCCGGCGCGGCCAGCCTGGCGTTCAACGAGTTCCAGGGCGTGCGCGTGGGCGGGGCTATGACCTCGGCACCCGCGCTGGCCAGCGTGGCGGCGACTCCGACGGTGTCATCGACCTCGAAGGCCACCCGCACGTGCCCGGCGACCCGGCTGCCCACCTCAACCTCGTCGATGTACGCGGCATACGCCGGATCGGCCAGCTCGAGCGTCGCCCGGCCCGCGTCGAGGATGGTCACCCGCCCGTCGTCGGGTGAGGTGTACGACCCGCGCTCGGGCAGGCCGAGGACGTCGCGATAGAACCGCAGTGCGTCGTCGTAGTCGGGAGCCGTAATGACCAGCCGAAGCTGACGCACTGGAGCCTCATTACTCATGGCCCCCACTGTGCCAGCGAACCTTGCCCATAGCATCGACTCGTGCGACCCCGTCTTCCTCGGTGCGCGCAACCCGACAGTGATCGGATCCACACTCGAATGAGGTTCGCTAGCGTGGCACCCATGCCCCCGACCATTGTCGTGAAAGACATCCGCAAGTCGTACGGCGAAACCCGCGCCGTCGATGGCGTCTCATTCGAGGTTCATGAGGGGGAGTTCCTTGGCATCCTTGGGCCCAACGGCGCCGGCAAGACGACGATGCTCGAGATTATCGAAGGGCTACGGCACGCCGATACCGGCGAGGTCCTGGTGCTCGGCGAATCCCCATGGCCGCGCAACCCCAGACTCCTGCCGCGGATCGGGGTGCAACTTCAGGCGTCGAGCTTCTTCGAGCGATTGACGGCACGGGAGCAGATCCGCACGTGGGCCTCTTTGTACGGGGTCGCCCCGAAGAAGGCCGACGCGATGCTGGAGATTGTCGGGCTGGACGACAAGGCCGACACGCCCACCGAGAAGCTCTCCGGCGGTCAGGCTCAGCGACTGTCCATCGCGTGCGCCCTGGCTCACGGTCCCGATCTCGTCTTCCTCGACGAACCGACGTCCGGCCTGGACCCGCAGGCCCGTCGCAATCTCTGGGACCTCCTGCGCGACATCAACGCCGAGGGCCGCACAGTCATGCTGACCACCCACTACCTCGACGAGGCCGAGATTCTCTGCGACCGCGTCGCCATCATGGACCTGGGCAAGATCCTCGAGCTGGGTCCGCCGGCCGCACTCGTACGGGGACTCGACGCGCCAACCCGGATCTCCGTCGAGAGTGGAGCGATCTCGGAGTCGGAGGCTCGCCGCCTCTTCGCCGGAGGCGAACAACGCGGCACCGTCGCCGGAGGCGATCAACGCGGCACGGTCGCGGATGCCGAGGTGAGCGATGACGGAGTCTCGCTCACGATCGCCACCCGTAACCCGGCGACGGTCCTCTCGACCCTGGCCGAAGCCCATGCTCTGCGCGGCCTCTCCGTGAAGAGCGCCACCCTCGAGGACGTCTTCCTGAATCTGACTGGGCGGGAGTACCGGGATGAGCAGTAGTCTCGTCAGCCTTTCCCGCGCGATGGCGCTCGGCTTCGTACGAGACAAGACCGCGCTGTTCTTCACCGTTCTGTTTCCGCTGATGTTCCTCGTCCTCTTTGGAGGAATCTTCAAGGACCAGACCGCGCCGCGCACGACTGTCGTCCAGATTGGACAAGTGGCGCTGCTCGAACGGATCCCGGCGCAGGATCGGACCCAACTCGACCAGGTGCTACAAGTCGAGAAGACCAACGACCGGGCGGCGGCGTTGGAGAAGGTGCGCAAGGGCGACGCCGACGCCGCGGTCGAGGAGCAGGGCCAGACGATCGTGCTGCATTACTCCGCGGCCGACCAGGTGAAGTCGGGCACCGTGCGGGGTCTGTTCAACTCCCTGGTCCAGTACGGCAACCTGTCCGCTGCGGGCGTGACCACGCCCGCGTACGCCCTCGAAACGCAGCAGGTCGAAGACGAGTCGCTCAAGACCATCCAGTTCGTCACGCCCGGTCTGCTGGGCTGGGCCATCGCCACCGGCGCCATGTTCGGCGCGGCGCTCACCCTGGTCACGTGGCGGCAGAAGAAGATCCTCCGCCGACTTCGTCTCGCGCCGGTCAGCGTCGCCACGATTGCGGGAGCACGGGTCGGGGTCAGCGTCGCGATCGCCCTGGTCCAGATGGCCATGTTCATCGGCGTGGCCCTCATCCCGTACTTCGGACTGCATCTGTCGGACTACTGGTGGATGGCGATTCCGCTCGTCATCGTCGGTGCCTTGGCGTTCCTGGCCCTCGGCCTCTTGGCCGGGTCGTTCGCGAAGACGCCGGAGGCGGCCACCGCGATCGCCAACCTCATCGTGTTGCCCATGGCGTTCCTTTCGGGGGCGTTCTTTCCGCTGCAGGGCGCCCCCGCCTGGCTGCAGACGATCTCCAAGGTACTACCGCTGCGCCATCTCGTGGACGGCATGCAGGCGGTGATGGTTCGCGGGCAGGGCCCGGCCAGCGTCCTTCCCCAGATCGGCATCCTGCTCGCCTTCGCCGTCGTTGTCTCGGCCATCGCCATCGCACTCTTCCGGTGGGAGGACGCGTAGCGACTGGAAGGCTAACCGCGAATGCTTGGTGCGGGCGTGACGAGCCAGGTCACCATGAGCACGACGATCGAGCCGACCAGCGCTGGCAGGAAGCCGGTCACGGAGAACCCGAGACCGGCGGCGTCCGCGAGCGCGACTGTGGCCCAAAACAGTGCCGCGTTGAGCGCCACTGCGGCCGTGACGGCGATCGGTAGCGGTTCGACGACGAGCGCCAGAGCTCGCCGCAGGCTAGTGGAGAGCATGTCCACCACCGCCAGCAGGAGCGCGATCACGAGCAGCGTGCCGACTCTCGCCAACGGGTCGAGGCCGCGGGCGAGGCGCACGCCGCTCACGACCTCTGAGGCCAGCCATAGGGCGAAACCGGTCACTACCACCCTGATTAGGATCATCTCGTGAGGATCCCACCCGTGAACGATCGTTATTCACAGAACTACCAATTCGGCCACGCACGTCGCATGTCTGAGTTGCGCGCTCCATCCGTAGTCGCACGATGTGAACTAAACCTAAACGGTTTGATGCGCCGGCATCGTTATCGCGACGTGACCTGCGCACAAGCCTCGACCATCGTTCAGACTCCGTTCACTTTTGGTTCGACGGTCCCTCATGTGGCGAGCCTTGTATGGCCTCGTCGCCCTTACCGCGGCGGCACATGCGATCGGAACGATAGTCGATCTAGGGAGCAGACTGACGTGACCAAGACCATGCGGCGCGTAGGCCCCGTCGCGGCCGTACTCGCACTCACTCTCGGTGCCGCTGCGTGCGGTACGAGCGGGAATGACCCTGCACCCAACAGCGCAGCTCCAAAGCTCACCGGCGCGGTCGTCGTAGACGGCTCTAGCACGGTGGCCCCGTTGAGCAAGGCGGCGGCCGACATCTTCAAGGAAACTCAGCCTGACGTCAACGTCACCGTTGGCACGTCCGGAACCGGTGGCGGCTTCGAGAAGTTCTGCAAGGGCGAGACCGACATCTCCGACGCCTCCCGCAAGATCAAGGCGGAAGGCGAACTGGACAAGTGCACGGCCGCCGGAATCACCCCGACCGAATTCGTCGTGGCAAACGACGGCATCTCGATCGTCGTGAGCAAACAGAACACCTGGGCTGAATGCCTGACCACGGCCCAGCTGAAGAAGATCTGGGACCAGGGTTCAACAGTCACAAACTGGAACCAGGTCGACCCGGCGTTCCCGAACGAGCCGCTTGGACCGGGTCAGCTCTTCGGGCCAGGTACCGACTCGGGCACGTTCGACTTCTTCACCAAAGAGATCAACGGCAAGGAAAAGCAGAGCCGGTCGAACTACACCGCCTCTGAGAACGACAACGTACTCGTGCAAGGCGTCGCCGGATCCAAGGGTGGCCTCGGCTACTTCGGCTTCACCTACTATGAGGAGAACACCGACAAGCTCAAGCTGCTCAAGGTCGACAATGGCGCCGGCTGCAAGGAGCCTAGCGTCGCCACCATTCAGGACGGCAGCTACAAGCCGTTGTCCCGCCCGCTGTTTGTCTACGTGAGCAGCAAGTCGGCGACCAAGCCGCAGGTGAAGGGCTTCGTTGAGTTCTACGTCACGAACATCGACGAAATCGTCAAAGAGGCGAAGTTCGTCCCCCTGACCGCCGAGCAGAAGACGACACTGAACGCTGAGCACGAGACGTTCAAGTCGAGTTAAAGGTGACCGTTCACGACATCAAGCGCCCCGCCGCAGGGAGGTCTGACTCCCTGCGGCGGGGCCGCCGTCACCCCGGCGAGCGTGTGGTCGAGGCCCTTCTCGTCGTGGCCGCCCTGGTGTCGATCGCCACCACCGCGGGCATTATCTTCGCCCTCCTCCAACCGACGGTCAGGTTCTTCAAAGAGGTTGGCGTCGTAGAATTCCTCACCGGTGATCGCTGGACCCCGACGTTCTCCGACAAGCACTATGGGGTGCTTCCGCTAGTCACGGCGACCATCATCACGACCCTGATTGCCGTCGCCGTAGCGATTCCGCTGGGATTGGGCTCCGCCATCTATCTGGCCGAGTATGCCTCTGATCGCGCGCGTCGCGCGGTCAAGCCGATGCTTGAGGTGTTGGCGGGCATCCCCACGGTGGTGTACGGCTTTATCGCGCTGTTCGCGATCAATCCGATTCTGCAGCGGTTCTGGCCGGGCGGAGATACCCCGCAATACCAGAACCTGCTCGTCGCAGGATTCGTGATGGGCTTCATGATCGTACCCACGATCGCGAGTCTGTCCGAGGATGCGATGTCAGCGGTACCGTCGGCGCTTCGTGAAGGGGCCTACGCCCTCGCGTCGTCTCAGATGCAGGTCGCCACCCGTGTCGTCGTGCCGGCTGCAATCTCGGGCATCATCGCCTCGTTCGTCCTCGGCATCTCCCGAGCTTTGGGCGAAACGATGATTGTGACGCTCGCCGGAGGACTGAACTCCGACGGCATCAACTTCAACCCGATCGAGGGCGCAGCCACGATGACCGCATACATTGCGAACGTGGCACAGGGCGATATCCCAGTCGACACAATCGACTACACCACCGTGTTCGCGGTAGGCTCGTTGCTCTTTCTCTTCACCTTCGCCTTGAACGTGCTGTCGATCCGGTTGGTTCGCAAGTTCCGGGAGGTGTACGAGTGACCTCCACGATCGCCCGGGCGGGTTCAGCGCCGAGCGCAGAAGGCCGAGCCCTAACGGCACGCCGCTTTCGCCCCGCTGATCTGGCTTTTCGTCTCGTGCTTCAGGCCTGCCTGCTCATCGCATTCGCTTTCCTGGTTTGGCTGATTTCTTACTCGGTCTATCGCGGTTGGGACCGCCTCGATTCCCGCCTATGGGCGAACATGCCGGTGGGGCGAGTGTCTCGGATCCCGCAGGCCGGCGTGCAGTCGGCGATCACCGGAACCCTATGGGTGATCGTGATTACTGCCTTGATTTGCCTACCGATTGGAATCTTCGGTGCGATCTACCTTGAGGAGTACGCCGACAACTCGAGGTGGTACAACCGGCTGCTGGAACTGAATATACAGAATCTTGCCGGTGTGCCGTCGATCATCTTCGGCATTTTGGGTCTCGGCATCGTCGCGCGGCAGTTTGGCTTGGGTTTCTCGGTAATCACAGCGTCCATCGTCCTCGCTCTCCTCGTGCTACCGATCGTGATCATCGCGACGCGTGAGTCCATTCGAGCCGTTCCACAGTCGATCCGCCAGGCCTCATACGCCCTTGGCGCGACGAAGTGGCAGACCGTGTCCCGTCAAGTGTTGCCGGCGGCCGTTCCGGGCATCGCGACCGGATCTATCCTGGCCATCTCCCGAGCGATCGGCGAAGCCGCGCCGCTCATCATGCTCGGTGCGGTGACCTTCGTAATCAGGAATCCGGATGGCCTGCTTTCCTCGTATACCACCCTTCCGATTCAGATCTATAGCCTGCTCAGCGAAGCGCAGTCGGGCTTCCAGGCACTCGGCGCCGCGGCGATCGTGCTGCTGCTGGGCATCGTGCTGCTCTTGAACTCCATCGCCATCGTCGTGCGCAACAAGTTCCAGAAGCGTTGGTGACCCGGATCCGGATGAGCAGTCAGATGACCAAGACCAGCCCAGACCACGAGAGGATCGAGATGACCTCGACCGACGACCGGCCCTCGGTTCGCATCGCGGCTCCCATCGTTGACCGGAGTGAAGGTCCTCCCTCCCGCGAGAGCCTTCCACCGATCATGGAGCTCGCCAATGTCAGCGTGTTCTATGGCGACTATGAGGCCGTCCGCGGCACCACGATGCCGGTTGGGAAGAACCAAATCACTGCGATGATCGGGCCCTCGGGCTGTGGCAAGAGCACGATCCTGCGCTCGCTCAATCGGATGAACGACCTTATTCCCGGTGCGCGCGTCGCCGGCAAGATCACCTATCATGGCCAGGACCTGTACGCCTCGGATGTGGACCCTATTGAGGTGCGGCGCCGCATCGGAATGGTGTTCCAGAAGCCCAATCCCTTCCCGAAAAGCATCTACGACAACGTCGCCTACGGTCCGAAGGTCACGGGCATGAAGGTCGACAACATGGACGATCTGGTGGAGCAGGCGATCCGAAGTGCCGCGCTGTGGGATGAGGTCAAGGACAAGCTGAAAAGCAGCGCGCTCGCTCTGTCCGGCGGGCAGCAACAGCGCCTGTGCATCGCCCGCACGATCGCCGTCAAACCGGATGTGATCCTGATGGATGAGCCGTGCTCGGCGCTTGATCCGATCGCCACTGGCAAGATCGAAGATCTGATGTACGAGCTCGCTTTCGATTACACCATCGTCATCGTGACGCACAACATGCAGCAAGCGGCGCGGGTGAGCGGCAAGACCGCCTTCTTCACGGCCGAGGTCGATGTGCAGGGAGTCCGCCACGGCCGTCTGGTCGAATTCGACGAGACAACGAAGATCTTCACGAGCCCGAAGGAGAAGCGGACCGAGGACTACATCACGGGTCGTTTCGGGTAGGACCATGACCTCGGTCCTGCCAACTGGAGCACGGCGCGTACGTCAGGCCGAAGCCCCCCGCTTCGACCGCCGGACTGGTCCGCTTCGGTCCGATCCGTTTCTGTTGCTCATTGCCGACGCCGACGAAGCCCGATCCACGAAACTGGCTGAGGCTCTCGCCGAGCACCAGGTCACAACGATCGTGTGCGCCGACGGAGCGGAGGCGCTGATCGCGGCGGGAGCCGAACATCCCGATGGTGTGCTGGCGACGGCTGCGCTGCCGGTCGTGGGCGGCGCGGCGTTGACCCGCGCGCTCAACGCCCGAACCAACATCCCTGTCATCGTGGGCATCGGCGACGGGGACGGTCCGGTCGCAGCCGAAGCCCTTGCCGCCGGAGCGACGGCGTGTGTCGCGCACCCATATCGGCTGCGCGAGCTTCTGCCGATCCTGCGGGCCATCCGCCCCGACGGGTCGGCGATGCAGCCCACGCTGGAGGTGGGTGGTCTTCGCTTGGACCCTGGGTTGCTCGAGGTCCATTTGAACGGACTCCTCGTCCGTATGCCGTTGCGCGAGCTGCGCCTGCTCGAACTACTGATGGCCAACGCCGACCGGGTGGTCACCCGGGAACAGATTCGCGACGCTGTATGGGGTGGCGTGCCTGGTTCAAACACCATCACAGTGCATGTGCAACGCCTACGCCAGCGCCTCGGCGACGATCAGGTCGATCCACGCATGATCCTTACAGTGCGCGGTGTAGGTTACCGGCTCGTTGCACCTCCCGCCGATGAGCAGGACTCGCGCCGATCCTGAAGATCCCGAACCGATGTGGCGCACGACGCGCTGGCGGGAATGAGCGCCACCGCGGGGCTGGCCTCGGCCATGTTGATCACTATGATGATGTGACGACTCGCAACTCGGTTCGCGATCATGGAATGCTGGTGACGTGATCACGCGCATCGGCGGACTCGAGGTGAGACAGCAGTGACCAACACGAGCGACCGGCCATCCGTCAGCATCCTCGGCTCAAACCTTGGCCGGCTCGAGCGGCCCGGCGAAAAACCGAGCCCGGCCGCGCATCCCACGGTCCTCGAGTTGGAGAACGTGAGCGTCTTCTATGGCGACTATGAAGCCGTACGGGGCGCCACCATGTCTATCGGGCGGAACCAGATTACTGCGTTGATCGGCCCTTCCGGATGCGGCAAGAGCACGATCCTTCGCTCGTTGAACCGAATGAACGATCTGATCCCTGGCGCGCGTGTGGCTGGCCGGATCACGTACCACGGCCAGGACCTCTATTCGTCCGATGTGGATCCGATAGAGGTGCGCCGGCGGATCGGAATGGTCTTCCAGAAGCCCAACCCCTTCCCGAAGTCGATCTACGACAATGTCGCGTACGGCCCACGTGTCACGGGCATGAAGGTCGACAGAATGGATGATCTAGTCGAACAGGTGCTGCGCCGTGCGGCGCTCTGGGACGAGGTCAAGGACAAGATCAAGTCCAGCGCACTGACCCTCTCCGGCGGTCAGCAGCAGCGACTCTGTATCGCTCGTACGATCGCCGTGAGGCCCGACGTGATCCTGATGGACGAGCCGTGTTCGGCCCTAGATCCTATCGCCACAACGAAGATCGAGGATCTCATGTACGAGCTGGCATTCGACTACACCATTGTTATCGTCACGCACAACATGCAGCAGGCCGCACGCGTGAGCAACCGAACCGCGTTCTTCACCGCCGAGGTGGATGAGCAGGACGTGCGCCACGGGCGGCTCATCGAGTTCGATGACACCCCCAAGATCTTCACTAACCCGATGGAGAAGCGGACAGAGGACTACATCACGGGGCGCTTCGGATGAACGCCGACCCCCTGCGATCATCGACTACTGGTCGCGGACTGGTGATCAACTAACGACCGTTCGCCCTTGATCGCGAAGGTCTTGTGAACGGCTACATGCCGGCGGTCGCGACTCCGCCCGGCGGCATCATGCCGGCTTCGCGACGCTGCTCAAACTCGCGGCCGAGCCTTCGCAGCCGGAAGGCGTGCACGATATCAGTAACGCCCCTTGTCAGCGCGATCGCGCCGACGAAGACGATGAGCAGCGTGACCGACCGGCCGTAGCTTCCCGCCGCCCAGAAACCGAGACCAACCTCGATGATCCCGACGATGAGGCCCAGCCACCAGGCATCGTTGGCGTCCTTCGTCGCGAACGCGAGGATGATGTCCAGCATCCCCTTGAACAGGAAGTACCACCCAACGAACGCGGCGAGCATCGCGAACGTCCCGCCGGGCCGGAAGAACGCGATTCCACCGGTAATGATGAACACGGCGCCGAGGATCGCATGCAGCCAATTCCAACCGGGCGCGGTGAGCGCGGTGAAGATTTCCGCGACGCCGGCCACCACAATCACAATGCCGGCGAGGACGCTGACGGCGGCGACCGAGGTCAGGTCGAAGCGCAGTACCACCCAGGCGATGACGAACCAGGCGGCCCCGGTGACAAGAAACAGCCACCACGGCATGCTCGTACCCAGTGCCGCCTTGTCCTCCCGGGGAACTGAGGTCGTGCTGTCCATTGTGCACTCCTTTCAGGTTGTCGACTGCGGCTTGGGGTCCGGGATGGCGAGATTGATCAACCAACTCACGAGGCCGACGATGATCGCCCCCCAGAACGCGGCCCAGAATCCGTCGACCTGGAACGGCAGCTTGAGCAGGCCAGCGATCCAGTCGACGAGTAGGAAGAGCAGCGCGTTGACCAGCAGCGCGATCAGCCCGAGCGTGACGATGTAGAAGAGACAACCGAAGATCTTGATGAGCGGCTTGAGAATCGCGTTGACGAGGCCGAAAATCACCGCGACGGCGAGCAGGGTCAGGGTGTTCTCAAGCGTGCTCTCGCCTTCAACCTTGATGCCGCCAACCAGGATGGTGGCGATCCAAAGCGCGAACGCGGTGACCACCGTCCGGATGATGATGCCCATCGGGTGTCCCCCTCTCGCGCGCGCGGCACCGATCCCGTACCGGTAGCCACATCGTGATCCCTTCCCCCGTCCATTGCTGGCCAAATCAGTAACTTTCGCCCAAGTTGGGCGGGAAACGCGCGACGATGAACGCGCTGGGTCATTCGCGACGCATCGGGGGGTGCGATGGGCGACCTGAGCGCGGAAGAACGGGCGGAACTGGAGCGGCTGCGTCGCGAGGTCGACGCCTCGGCCCGAGGCAGATGGGGTCGGCGCGGACGTTGGGCGGGGGCCACGGCCCTGCTACTCGCTGCCGCGGTGCTGAGCAGCCTCGCCGTGGTCGCGGTTTACCTGCGGGCCGAGGTTCTGGACACCAACACGTACGTCCAGACGGTCGCCCCGCTCGGCGAGGATCCCGCCGTGCGGTCCGCAGTCGCCACTCGCCTCAGCGACGAGATCATCACGCGCTCGGACGTGAAAGGGCTGGCCACCCAGGTGGCCGAGCGGCTGACGGCGGAGGGCGCGCCGGCGCGCGTCACCGACCTCGTCGGCCCGCTCGTCAACGGACTCGAGTCGTTTCTGACCAACAAGATCAGCGAACTCATGGCCACGGAGCGATTCGAGACCGCCTGGGAGAACCTCAACCGCACCGCACATCAGGGACTCGTCACCGTGCTCACGGGAGGGCAAACCGAGCTGCTGACCAGTGAGGGCGACACCGTCACGATCGACCTGGGCCAGCTCCTGTCCATGGTCAAGCAGCAACTCGTCGCAGACGGTCTCACCATCTTCGCCAAGATTCCGGACGTCTCGATCCCCTACACGCTCGTCCAGTCGGATCAGCTGCCCAAGATTCGCACCTACACGAAGATGCTCAACACGGCCGGCACGTGGCTGCCGTGGGTGGCGTTGGCGCTCCTGTTGGCCGGAATCCTGGTCGCTCCCAACCCGCGACGGGGGATCATCCTCGGCTGCGTACTCATCGCCATCATGGCGGCGTCGACCCTGACCGCGGTTGTCGCCGCGCGCACGTATTTTGTGGACAATCTGCCACCCCAGGTCCGCTCACCGGACGCGGCCGCGGCCGTGCTCAACGCGCTGCTGCGCTTCCTCATCGCCGCGCTGCAGACGCTGCTCGTGTTGATGCTGGTCTTCGTGGTCGGCGCGATCCTCGCCGGACCGAGCCGCGCGGCGGTGGGCTTCCGGCGTCTGATCAATCGGGGGATCGACGCTGGTGCGGTCGCGCTGCGACGCGCTGGCACCTGGGTGAGCCCGACCGGCCGGGCGCTCGCTACTCTGTACCGTCCCATCCAGATTGGACTCGTGCTGGTCGCGGTCGCGGCCTTCATTCTCGCCGATCGTCCAGGAGTGGCGGCGGTCCTGTGGACCACCGCCGGGATTCTCCTGGTGCTCATCCTGCTCGAGATGTTCGTCCGCGCCGGGAACCGCGGCGCCGTGGGGACGACGGTTCCCGGATGACAACCACGGCAGCCCGGCAGCGGCCCGAGTATCTTCGGATGCTCGCGGGCATCCTCGCTCTCTACACGCTCATCATCCTGTTTGCTGAGAGCACGGCCGGCAATCCGACCCGGATTGCCGTGCTGGGGTTCCTGCTGTGGCTGTCGACCCGGTTGCGAGCCGACACGCGCCTGCGATGGGCGGCGATCGCGCTCGGGATTGGCGCAATCGCAGTTGTGGCGGTGCTGTCGGCGACCGCGTCGTCAACGGTCGTCTACGGAGCGGTTGGTGCGTGCTCCTTCGTCCTCATCGCGGCGGCCATTGGCGCAATCGTGTCCACGCTCGTCGAGCGCCGGCGGGTCGACAGCGCGACGGTACTGGGCGTGCTCTGCGTCTTCCTCCTGCTGGCGCTTCTCTTCGCGTCGCTGCACCAACTGTTCGCATCATTCATCGGCGACTATCTCCATGGCGCCTCGAGCCCACCCACCCCGTCCGACCTGCTCTATTTCAGCGTGATCACCGTGACGACGGTTGGGTACGGTGACATCACCCCGGCGAGCACGGTGGCCCGCGCGATCGCCGTGACCGAAGCGCTGACGGGCCAGCTCTACCTCGTCTCGGTGGTGGCCGCGGTGGTTGGCGGCTGGCGACGCGCCGGGAAGTAGCCGGGCTTTCCCGCGGCCCAATCCTCGCAAACCCTCCCTAACCCGACGAATCGGGGGCCGTCTCAGCTGCCTCCTCCGGTGGCGGTCCGCGGAAGAGCGCGATGCGTGCTTGATCGCTGCACGTGTTCAACCCTCGCCCGGTCGGGCGGCCGAGAAGCGGGCAAGTCTTGAGCACTTGCGATGACCTTGAGTCGTGGCCGCCCTGCGCGGGCCGGTAAGTCCATAGTGGAGGGCCGAGGAATGATTGGCAATGAGTGGTATAGGCCACCGGTTGGCTCTGCTGGCGCCGCCGGGTCACGTCGCCTAATCTCCGGCGTCATGAGGTTCGGCACCACCAAGGGCGCGGCGCTCTTCGCCGCTGGCGCGGCGCTGGCGCTATCACCGCCAGCCGAGCACGTCACACCAGCCGTTCACGTCGCACCAGTGGTTCACGTCGTACCTGCCATTCACGTCGCACCTGCCGTACATGTGGCACCAGCCCAGCCCGTCGCACCTGCCGTTCACGTCGCACCTGCCGTACATGTGGCGCCAGCCCAGCCCGTCTCACCAGCCCTACGTATGCCCCCCGCCCAGCCCGTCGCACCAGCGGTGCACGTCGCACCAGCGGTGCACGTCGCGCCAGCGGTGCACGTCGCGCCACCCCGGCCCGTTTCTGCAGCTGAGGCCGGTTGGGCAGCCGAGCGCGTCTGGGTAGCCGAGCGCGGTTGGTCGGCCGAGCGCGTCTGGGCAGCCGAGCGCGGTTGGTCGGCCCAACCCGGGCGGGTTCGTCCGCCGGCATGGACAGCGCCGTCGGCTGCGCCGACGACGCCCGCCAGCGACAGCCGGGTCGGCGGGTCAGATCCGACGGCTGGGTCCGGTAAGCCCGGGTGGGTCTGGTGGGTGGCGGGGGCGTTTCTCGCCATTTTGGGTGCCGGTGGATTCCGTTTGTGGCGCGCCTCACGCGACTGATTGGCGCGCGCGCTGCGCCGTACCACCGATTTGGTGCCGCTCCGTGTGAACCTCACGGACCACGTGGGCGTGTCACAGATGAGCGGCCCAGGCGGCTGGATCGTTGCCACCAAGCCGTTCGGGCGACGGCGACGAACGCCTCGTGAGGCACGTTAGGCGCGACGCGGGTCGCTGTGTGACGCCGGGCAGGTAACTGGCGTACCGGTGTTGTGCCCATCACGAATTTGTGACCGTTTTCCAAGCTTGGAACGGAATCACGGAGGGAAAGCGTCTGTTGTGTCAGGGGCACAGCCGGGGGGCGGTGCATCGATTGAGGGGTCGCAACGGTGGAGAAGATGACCAGGGTGCTGCGGACGGACGAGGTCGCTGAAGAGCGCGACTTGGTCGGCGTCTACCTGCACGAGATCTCGAAGACCCCGCTGCTCGACGCCGCCGCGGAGGTTGACCTCGCCAAGGCGATCGAGGCCGGGTTGTACGCCGAGCACCTCCTCGAGCAGGAAACGCTTCCCCACGACCTCAAGCGCGACGAACTCGAGCGCCTGGTCGCAGAGGGAGATGACGCGAAGGACCGGTTCATCCGGGCCAACCTCCGACTGGTTGTCTCGATCGCCCGCCGCTACGTGCGCTCCGGAATGCCGATGCTCGACCTCATCCAGGAGGGCAACACGGGCCTGGTGCGCGCGGTGGAGAAGTTTGACTACATCCGCGGCTACAAGTTCTCGACGTACGCGACGTGGTGGATCCGCCAGGCCATCAGCCGCGCCATCGCGCAGCAGGAGCGGACCGTCCGGCTTCCGGTGCACCTCGTGGAGGATGTCAACCGGATGCGCAACGTTGCCCGGCAGCTGACCCGCGAACTCGGCACAGATCCCGAGCCGGAGCAGGTCGCGGTCGCGATGGACGTGCCGGTCGAGCGCGTCCGCGAGTTGATGCGCTGGTCGCAGGACACCGTCTCGCTCGACACCCCTGTTGGCGACGACGGCGACACGAACCTTGGCGATCTCGTTGCCGACAGCGACGCGCCGTCGCCCGAGGATGTCGTGCTCGCCGCGCTCGAGCGCCAGCGGATTGAGGGACTGCTCAACCACCTCGACGACCGTTCCGCCGGCATCATGCGGGCGCGGTACGGCCTCGAGGATGGCCGCGAGCACTCGCTGACCGAGGTAGCGACGCGCTTTTCGCTGTCCCGGGAGCGGATCCGGCAGCTTGAGATCCAGGCCCTGGGTCGGCTCCGCGAGCTGGCCCGCGCCGAGGGACTCCGCGCCGCCTAAGTCCCGCTCCTTCCCGTTAACCCACTCCTCCCTAACCCACACTTTCCCGCCTAACTCCACTCTTCCCACCTCTCAAAGGGCCTGCCCCGCAGCATCCGATGTGCGGCGGCAGGCCCCTTTTCGACCCCCATGATCGCCACGATCATGACCTGACTGCCGCGAAATCCGCGCGATCATGACCTCCAGGTCATGATCGGCGCTGGGGAGCGGGTCGAGAGGTGAGTCGGATATAAGTGATCAGACCGACTAATACCGCTATCTGATGAATGTTGTAGTCCCTCTCCGTTTGGCGCGACCGAACCGTTACCGGGGGTCCACTTCCGATCTCTTTTCCCCGATCGTCGTGGCCTGTTTAATGACCGGTAACTTAGGGGGTCCGGCCTTGCTGCAGGTGCAGAACCTTGAGGTCGTCTACGACGACGTGATGCTTGTGCTGCGCGGCGTGTCATTGCGGGTGCCTCCGGGTGAAATCGTGGCGTTGCTGGGCGCCAACGGCGCCGGCAAGACCACCCTTCTTCGAGCGCTCTGCGGCCTGCTTGACCCGCACGATGGCGAGATCACCAAGGGGTCGATCTCGCTGGACGGCGAGTCGATTCACCAGCTGAAGCCGGCCGCCGTGGTGCGCCGCGGGATCTCTCAGGTGATGGAGGGCCGAAGGACCTTCGCCGAGTTGACGGTTGAGGAGAACCTGCGGCTCGGCGCCCACACCAATCCCCGCAATCGGGCCACCGGAATCGAGCGTGCCTTCACGCTGTTCCCGGTGCTCGCGAGTCGGCGCAAGGACACGGCCGGCTACCTCTCTGGTGGCGAGCAACAGATGTTGGCGATGGGCCGGGCGCTGATGGCCGAGCCGCGCTACCTGCTTCTCGACGAGCCGAGCCTCGGCCTGGCGCCACGACTCGTGGAGCAGATCCGCGACCTGATTGTGGCGATCAACCGGCAGGGAACAGGTGTGCTGCTGGTGGAGCAGAACGCGACCATGGCGCTGTCGATCGCGTCGCACGGTTATGTGATGGAGACCGGCAAGATCGTGTTGGACAAGCCGGCCGCGGAGCTACTCGCCGACGAAGACGTGCGGGAGTTCTACCTGGGCCTGCGACCGGAGGGCACCGCGAAGTCGTTCCGCGAGGTCAAGCACTACAAGCGGCGAAAGCGGTGGCTGTCATGACCGAGACTGTCGCGTCCGAGGCCGCCGTGCGGGACGGTTCGCCGATCCTCGTCTTCGAGGACGTGCGCCTCGCGTTCGCCGGCGTGAAGGCCATCGACGGGGTGAGCTTTACGGTCGGTCGGCGAGAACTGTTCGCGATCATCGGGCCGAATGGCGCCGGCAAGACATCGATCTTCAACGTGCTATCCGGGGTCTACCGCCCGCAACGGGGACGGGTCGTCTTCGACGGGGCCAATATCGTCGGGCAGCGGCCCCACCGGATCGCGGCGGCCGGTATCGCGCGGACGTTCCAGAACGTCGAACTGTTCGCGAACCTGACGGTGCTGGACAACCTCATGCTCGGCCGGCACACACATCTGCGGTACGGCACTTTCTCGGCAATCGCGTGGTTGGGTCGCGCCCGGCGGGAGGAGCTGGCCGCGCGGGCCGCCGTCGAGGACATTGTGGACTTCCTCGAACTGGCGCAGTGGCGGCGGCTGCCGGTCGGCCTGTTGCCCTACGGCGTGCAGAAGCGGGTCGAGCTCGGGCGGGCGCTCGCGATGAAGCCGAAGCTGCTGCTGCTCGACGAGCCGGTGGGCGGAATGAATCTCGAGGAGACCGAGGACATGGCCCGCTACATTCTCGATATCCGGGACGAGCTGAACATCCCGATCATTCTGGTCGAGCACGACATGGGCCTCGTCATGGACCTGGCCGACCGGGTCATGGTGGTCGACTTCGGCGTGCAGATCGCCACCGGCATTCCCAACGATATCCAGAACAACCCGGATGTTATCCGGGCCTACCTGGGGGAGGTGCAGCGAGCATGAGCACCGTCACCGAGACCAAGCCGGCTGCGGGCGTGGCTGAGCTGCCGTCCGGAGTCACCACGATCGCCACCCGCGTACGAGATCGCGCGCGCACCATGCCGACGCGAGTCGCCATGCGTGAGAAGGACTTCGGTGTGTGGCAGGAGGTCAGCTGGTCGTCCTATTGGGACACGGTGCTGACCGTGGGCCATGCACTCCTTGCTCTCGGCGTGGATCCCGGCGATCGGGTCGCGGTTCACTCGGAGAATCGCCGCGAATGGCTCTACAGCGACGTCGCGACCATCGCAGTCCGGGCGATGACAGTGGGCTTGTATCCGACCAACCCGCCCGCCGAGGTCGGCTACCTGCTTTCGCACTCCGGCGCGAAGGTGCTCATCGCCGAGGACCAGGAACAGGTCGACAAGGCGCTGGCCGTCATCGATCAATGCCCGGATCTGGAACGGATCGTCCACATCGAGCCGCGCGGGATTCGCTACCACTACGACAACCCCAAGCTGTTGGCCTGGGAGGATCTGCTCAAGCTGGGCGGCGAGCATCGCGCGGCCCATCCGGGTGCCGTGGAGGACCGGATGGCGGCCGCGACCGCGGAGGATATCGCCACCCTTATCTACACCTCCGGCACGACCGGGCCGCCCAAGGGCGCCATGCTCTCGGTGGCCAACGTGGAGTTCGCGGTGGAGGCCTTGGTGCAGGGCGGGGGCTTCACCTCGCCGCCGCCCGGTCCGAATGACCTCACCCTGTCGTACCTGCCGCTGTGCCATGTGGCCGAGCGCATCTTCACGACGTGGTTCAACGCGGGCGCGGGCGTGCAGGTCAACTTCGCCGAGTCGATCGCGACGGTGCAGCCGAACCTGCGCGAGGTCCAGCCAACCATCCTGTTTGGAGTGCCCCGGATCTGGGAGCGCATCCTCGCCTCGGTCAGCATCGGTCTGCAGAACGCCTCGTGGATCAAGAAGCTCAACTCGAGGCTCTGGCTCGGCGTGGCGCGCTGGATCGGCGACACGCTGGTCCGCACCAACGGACGCCATACGGTTGCGACCAGGCTGATGTACGGGATCGGATGGGTGTTCTTCTATCGGGCGCTGCGCGAACGCATCGGGATGCGCCGGGTGCGGTACGCCGCTTCCGGGGCCGCGCCAATCGCGCCCGAAGTGCTCAAGTTCTTCATGGGCATCGGCGTCGCTATGCACGAGGTGTACGGGATGACCGAGAACACCGCGATCGCGACCGGGAATCGGCCCGGTCGGGTAAAGCTCGGCACTGTCGGCGAACCCCAGATGAACGTCGAGCTCAGGATCGATCCCGAAACCGGAGAGATCTTGACCCGCCACCGCGGCACCTTTGTCGGCTACTTCCGTGACCCGGAGGCGACCGCGCGGACCAAGACCGACGACGGTTGGCTCCACACCGGCGACGTAGGTGAGTGGGTGGACGGAACCCACATAAAGATCACCGACCGGGCCAAGGACATCCTCATCACCGCCGGTGGAAAGAACATCGCTCCCAGTGAGATCGAGAACGCGCTCAAGGCCTCGCCGTTTATCAAGGAGGCCATTGTGGTCGGTGACCGTCGCCCATACCTGGTCGCCCTTATCGGCATAGAACTGGAGACGGTCGGCAACTGGGCGCAGCGTAAGGGCATCGTCTACACGACCTACCGCGATCTGGGCGAGAAACCGGAGGTCCTCAAGCTGGTTCAGGGAGTCATCAACGACGTCAACACGAAATTCGCCACGGTTGAGCAGATCAAGAAGTTCCGCATGCTGCCCAAGGAGCTCGACCACGAGGACGGCGAGTTGACAGCGACCCAGAAGGTCAAGCGCTCCGCCATTGCCAAGCTCTTTGGCGAGCTGGTGGAGGACATGTATTCGAACCGCGACTCGGCCGGCCGCGGATGACCGAAGCGATACAGATCCTGAGTCGAGGCTTGGGCATCGGGAGCGTCTATGCGCTGCTAGCCCTCGGCTTTGTGATCATTTACAAGGCGACCCGGGTGATCAGCTTCGCCCAGCCGGCCTTCATGCTGGCCGGGGCGGTGCTGGCGACGTACCTGGTTATCCCGCTCGGCTTCTTCGCCGCGGTGCCGCTGGCCGCACTCGGCACCGCCGCGCTCGCGCTCGGCGTGGAGCGGGTCGCGGTGCGTCCGATGATCGGAAGGCCGGCCTTCACGGTCGCGATCATCACGCTCGGCGTGGACGTGGTCGTGCGGGTGATCGCGAGCGCGTTCATCGGGATCGAGCTGCGCCAGGTCAACGATCCATGGGGACTCAAGTCGACCGTCATCTTCGGCGCCGAGGTGCAGCAGCGCCACATCGCGATGCTCATCACCACGGCGCTGCTGGTCGCCGTGCTCTACGCCTTCTTCCGGTTCACCCGGATGGGCCTGGCGATGCGGGCAGCCGCGTACGACCAAGAGGCCGCGATGGCGCAGGGGGTGTCGGTTGGCGCGGTGTTCGCGATGTCCTGGGCCATCGCGGGGGGACTCGCCGCGATCGGCGGGGTCTTCGCCGCGACCGGTGGCGGCAGCGTCGAACAGACCTTGTGGATCATCGCGCTGGTCGCCCTGCCGGTGATCATCCTAGGTGGACTCGACTCACTACTCGGCGCTGTGGTGGGCGGGCTCATCGTCGGGGTACTGCAAGAGGTTGTCGCCCAGTACCAGCAGTACTTCCCGGAGTGGATGGGCGGCAATATCTCGGTCATTACTCCGTACGTGGTCATGCTGCTCGTGCTGCTGATACGACCGTACGGCCTGTTCGGCACCCGAGAGGTGGAGCGAGTGTGAGCGTCGACGAGCGAACGCCAGCGAGCACCACGGCCGCACCGGGCAAGAATCCGACCGTGAAGCGCAGGAAGCCGTCTGGGCGGCCGATGCTGTATACCTCGTACGAGTCGGAGATGGCCCTGCTCAACACCACCACCAAGAGGGTGATGGTGGTCCTGCTGCTGGTGTTCGGGGCAGCCGCGCCGTTCGTCTTCCCTGACGCCGGCGGCGCCGGGGATTCGCCATTGGACATCAATCTGCAACTGCTGGCCAATGCCTGCATCGCCTCCATCGGTGCGATCGGGCTCGGCCTGGTGACCGGCTACGCCGGCCAAGTCTCACTGGGACACGCGTTCTTCCTCGGCGTTGGCGCCTACACCGCGGCGGTGATCAGCGGCACGGACCGGACCGGGCGGCTGCTCGGGTACGGGATCGACGAGATCCTGATCTGGCTGCCGGCGGCCGGGATCGTGGCCGCGATCGCGGGGGTCATCGTTGCGCCGTTGGCGACCCGGCTGCGTGGGCTGTATCTGGCCATCGTCACGCTCGGGCTGGTCTTCATCGGCGAGCACTTTTTCAAGGAGCTCACCAACATCTCCGGCGGCACCAACATCGGCCGGCCGGCGCCGGCGCCGTCGCTGTTCGGCGTCCGGCTGGACGTCACCGACGCGTACTTCAGCCGCGATCAGAAGATCTACTGGCTGGCCTTCCTGCTACTGGTCATCTTCGCGTTGGCAGCCCGCAACCTGGCCCGGTCCCGCGTGGGTCGGGCGTTCACCGCGATCCGGGACCGCGACATCGCTGCCGGCGTGATGGGGGTGAACCTCGCCCGGTATAAGACGGTCGCGTTCGCGGTGTCGTCGTTCTACGCCGGTTGCTGCGGCGCCCTGTTCTTCATCGTTACCGGCTTCTTCGTGCCGGAGGCGTTCAACCTCGAGCTGTCGGTGCTTTTCATCGCGATGGTGCTGGTCGGCGGGGCAGGCACCATCTCCGGCGCCATCATGGGCGCGTTCTTCTTCACTCTGCTCCGCCCGGTGACCCGGGCGCTGCCGGAGTACGTGCCGTTCGTCAGCGGCGTGTCGAGCGAGACCCCGAACGTCTTCCAGGTGGAGACCATCCTGTACGGCGCGTTGATCATCATCTTCCTGATCTTCGAGCCGCGCGGCCTGTTCGGGATTTGGTTGCGCATCCGCAACTACTGGAAAGCCTGGCCATTCTCCTACTAGCGAAGTCCCCCGCCCAACCAAGGAGGAACATCCACGATGAAACGTCTAGGAGCCATTGCCGCGACAGCGGTGCTGGTGCTGGCGGGCGCGCTCGCCGGCTGCCGCGGCTCGGACAGCGGCGGCACGACCGATGCCAGTGGCATCAGGACCGATATCGGTGTGACCAAGGAGCCGTGTCCCTCGGCGATCGATAAGACCAAGGGCTGCATCTACCTGGGCACGATCTCCGACCTGTCGGTCGGCCCGTTCTTCCCCCTCGCGGTTCCGATCACCAACTCGCAGAAGGCGTTCTGGAACCGGGTCAACAAGGCCGGTGGCATCGGCGGCTACGAGATCGACGTCACCACGTACGTGAAGGACAACAAGTACAACCCGCAGACCCACAACGAGGTCTACCAGGAGATCAAGGGCAAGATCCTCGCCCTGGCCCAGACCCTGGGCTCGCCGACCACGGCGGCCATCCTGGGCGACCTCAAGACCAACAACATCGTCGCGGTGCCGGCGTCGTGGACCTCGCTGTGGGCCTTCGAGGACGTCATCCTCGAGTCCGGCGCGAACTACTGCATTGAGTCGATGAACGCCATCGACTACGCCAAGGGCGCCAAGCCGACCATCAAGAGCGTCGCCTCGGTGCACTACGCCGGTGACTACGGCGACGACGCCGCCGCCGGCGCCAAGTTCGGCGCCGAGAAACTCGGCCTCACCTTCACCAACATCAAGACCGATCCCGGCGCGGCCAACCAGGCCGGCGCGATCGCGCAGGTCCTCACCGCCAAGCCGGATCTGATCATCCTGACCACCGCACCGACCGAGGCCGCCATCATCGTCGGTGGCATCGGCGCCCAGGCCCAGACCAGCGGCTACGCTCCGCTCGTCATCGGCACCAGCCCGACCTGGAACCCCGCGCTCAACGCGTCCGCGGCCGCCCCGGCGTTCGCGGCGCTCTACCTGCAGTCCGGCCCGTGGCAGTCGTGGGGCGCGAACACCCCCGGCCACCAGGCCATGCGGGAGGCGCTGGGCACCCCGTCACCGCTCTCGGACGGCTACACGGCCGGCTGGGTGTGGTCGTACCCGCTCAAGGCCGCGCTGGAGAAGGCGGCCGCCAATAAGGACCTCACCCGCGCGGGCCTGCTCGCCGCGGCGAAGTCCCTTTCCTCGGTCGATTACGAGGGCATGCTGCCCGCCGGCGCCGGCAACTATGCCGGTGGCCCCAACGGCGGCGTGGTCCGCTCGACCGTGATCTCCAAGCCGGACAAGTCGGCCCCAACCGGCGTGACCGAGGTGGCACCTCCCACCGTCGGCCCGACCGCGCAGGCCTTCACGCTCGACAAGCCCTGCTACACCCCCGCATAACCCGTAACCCACACAGCACCACCACCA
>JAXIPB010000002.1:0-24977 GCA_045403155.1 Micromonosporaceae bacterium
TGCGGACGGAACCGGAGCGGACGGAACCGATGCGGACGGAACCGATGCGGACGGAACCGATGCGGACGGATCCGATGCGGACGGAACCAGTGCGGCTGGGTCCGGCACCGGCCGGTGCCGATACGCCGCTGGCCGTTGCCATGGACGACGTGCGCGAGGCGGCCGCCTCGGCGTCCTTTCCCCTCGCAGTGCCGAGCGCCGCACCCGCCCGGGAGAGCGCGGCGCTACTGGTCCAGCGGCTCGACGACTACGTCATCCCTCGGCTCGACCGCTTGGACGCGCCGCTGCTCGCCGTGATTGGCGGTTCGACTGGCGCCGGTAAATCCACGCTCGTCAATAGCCTGGTCCGGTCACCGGTGAGCCCAGCCGGCGTGCTGCGCCCGACGACCCGGACACCGTTGCTGGTCTGCCACCCGGCCGATGCGTCCTGGTTTCGGGATCGGGCCCTGATGCGCTCCCTGCCGCGATCGACCCGCCCCGCCGGCGATGCGCTGCCGGTGATCAATGCGCCGCTACTCACGCCCGGAGTGGCCCTCGTTGACGCCCCGGACATCGACTCAGTCGTCGCCCACAATCGCGAACTCGCTCGCGAATTGCTGGGCGCCGCGGACCTCTGGCTCTTCGTCACCACCGCGGCCCGCTACGCGGATGCGGTCCCTTGGCAGGTCCTCCGCGAGGCCCAGGAACGCGGAACTGCGCTGGCCATCGTCCTCGACCGGGTGCCGCCCGACGTCACGGACCTGATCTCGGGACACCTGGCGAGGATGTTGAGCGGCCACGGACTCGACGGAGCCCCCCTTTTCATGGTGCCGGAGTCCACTCTGGACGGACATGGCCTGTTGGCCGAGAGGGAAACCGCGCCCATTAAGCGGTGGCTCGACGGAGTCGCGCGCAGCATCTCCAATCGAAGAAGTACCACGAGGCAGACCCTGCTGGGCGCCATCGACGCGATCGGGCCTCAGGTCGATTCGCTCGCAGTGGCCGCCGATGACCAGGTGAGCGCCGCGGAGAGCCTGGCCGGCGCAGTGCGCGCGGCCTACCGCACCGCCGCTATCGACGTCGAGTCCAGCCTGCGCGGTGGTGCGGTGCTCCGCGGCGAGGTCCACGCCGGCTGGCAGGAGCTCGTATCCGACGGGGAGCTGCGGGTGGCGCTCCGGGCGACGGCGAACCTGCGGCGCGCCCGGGTGAGCGCCGCCGTCGCCGATGGTCCGAGCCTGGGGCGGCGATTTCACGCCGCCGTGGCGGCGTCCCTCGCCGCGTTCATCAGTGAGGCGAATGAGGCGGCGGCACTGGCCTGCCGCGATCGTTGGCGCACCGAACCGGCCGGCCGCGCGCTTCTGGCCGCCGAACCCGCACTGGGCCGGCCATGGCCTGGCTGTACGGACGGTGCCCACGATCTCGTGCATGACTGGCAGGCCTGGTTGCGGTCGGAGGTCCGCGCCGACTCGCCGCGTACCCGCTCGGACGCGAGTGCGGCGGTGGTACTGCTCGCAACGGTCGTCGCGATCGCTCCGCCGGAGCATGACATCTCGGGAACTGGAGCGAGCGAGACGGCGTTGCGTAGCGTCCTGGCGCTGCAGTTCGCCCGCGCGCTGGGGGAGCGTGCCCGCGACGAGCTCATCGACCGGGTCGGCACCCTGCTCGATGCCGAGGCCGACCGCCACCTCGCTGTGGTCTCCGCCGTGGCCATTGATCCGCGGCTGGCCCAGCGCCTGCGGGTGGCCGCGGATCGCGTCCGCGCCACTCGGGCGTGGATCGACACCGGGCTGGGAGAGGCCGCATGAACGCGCAGGACCATGCGGCTGCCGCACTCGGCGACCGGGTCGACGCCCTCGGCCGTTTCCTCCGCGCCGTCGGTGACCACGTCACCGACCCGCCACCATCGACCGTCGACGCGGACGCGATACCGGCCGCCCACGCGTTCGTCGATCGCGCGACGGTCCGGCTACGCCTGTCCGGCGAGCACACCGTAGCCGCGCTGGCCGGCGCGACCGGAGGCGGCAAGTCCATCCTCTTCAACGCGCTAGCGGGGATGGAACTCTCGGTGTCCGGCCCGCTTCGCCCAACCACTGGGGAGGCACATGCGTGCATCTGGGGGGAGCAGGAGGCGACCGCCCTGCTTGATTGGCTGGGCGTCGCCCCCGCACGGAGGTTCGTTCGGGAGAGCCCTCTCGATGGTGATGACGAGGCGGCCCTGCGCGGACTGGTCCTCCTCGATCTGCCTGATGTGGACTCCATCGCGTCGAGCCACCGCGTCGAGGCGGAGCGGCTCATGCGCGTCGTCGATCTCGTCATCTGGGTGCTGGATCCGCAGAAGTATGCCGATCGGACAATTCACGAGGAGTATCTGCAGCACATGGGCGCGGTGCGCGACGTGACCGTCGTCGTATTCAATCAGGTCGATCGACTGTCACTGGCCGACGCCGCGCGCTGCCGGGCTGATCTCGCGCGACTCGTCGAGGCGGACGGCATGCCAGGCGTACCACTGATCTCGACCTCGGCCACCACCGGCGATGGTGTCGGCGAGTTGCGCACGCTGCTGGAGAAGACCGTGGCGGGGCGGCACGCGGCGCTGTCCAGGATGGAGGGTGAGCTCGACGTGGCGGTCGAGAGGCTCGCGCCGCTCATCGGATCGGCGGATGTCGCCGAGGATCCGGTCAGCCGCGAGGTCGTGCTCGACCTCGCCGGCCAACTCGGCGATGCGGTCGGCGTTCGCGCGGTCGCGGTCGAGGCCGGGCGCGCATACGCCGGAAGGGCAGCGCTGCCCGGATGGCCATTCCGACGTCGGCGCGCCCACCGAGGTCGGAATGCGGTGGCCGTTCGCGGCGGTGACCCAGCGGGCGTGGCCCTGGCCGACGCGACCGCCGCCGCGGTCGCCGTCCGGCACCTCGCCGACCGCACAAGTCCAGGCCTTCCGGAGCCGTGGCCGGACGACGTACGGGTCGCGGCGTTGAGCGGCGTGGACCGACTCCCGCACGACGTGGGTCACGCGGTCGAGGCCGCTCGTCCCCGACGACCGCGGGTCATCGGCTGGATGCTGGCCCGCGTCGTCTGGTGGCTCTCGGTCCTGTCTGTCCTGGGCGGTGGGGCCTGGCTGGCCTGGTGGGCGACCGACCGCGACGGGGTCGCCGATCCGCCCACCGTGGGCGGTGTGTGGCTGCCGCTGGTGCTGATCTTCGCCGGAGCCGTCGTCGCCCTTCTCGTGCTTCTGCTCGGCCGACCACTCGCCGCCGCCCGGGCGCGCCGATTCCGCGCCATAACCGAACGGCGCCTGCGCGATGCCACGGCCGCGGTGGCGCGGGACGTTGTCGCCCCTGTTCGCTCGGTTCTGCGCGACTACGCCGATGCCCGCATCGCGCTCGGCGACGCCCGTAACGACGGGCCGCGCTTGTAATCGCCCCGCAACGGTGCGCCGCGCACCGGTGCGCTCGACGGTGCGCGTGCCGCGAGCGGCGCGCCGCGAGCCGCTACCCGCGGTTGCTCGCGCCGGGCTGAGCATCCAAGATCGGGTGATGAGATCGTGGGATCTGGCGGTCCGCGGCGGGCTCGCCGCGCTCGCGGCGCTGAACCTCTGGTGGGGAGCGTGGGCCCGCATCGCCCCGCGTCACTTCTTCGACAACTTCCCCGGCCTAGGCCGCTCGTGGACGGCGGCGTATCCCCCGTACAACGAGCACCTCACCACCGACCTCGGCTCGACCTTTCTCACCCTGGCATTTCTGCTCGCGGTCGCGGCCGTCGTCAATGATCGGAAGGTGCGGCTGCTCGTGCTTGCGGGTGTGCTCCTCTTCAACGCGCTCCACCTGGGATTCCACGCGACGGACGCGGGGACGATGGGCTCGCTCGACTATGCAGCCAGCATCGTTGCGCTCGCCGCCGGCGTTGCCCTGCCCGCCGTACTGCTCGTTATCGAGGCCGTCCGGCGCCGCCCGACAAGCTAAGCGTACGGGGGCGGTCGGCGCCGCCCCCGTACGATCGATCTCCCCCCGCTCGGGCGACCCAGCACAACGTCGGGCTTGTCCGGCGAGCGCGTAGCGTGAAGCGCCGTGACGATTCACCCATCGGACCCGTTCGCCACTCCGGAAGAAGCGAGGTCCCCGGTACGGCGGCTGCGCGGCCACGTGCCGGCCGGGGTGACGCTCTGGACCGCGACCGGCACCGATGGGCGCCCGGCGGGTCTGACCGTATCGTCCACACTGGTCATCGACGGTGATCCCGGTCGGCTCCTCGGAGTGCTCGACGAGGAGTCGACCCTGTGGGAGGCGATGCGCGGATCCGGGCGTTTCGCCGTCGTACCGCTGATGGTGGCCGATGCCCGGCTCGCGGACCGGTTCGCCGGGCTCATGCCGTCTCCCGGCGGCCCATTCGTGGGGCGGGAATGGCTGTCCACCGAGTTCGGCCCGGTTCTCGAGGGGGCGACGACGTGGGCGGGATGTCGACTCGATGGCGCCCGCCAAGTGGGTTGGGGGCTGGTTGTCGAGGCCACCATCGATCGCGTCGAGATCGGCGAACCCGGCGCGGGCCAACCACTGATCCACTACCGGGGCAGGTACGCGGGCGGGTTCTCGCCGGAGCAGCACTGACGGATAGGCTGGGTGGCGTGGAGATCGGGGAGCGTTTCGGGGAGGGGACCCGCATCCTGGTGACGGGTGGGGCGGGATTTGTCCCGTCTCATGTGGTGGAGCGGCTCATCGGCCGCGGCGCGGCTGTGGTCGCGGTCGACAACTTCGTCACGGGCACCAAGGAGAACATCGCTCACCTCGACGGCCATCCGCGCTTCGCCTTCGTCGAGGCGGATGTCTCCTCCGGCTTGCCCGAGGCGGACGCGCTCGCCGGGCGCTTCGACGCGATCCTGCACCTGGCATCGCCGGCCAGTCCGACCGACTTCACCAAGCTCGCCATCGAGATTCTCCGAGTGAACGCACTTGGCACGTTGGACCTTCTTGAGCGCGCTGTCGCGGACGGAGCCCGCTTCCTGCTGGCATCCACGTCCGAGGCGTACGGCGACCCGCTGGTCCATCCCCAGCCCGAGACCTACTGGGGCAACGTGAACCCGGTCGGCGTTCGATCGGTCTACGACGAGTCGAAGCGCTTCGCGGAGGCCGCCACCATGGCCTACCACCGGGAGCGCGGCGCCGACGTGGCCATCGTCCGCATCTTCAACACGTACGGTCCGCGGATGGCGCTCGGCGATGGGCGCGCCATCCCCACGTTCATCACGCAGGCGCTCCGCGGTGAGCCGATCACCGTGCTCGGGACGGGCGAGCAGACCAGGTCCATCTGTTACGTCGATGATCTGGTACGGGGCATACTGCTTCTGCTCGATTCAGGCGAGACGGGACCGA
This sequence comes from Micromonosporaceae bacterium, assembly GCA_045403155.1. Lineage (GTDB taxonomy): Bacteria > Actinomycetota > Actinomycetes > Mycobacteriales > Micromonosporaceae > JAXIPB01. The sequence continues at coordinate 5,343 of JAXIPB010000002.1, forward strand.
TCAACTGCGGGACAGAGCACGAGATCACGATGCGGAATCTCGCCGACACGGTTGTCCGTCTGACGGCAAGCAGTTCCGAGATCGTCTTCCTGCCCCCGCCGCCCGATGACCCGGAGAGGCGCCGTCCCGACCTCACCCGGGCGCGGGCGCTGCTCGGCTATGAGCCCACGGTCGCCCCGGAGGACGGCCTGCGCCGCACCATCGCCTACTTCGCCGACCGAATCGGTCGCTGATCCCTTTTCCGCGCTTTTGCCGCGCGCCTTGTGTCACATACCTGGCTGATCGCGTCGTTTTGCCCAGTACAAATTGGTGGGAATTTCCTAAGAGCGGCGCAACCTGACCGGTTGGCGTGGCCGCGCGTCCGTACCCTGGATGCATGGCGACCTTACCGCCCGCCGAGGGCCCCGAGCAGCCACCACCGAGCCAGCCGGCACAACCGAGCCAGGCAGCACAGCGGTGGACCGGGAGGGCGAGCGTCAATGCGCCGCCACCAAGTGCCGACGGTCCGGCCTTCGCGGAGGTCGCCGGGCCCCCGCCGATCTACCCCACGCCGACCTACCGAACCCAACGGCCCAGACCTCGCTGGGGACGGATCGCGTTGGTCATGCTCGCCGTGATCATGCTTGTCGCGGGCATCGGCGCTGTTGTCGGCTACACGTGGATACGAGGCGTCGATGATGGCCTCAAACGCACCGATCCGTTCGCGGATGTCGCCGGTCGACCGCAGAAGATCGCCGAGGGCACGCTCAACATCCTGCTTCTCGGCACGGACTCGCGGGACCCGGACGCGCCCGTTGACCAGGCCGGCAAGTGGCGCACGGACACGATCGTGCTCATGCATATACCGGCAAACCATGACAAGGCGTACATGATTTCGTTCCCGCGCGACCTGTGGGTGCACGTGCCGGCGAGCAAGGACGGTCAGTACGGGAACACGATGGCGAAGATCAATGCAGCGTACGCCTGGGGCGGCGCGCCGCTCATGGTCCAGACCGTTGAGGAGTACACGGGCGTTCGCATCGACCACGTCGTACTGATCGATTTTGCCGGCTTCGTCAAGGTGACCGATGCCGTCGGCGGCGTCGACATGAATGTCGAGCGCGCGATCACGTCGATCCACCCGCCGCATCGCAAATTCGCGAAGGGAATGAATCACTTCAATGGCGCGGAGGCGTTGGACTACATCCGCCAGCGCTATCAATTTCCCGATGGCGATTTCACCAGAGTGAAGAACCAGCAGATGTTCCTCAAGGCTCTGCTGGACAAGGCGGTGAGCCTCGGCACGTTGACGAATCTCGGCGCGCTGCGGGCCTTCGTGACCTCGGTCGCGGATGCCATCGTCGTCGACCAGGAGTTCTCCCTGATCGACCTGGGTTGGCAGTTCCGCAGCCTGCGCAGCGAGAATCTCGTCTTCATGACAAGCCCGTACACCGGCACTGACAACATCGACGGCGAGAGCGTGGTCGTGTCCAATCGTGAGAAGGCGCTGGCGCTCTATGCCGCCGTGGCCAAGGACACTGTCGAGTCGTGGTATGCGGCGAATCCGCCATCGGGGAGCGGTGGGTAGCCTGATCTTTCCGACGTATCGGTCAATTGGATCAAGGGCCGTGGATGAGCGGCGCGTCGGCCAGATACCGGGTATCCTCACGTCAGGTTTTTGAACAGTCCGACGGGGATGTGTGTCTATTCTTGCGCTTGCCGTGCCCGTCGCCTACCGACTCGGACCGCACCGCCCGCGAGGAGCCGCATGACGACGTACGCTGACCCGGCGACGAGGCCCCGCCGGAGGAGCGACGACGGATCTCCACCGCCGCCGACGAAGCGTACCGATCCTCTCTGGGCCAGGATCTGCGTGATCATCGGCGCGCTCATCATGGTTGTCAGCGGATCAATTGTTGTCCTGCCGAGGATCATCGCCGACTGGGCGGCCGGCGACGTGCCGACGCAGGAACTGATCCCGCCCGAACTCATCGGCGAGAACATCGACGGCGCGATCAACCTCCTGCTGCTCGGCATGGACGAGCGCAAAAACAACAGCACCGAGCCGATCAGAGCCGACACGATCATCATTGTGCACATTCCGAAGACGCACGACGCGGTGTACATGATCTCGCTCCCGCGCGATGCCGAGGTTGACATCCCTGACTTCCCGGAGACGAACTTCACGGGTTGGCGAACGAAGATAAACGCTGCCTTCGCGGCCGGCGCCCGCAAGGACGGCATGCCCGATCCGACCGAGGAGGGTCGTCGCCGCGGCGCCAAGCTCACCATGATGACGATCAACAACCTGGTGCCTGGCGGGCTCAAGTTCAACGGAGCCGCGATTATCAACTTCGACGGATTTACGGGTGTGCTCAAGGCAATCGACGGCGTCGACATGTGTGTCGACGAGGAGACGCGATCGATCCACTTCGACAAGAACAACAAGTACCACACCATGATCTATGACGTGAGCCAGCGCAAGGTCTATCCGAAGGGCTGCTACCACATGGCCTATTTCGAGGCGCTCGACTTCGCCCGGCAGCGTCACTTCGCCAATGGCGACTACACCCGCCAGCGGCACCAGCAGCAATTGCTCATGGCAATCTTCCGCAAGCTCACCAGCAAGGGCGTGCTCACGGACATCGGCAAGGTGACAGAACTGCAGAGTGCCGCCAAGGGTCTGCTCACCCTCGACCTGGGCCGGACCGAGATCGTGGACTGGATCTACACGCTCAAGGGTCTGCGCGCGGACGACGTCGTCATGATCAAAACTAACGGTGGCAATATCACTCCGGTCGGTAACGGCAACGAACGTCTCTCTGAGGAGACGATGGGGTTGCTGAAGGCCGTGCACGACGACACCGTTTTCGACTTCCTCTTGGGGCACAAGTCGTGGATTGCCGAGGAGAAGTAGGTCACCACCAACCCGTCAGTCACCATGGGCACCAGGCTCGGTGAATGGCCGGTAGAGTAATCGTTCTTGCCTCGCTTCCCCTCGAGCCCTTGGAGCCTGCCTTGCGGACGTACGCCGACGTTCCGGCGCGACGTCGGCAAGTCGGCGGGCCCCCTCCGTCCCGCGGCGGACCGCGGAACGGCGGTCCGCCGTATGCCGGTACGATCTATGGCGGCCCGCCGCGGTACGGATCGCCACGGTCCGCGCCCCCGTTGCCCGAGAAGCGTCGTGATCCGGTCTGGGCCAAGCTGTGCCTGATCCTCGGCGCACTGGTGATGGTCGCCAGCGGAACGGTGGTTGTTCTTCCGAAGGTCCTCGCCGGTTGGGCCACGAGCGACATCGCCAAGGAAGATCTGCTCGGCGATGACCAGATCGGCGCGAACATCGACGGGCCCATCAACATCCTGCTGCTCGGTCTGGACGAGCGTGAGGGCAGCACCTCCTTGATCCGAGCCGACACGATCATCATCGTGCACGTCCCGGCCACACATGATCAGGTGTACATGGTCTCGCTTCCCCGCGACGCCGAGGTCGACATCCCGGACTTCGCGCCCAGCGACTTCATCGGCTGGCGGACGAAGCTGAACGCCGCCTACGCGTTCGGCAACCAGACCAAGGATGGCAGGCCCGACCGCACCAAAGACGGACGAGCGCGCGGCGTGCAACTCACCGCGCAGACGATCAGCAACGTCGTCCCCGGCGGCCTGAAGTTCAACGCGGTCGCGATCGTCAACTTCTTCGGCTTCCGGAAGATTCTTGAGGTGATCGGCGGCGTCCGTCTCTGCATCGACGAGCGCACGACGTCGGTCCACTACGACAGGAACAACAAGTACCACACCATGATTCACGACCTGAGCCAACGCAAGGTCTACGAGAAGGGCTGCCGGGACCTCGCACCCTGGGAGGCGCTGGACTTCTCCCGGCAGCGGTACAACGTGACCGGCGGAGACTACGGCCGGCAGAAGCACCAGCAGCAGCTGCTCATGGCCATCTTCAAGAAGATGACCAGTAAGGGCGTGCTCACCAATCCGGGCATGCTGCTGGAGCTCCAGAAGGCGGCGGGCGATCTCCTGACGCTCGATCTCGGAAAGACGCCGGTCGAGGACTGGATCTTCACCTTGAAGGGCCTGAACTCCGACTCGGTCACGATGATCAAAACGAACGGCGGGGTGCCGAACTCGGCCGGCAACGGGAACGAGCTCTTGAGCCCGGCGAGCATGGATCTGTTGAAGTCTGTGCACGACGACACCGTGTTCGACTTCCTCGTCAAGCACCCCTCGTGGATCGCCACAGAAAAGTAGCCTCCAGGATCCGCGTCGAGATTGCGTCGATCATGATGTGAGTGTCCGCAAATCGTGCCGATCATGACCTCCAGGTCATGATCGGCGGGAAAATGGGCGGGATCGGCCAGCAGTGTTATACAGGTCTGGTGTTCGCAAGCCATGAAATTCCCGAGATCACCGTCGCTCAGGTCGCCGACGAGGCCTACCTGCTCGATGTTCGTGAGTCCGGCGAATGGGTGGCTGGCCACGCACCCCAGGCGATCCACGTGCCGATGATGCAGATTCCGGCGCGCATGAACGAGGTTCCGATCGACCGGGATGTGGTCGTCGTCTGCCGCGTAGGCAGTCGGTCGGCTCAGGTCGTCGCGTATCTGCGGGCCCACGGCTGGGATCGCGTGAGCAACCTCGGCGGCGGAATGGAGGCCTGGCACGCCGCCGGGCGATCCATGGTGAGCGAGAACGGCCGCGCCCCGCATGTTCTCTGACACCGCGGCCGGGTGATGCGCCCGCTCATCTTCGCCCACCGGGGATCGTCGGCGGCTATGCCCGAACACACCCTTGACGCCTATCGGCGCGCGATCGATGAGGGAGCCGACGGACTTGAGTGCGACGTACGGCTGACCCGAGACGGTCATCTCATCTGTATCCACGATCCGAGGCTCGACCGCACGAGCAACGGACGCGGGCGGGTCAGCGCGGCGACCCTCAACGAACTGGAGCGGCTCGACTTCGGCTCATGGCACCCGAAGGAAGGGCTTGACGAGGCGATCGACGGTGAGGGTCCCGCGCCGGCGCGGGTCCTCACGCTCGACCGCCTCATTGCGACCGCGATGGACGCGAAGCGACCCCTGCGACTGCTCATCGAGACCAAGCACCCGTCACGGTTCGGGTCCGCCGTGGAGCAGCGCCTCGTCGAGCTGCTCAAGCGGCACCGGCTTGGGGGGGACGATCCGGCGGCACGAGTTCAGGTCGCCGTCATGTCGTTCTCGCCGCTGGCCGTGCGCACGGTCCGCCTACTCGCGCCGGCGCTGCCGACCGTGTTCCTCTTCGAGATGGCCCCACCCCGTGTCCGCGACGGACGTCCACCGTTCGGTGCCGGGATCCTCGGCCCCGGGATCAGCGCCCTGCGCGCGCATCCCGGACTGGTCGATCGCGCGCACGAGCGAGGTCACCAGGTTTACGTCTGGACGGTGAACACGGCCGCGGAGGTGGATCTCGCCCTCGGGTCGGGTGTCGACGGCATCATCTCCGATCGTCCGGCATTTGTCCTGTCCAGACTTCAGCGCCGAGCGCTGTGACCCCGAGCGCTGTGACGCCGAGCGCTGTGACGCCGAGCGCTGTGACCCCGAGCGCTGTGACCCCGAGCGTGACTGCTGGCCGTTGCAGCGGCAGACTCGGCCCATGCCAATCGACTACCGGCGGCTCGTCGACGGATTGAGCCTCGCGGCCGAGAAGGCCGACGGCGGCGGCGCCGGTGTGGCCGCCGTCGGCATTCTGGTCGAGACTCTGCGGGCGGCGACCGGTGCGGCGGGGGCAACGTTCACCGAGTACGGGGAGGACGGCGCCCGTGTTGTCGTGGCGAAGGGCGTGATGGCGTGGGCGCTCGGCCAACCAATCGACCCCGAGTTCGTCGATTCCGATCAGCCGGCTCGTCCCTGGGCGGCCCAGGTTGACTTGATGCCGGTGCAGGTGGCCGAGCCCCTGCTCGGGCGTGGGGTTCTGGCGATCGCCGGTCACCCGGTGAGGGTCGGGCAGAGCGCAGTCGGCGCGGTTCACCTCTACTTCGGCGAGGTCGATGCGGAGATGTTCGCCGAGGCCGAGCCCGCGCTTCGGGTCGTGGCGGCCGCTGTCGCGCACGTGTATGGCGACCCCGACGTGCCGCCGACGTTTGCCAACGCCGGTGACGACGATCGCACGCTCTTTCTCGCTGTGGCCGGGCACGAGTTGCGTACCCCCGTGACGGTGGTGAAGGGGTACGCGACGATGCTCGCCGATCGATGGGACTCGCTCGATGAGTCCAATCGCCGCGACGCGGCGCGAGTGCTCACCCAGCGGGCCGATGAGCTCGCCCGACTCGTGGATCGGCTTCTCGGCGCCTCAGTCGGCGAGGGCGGGCCCGGCTGGCCCGTGCGCAACGTCCCATTCGATGTCATCGAAGCCTTGTTACGGGCCGCCGGCGATCTGCCCGCGGAACATCGCCGGCTGCTTCGGCTCGAACTCCCAAACAGCCTTCCGCCGGCGTCCGGCGACCCGGCGATCCTGGCCTCCATACTCGCGGAACTCGTCACAAACGCCGTGCGTTACACGCCACCGGCCGCCTCGTCGCAGCGAGCTGTCGCATCGGGTGCGGGCGCACCGGATACTGGCGCACCCGATACTGGCGTGCCGGAGGCAAGCGTGGAGATTCAGGCCGGCGCGGACGCGCAGACGGTGGTCATCAGTGTGTGCGACCGTGGCGTCGGGATCGATCCCGCTCACGTGGAGCGGGCTTTCGAACGGTTCTGGCGCGCCCGGCGCGACGGCGATGGACACGGCGTCGGACTCGGGCTATATCTCGTCCGGCGCCTCGTCGAGCGCCAGAACGGCTGGGTATCGCTACGCCCACGAGACGGTGGCGGCACCGTCGCCGAGGTCCGTCTGCCCCGCGCCGACACCATCCTGCGCCCGCCGGCGGCCGAACCGGGCTAGGGCGGATCGACGAAGGCCGCAGGCATAGGCTTATCCGCCGTGAGCAAGCGTCGCAAGCAGGCCAGGCCCGGGGTCTCCGATGGGTCGAAGGTCGCCCGCCAGAAGGTGAAGGACGTCTTCGTCGCTCGACCATTCGAGGGGCTCGACGACGAGCCTGACTGGATCGCGCTACGTGAACTTGTGCCGGCCGCGACGGCGCCCCTCCGCCTCGCCTCCGAACTGGCCGAGAAGCATGGCGAACAGTCGATCACCCTCGCCACAGTCCTGCCGATGGCCTGGCCGGCGCTGAAGAAGCCGGATGGGCGGATCTTCCTCGGTCTGCAGCGCGGTACCCAGTCCGGCGATGTGAGTCGTGACCTCGCGTTGTCGTTGCTGATGGCGCTTGAGGCCGAGCCCGGCGGCCCGGTCCTGGGCCCTGCCCTCCCCGGAGCGGGGCACCGGCTGCAGGACGTGCTCGCCGATGGCCGGCTCGACATCACCGTGCGCGACGGCTTTGACTTCTGGCTCGACGAGAATGGCGAGGACCCCGAGGTGAAGGCCTCGCTCGAGCGAGCGAACGCATCTATCTTTCCGACCGTGAAGCTCGGCGCGGCGCCAGCCGCGTACTGGTGTCGCTTTCCGGAGAAGGCGCACCTGAGGTGGGTGCTGGCCGACGACGAGGACGACGCACTCACCGCGCTGTCCCGCCTCGCTGCCAGCGGTGCGTTGACACTTGGAGCTGGGACAAAGTTCGCCGGCATGTTCCGCGCGCATGGCCTCCTCGTACCGGTGTGGGATCTGCCGCGGGACACGGAGGCGGACGTCTGGGACGCGAGGCTGGCCGAGTTCGCCGAGCGATATGCGGGGGCGCGCGCCGAGGCGGACGAACTCGACCCGGCGGGTCGGCGGGCTCGCCAGGGACTCCTCGGCCGACAGATAACCCTGCGCTGAGCCGTTGGCGCTCGGTTGAGCCACCGTGCGATGCATGATTGATCGGCGGCACTGTCTTCCGTCGAGCGCCACGGCCACGTACCGTAGTTGCGTGTTGACAGCGTGCCTGTCGCGCCAACTAATGGCCCTTATATAGATATATCCGCATAGAGTTCGCCCATCGTCGGGTTACCAACACTGACAAGACCCCGACGGCGGGATTAGCTTCGACACCATCGGAGGGAGCCGCCCGTGGCGCATGTCGATCTGTCGCTCTCGGAACTCACCGACGTTGGACCACGACGTCCGTCGGACGACCACGCCGGCTTCGACGGGTCCGTGGATCTCTGGGCGTTCGCGGTCTCGGCGGCGCAGGAGCCATGCCTGCTCCTCGATTCTGCCGGGATCATCGTCGCGGCTTCGCCCGGCTCCGGCGAACTCCTCTCGATCAATCCAGCGGACGCGGTGGGTCGGCGGCTGGTCGATGGAGTCCTCCGCCTGCTGGACTTCAACGCCGTCTCCGGTGAGCTACCAGGCGGGGAAGTCGACAAAATCCCGCCGCTCATCGCGATCAGCTCGGGCGGATTGGCCCGCGGATTGCTCCGGATCGCCGGCGACCACGGCGCCGCGAGCACGGTCGACGCGATTTCAGTGCCACTTCGCGACCGAGGGACGATAGTAGGATCGCTGACCTTCTTCGCCGCGGTCGGCCGGTGAGTCCGGCCGCGCTTGCATCTCAATAGCGGGGCTGGCGCCCTGCCGCGGTTCGTCGTGGCCTAGCCTCGATCCCGTGTTGGACCTGGTCCTGCTCCCGGACGACTACGCGGTTTGCCGCCTCGACGCGGGTACCGCGCTGCCGGTCGGGCTGAAGGCGGGCGCGGGCGTCCTCTCCGTCACCTGGAGCCCATCGGAGACCTCGATAATCTGCACCACCGATCAGGCACCCAGCACCGGAATCGTCAATACGCCGTGGCGCTGCCTGCGGGTGATGGGGCCGGTCAACCTGGCCCTCACCGGGATCCTCGCTTCGCTGGTCAACCCGTTAGCCGAGGCTAGGGTCAACATCTTCGCGTTCTCGACCCATGACACCGACTACGTGCTGATCCCCTCCGTCCGCCTGGGCGAGGCGCTCTCAGCGCTCTCCGCGGCCGGCCACCGAATCGACCCCCCTCGCCGATCATGACCTGAGCGTCGAAAAACCTCGCCGATCATGACCTCCAGGTCATGATCGGCGCTGTCGGGGGGCGGGCAGGTCATGATCGAGGGGATCTTGACTAGGCTAAGCGGCATGCCGGGTGTGCCACCGACGCGCTTCGTGTTCCTCGGCCCCGAGGGGACCTTCGCCGAACAGGCGCTGCGCACCATCGCGACCGCGCGGAAGGCTTCGACGCGTCCGGTTCGCAGCGTGCCCGAGGCGCTCGACGCCGTACGGGCCGGCGAGGCGGACGCCGCGCTCGTTCCGTTAGAGAACTCCATCGGCGGGGCGGTGGGCGTCACCCTCGACGAACTCGCCAATGGTGCGGAGTTGGTGATCACTCGCGAGGTGGTTCTCGCGGTCGAGTTCGTGCTCGCGGCACGACCGGGGGTCGCGGTGGAGGCCGTCGATACGATCGCCGCGCATCCGCAGGCCGCCACGCAATGCCGGGGCTGGCTGCGGGCCCACGTTCCGACCGCCACCGTCGTCGATGTGCTGTCAAACGGTGCGGCCGCGGTCGGGGCCGCGGTCGGGGAGTACGACGCGGCGATCTGCGCACCGATCGGCGCGGAGCGGCACCGCCTCGCCGTGCTGGCCAAGGACATCGCTGATCACCCCGAAGCCGTGACGCGGTTCGCGCTCGTCGGACGGCCCGGTCCACCACCGCCGCCGACCGGGGACGACGTGACATCGCTAGCAGTCTATATCGCTCACGACCGCGTCGGGGCGTTGCTTGCGGTCCTCACCGAGCTTGCGGTACGGGGGGTGAATCTGACCCGGATCGAGTCGCGCCCAACTGGCGAGCGGCTCGGGCGATACGCCTTCTTCCTGGATTGCACGGGGCACGTCGCGGACGTACGGATGGGCGAGGCGCTACAGGGCCTTCGCCGGGTCTGCGCCGACGTGCGATTTCTCGGCTCGTATCCGCGCGCGGCCGCGCCCGGTTCCGCCGGGGCACGTCGGGCCGCACCCGAGCGGCGCCGGGGGCAACCGGCCGTGCACGCCCCGCCCGGCACCTCGGACGCCGATTTCGCCGACGCGGCCTCGTGGCTCGCCCGCATCCGTTCGGGCGACATCGCCTAGTTCACAGGATCGCCGCCGTCCCCCCCAGATCGCCGCAACTGCACGACACTCGCCCGGTCCGAGCACCTCGAGCCGGGCGAGTGTTAAACACTTGCGGTGATCTTGGTGGGCGTCAGTTTCCGAGGAGGCCGCCGAGGCCGCCGCCGCCACCGGCCTGCTGGCCGGAGCCGTGACCGCCGAGACCGGCCGGCACCTCGGACGGCTGCACCACCACGAATCCTTGACCTGCGAAGCTCATCGTGAACGCCTCGCCGCTGGTGCGGCCGATCAGCGTACCCAGGCCAAGCTGGTCGGCGCGGTGGTAGCCGGTCTGGAGGCTGGCCGACCAGCAGATGGCGGCCTGCGGGTCCGCGTACGTCGGTTGGTCGACCTGGATCACGACTGGGGTGCCGTGGGCCGTGATCGCGATGCGCCCGGTTCCGGTGAAGACGCAGTTGAACAGGCCGGCCGACGAGAGCATCCCCATCCCCTGCACGAACTTGATGTCGTACTGCAGCGTCGGCTCAAAGGCCAGGACGTTGGCGCCGTTGATCGAAAGCGCGTCGTTGCCCTCGAGGTCGATGAGGTAGATGTCCTGCGCCTCGTTGGCCAGGAACACATCGCCGCGGCCGGTCATCTTCATGATCGGTACGCCCTCGCCGGTGACCTTGCTTTTGAGCCACTTTCCGACGCCGCCCGCGCCGAGGGCCTGGAACTGCACCTGGCCTTGGTACGCGACCATGGCGCCGCGCCGGGCCATGATCTCGCCGTTGAGTTCGACCTTGAGCATCTTCGAGTTCTGCAAACGCAGGCCGGGTTGGGCCGACTCCTTCTCCAGGTTGTCGGCCGCGAACAGCTCGCTACGCATCGGGGGGATTCCTCCAACTGTCCGGGGATCGCCAGCGACAGTAGGTCATCGCGTCAACCACACCGGCGTGTAAGGAGGTCGCGAAATTCAGCCCCAGCCGAGATCGTGCAGGCGGTCGTCGTCGATTCCGAAGTGGTGGGCTATCTCGTGCACGACGGTCGTCGCCACCTCTTCGATCACGTCGTCCTCGGTGTCACAGATGCGCAGGGTCGGGTTGCGATAGATCGTGATCCGGTCCGGGAGCACGCCGGCGTAGTCCCACCCCCGGGTGGTCAGCGCGTATCCCTCGTATAGCCCGAGCAGGTTCCGGTCATCGCCGTCCGGGTCGTCCTCGACGAGGACCACGACGTTGTCCATCAGCCGAAGCAGCTCCGGCGGCACCTCGTCGAGCGCCTCAGCCACGAGCTCCTCGAACCGATCCCGCGTCATGTCGACCGGCATGAGGCGTCAGCGCCCGCGGCGAACAGCGATCAACGACTTCGTCAGGCCGGCGACCCGCTCGGCCCGCAGCTCCGCGTCCGGGAAGTAGTGGCGCATCTGCGTCTTGTCGAGCAGCTCGGTCCACATCACGGTGCTGAGGATCGCGGCTCTCGGCCGGCTGGGGTTATGCACCAGCGGCCACCGGTGGGCGATGCGGGCGCGCATCGTGATGGGCAGGAACTGGATCCCGGGAACGAGCCAATGTGGCTCGATCGGGAAGTAGCGGTACGGAGTCTGAACCCAATACCGGTCGGCCATTCTGCGGACCGACTCGGCGAACCGGAGGCGTCGCTCGTGGCCGCCCACGTGTTCGATCACCGAGTTGGAGAAGACGAGGTCATACTTGCGGCTCGCGATGTGGGGCGGCAACGCACACGCGTCGGCCTTCGCAACCTCGGCCCAGTCGGGCACGTCCGCGGGCGGGTTGGAGACGTTGACGATATGCACGTGCTTGGCCCTGACGGGTGCGCGCTCCCACGTGCTGAGCGACCCGCCAAGGTCCAGAACCGACATCTGGTCAAGATCAGGAAAGGTCTCCACAAGCCATTGCCATCTGTGGGCGCGCCGACGACCGCCCAGTGAATCGGGCGCGTCTCTGATCTTCCAGCGTAGGGATTCCAGACCCATGCGGTGCAGGCTAGCCGATCGTCCACAGCGCCCCATGGCACGGGCTCCGGCCGGGACGGCGCACCGCCCCGGCCGGCCGGGGTCACGCCAGCGAGGCGTTGAGCGTGATCTCCACGCCTGGCGCGAGCAGACGCGAGATCGGGCAGTTCGCCTTGGTGGCCTCGGCAAACTTCAGAAACTCGGCCTCGTCGATGCCGGGCACGTCGCCCTTTGTCGTGAGGTCGATGCGCGTAACGGTCTGCTTGCCGTCGACCCGCTCGAGGTGAACGTCCGCAGTCGTGTCAACCGTGTTCGGCGGGAAGCCGGCCTCGGTGAGACCCAGCGCTAGCGCCATCGAGAAGCAGCCGGCGTGCGCGGCGCCAATGAGCTCCTCGGGGTTGGTCCCCTCACCCTCCTCGAACCGGGACTTGGCGGAGTAGTTGCCCTCGTAGCCGCCCTTGCCGGTGCGCATGACGCCCGATCCCTCGATGAATGTGCCCTGCCAGCGTGCATTCGCAGTACGGATAGCCATGACTACGACGCTAGTCCACCCCGGTCAAGGTCGCGACGAGACCCGGGTTCAGAGAGCCGCGGCTGCCACAATGGACCCAGAGAAGACGCGGGACCCAGAGAACGCGACGGACACCGAGAATGCGATGGAGCCCGAGAATAATGGACGCATGAACATCGGGGTGCTCGGCACCGGCGTCGTCGGCCGCTCAATCGCAACGAGGCTGGTCGAGTTAGGTCACTCGGTCGCGCTCGGGACCCGCGACCCGGGCAACCCAGTCGCTCGGGAGTGGCTCGCCACCGGCCACGTCGGGCGTAACGCCCGGGTGGCGACGTTCGCCGACGCCGCGGCGTATGGCGCGATTCTGGTCAACGCGACCCCCGGCGCCGTCTCGATCGACGCGCTCAGACTGGCCGGCGAGGCCAACATGCACGGCAAGGTTCTGGTCGACCTCGCCAACGCGCTCGAGACGTCCCACGGCATGCCCCCGTCGTTGTCGGTGAGCAATACCGACAGCCTGGGTGAACAGATCCAGCGTTCCTTCCCGGACGTCAAGGTTGTCAAGACGCTCAACACCGTCAACATCGACGTCATGATCCACCCCGACCGGTTGCCCGAGGACCACACCATGTTCGTGGCCGGCAACGACGCGGAGGCGAAGGCGACCGTGGCCGACCTGCTCCGCGCGTTCGGGTGGCGGATGGTCCTCGATCTCGGCGGCATTGAGGCCGCACGCGGCGTCGAGGCGTACTTCCTCCTGTGGTGGGCGCTTCGGTCGGCGCAGGATACGGCCGCGTTCAACATCAAGGTCGTACGCAGCTGAGCCTGCCCGGCAAGACTGTGCCGCGGCTCAGCAACCTGTCTTCACAACTGAGTGGCGAATCAGGCAAGATGGGCGCGATGAGCAAGACGCACGACGTCATCGTGGTCGGTGCCGGGCACAACGGTCTGGTCGCCTCGGCGTACCTGGCCCGAGCTGGCCTCGACGTCCTGGTGCTCGAGCGGCGGGACGTTGTGGGCGGCGCGGCCGTCTCCGAGCGCCCGTTCGGACCCGACTTCACCGTGACCTCGCTGTCGTACGTCCTCAGCCTCCTCCCGCCGCAAATGGTCCGCGACCTCCGGCTCGCCGAACACGGACTCCACGTCTACCCGCAGGGTCCGTACTTCGCGCCCCACCTCGACGGCGGTCACCTGCACCTCACCGACGATCCGGCCCGCAGGTACGAGGAGATCGCGAAGTTCTCCAAGTCCGACGCCGACGCGTACGAGAAATGGAACTCCTGGCTGGGCGGCCTCGGCCGGCTCGTCGGTCCGCTGCTCGAGGCCATACCGCCGAAGTTCGGGTCCAAGCGGGCCCGCGACCTGTACGACGTGGCGATCCTGGGCAGGACTCTGCGCAAGGTCAACGTCCGGGCCGCCTTCGACCTCACCCGGCTCTTCACCGCGAGCATCGCCGACCTCGTCGAGGACCGGTTCGAGTCCGACGCGATGCGCGGCGTGCTCAGCGTCTCGGGGGTGATCGGGACCTGGGCCGGTCCGCGCAGCGCCGGCACCGCGTTCGTCACGCTCCACCACCACCTCGACCAGACCGGCGGGCAGGCGGCGGCGTGGGGGTTCCCCCGCGGCGGCATGGGCGCCGTGACGCAGGCCATGGCCGCGTCGGCTCGGGCGTTCGGCGTCGAGATCCGCACCAATGCCGCTGTTGCGCGCATCGACGTCCACCGCGGCGTGACGACCGGGGTCACCCTCGCCGACGGCACCGAACTGCACGCCCGCACCGTGATCACGACGGCCCACCCCAGGATCTCCTTCCTCGATCTGGTGGACCCCGCAGAACTGCCGCCGGACTTCGTGGCCGACATCGAGAGCTGGCAGACCCGCTCGGGTGCGGTGAAGGTGAACTTCGCGCTGGACCGGCTGCCGACGTTCGCCTCGCACCCCGAGTTCGACGCGGCCATCTACGGCGGCACCATCGTGCTGGCGGATTCGCTCGATGAGGTGGAGCAGTCGTACCAGGAGGCAGTCGGCGGTCGACCCGCAACGCTACCCTTCGCCGATATCTGCATCCCATCCGTCTTCGACCCGACGCTCGCTCCGGCCGGGAAGCACGTGGTCAGCGCGTTCACGCAATGGGTTCCGCACACGTTCGCCGAGGCACCGCACGAGGCCGAACTGCAGGCGTACGCCGACCGGCTCACCGTCCGCCTGGAGGCCGTCGCGCCGGGCTTCACCGACTCAATCGTCGGGCGCCAGGTGATCGGTCCGCACGCCATGCAGACCGAGTACGGCTTGGTGGGCGGCAACATCTTCCACGGTGAGCTGACACCAGGCCAGATGTTCCACTGCCGCCCGGCCGCCGGGTACGCCGACCTTCGAACCCCCATCCGCGGCCTGTATCAGGCGGGCAGCGCGACCCATGGCGGCGGCGGGGTGACGGGAATCCCGGGCCGCAACGTCGTGCGCCAAGTCATGCGCGATCGCCGCCGCCGGCTCGGCCGGGGCCGGCTCGGCCGGGGCCGCGATGCGTAGCGCCCCGATCGATCAGGAAGGCCTGGCCGCGGCGCTGCTGCCGTTCGGCGAGTCGAGCCTGCTCCCCGGCGAGGCCTATACGAGCGCCGAGGTGCTCGCGTGGGAGCGTCGGCACCTGTTCGCTGGATCGTGGACGTGTCTCGGCCGCGTCGCCGAACTGCTGGCGGGCAACACCCATTGCGCGCTTACGGTCGGCGACGTCGGCGTCGTCCTGACATTCGCCGATGAGACAGTACGAGCGTTCGCGAACACGTGTCGCCATCGCGCCCACGAACTGCTGTCGTCCGGCGCCGCCAGCGATCGGCGGGCGCTCGTTTGCCCGTACCACGGCTGGTCCTACCGTCTCGATGGCGGCCTGCGTGCCGCTCCGCGGATGGGGTCCAACCTGGACGCCTCGTCGTTCGGTCTCGTTGAGCTACCAGCCGTCGACTGGCACGGCTGGGTCTTCGTCAACGCCAGCGGCACCGCTCGCCGTTTCGTCGAACACCTCGGCACGCTCGAGGGGTACGTCGCGCCGTACCGGCCCGAGCGCCTCGTCGTCAAGGCACGGCACTCGTACGATGTGGCGGCCAACTGGAAAATCATCGCGGAGAACTACCACGAGTGTTATCACTGCCCGCAGATCCACCCGGAGCTGTGCGCGGTCACGCCGCCGAACTCGGGCGACAACTGGCACGAGCCGGGAGCCTGGGTGGGCGGTTCGATGGTGCTGCGCGATCACGCGGAGACCATGTCGTTGGACGGCGCCTCATACGGGGTGATGTTGGGCGGTGTTGACCCGCGCAGCGTGTACTACGTCGGAGTGTTCCCGAACGTGCTGCTCTCTCTGCATCCGGACTATGTGCTCACCCATCGGCTCGAGCCGCTGGCACCGGACCGGACGAGGGTGGATTGCGAGTGGCTCTTCCTGGACGGCGTGGAGGATCCCTCGTACGCCGTCGACTTCTGGGACGTCACGAACCGGCAGGACTGGAGGGCCTGCGAGTCGGTCCAGCGGGGCGTGTCATCGCCGCACTTTCGTCCCGGTCCGCTCGCCCCCAACGAGACCGCGATCTATGACTGGGTGACCCTGGTCGCCCGGGCCTATCGCGATCCAGTCGCGGAGCTGACTTAGCGGCGCCGGGTCGCACCCTCCCGCGGGGCCTGTCACGATGGTCTCGTCGCCGCGAGACAGGAGGTCGCATGTCGAACCTGGGACTGTCGCCGGAGTATTCGAAGTGGACGCCCGAGGAGCGGGAGCCGGGTTGGTTCGGACGGCTTGTTACCCCCCCGGGCGGCGGGCGTCCGGCGACCGCGGCGTTTCTCGTCGGCATCCTCGGGGCCGTTGCTTTCGTCGCGTCGCTGAGCCTCGATTGGCAATCCGTGACGGAGCCCCCCGATACGCCGCCGTCATCAGACACGCAGCCGCTGACGGCGGCGGACAACATCACGAATCCATTCATGCTGGGTCTGGTCTACGCGCTCTGCGGCGTCGCGCTGCTCGGCCTGTTGGGCGCTGCGTTGACTCGACCGGAACTGGCGCTTCGGCTGCGGATGGCGGCGGCGGGCGTCACGGTCGCCCTGGTCGGCGTTCTGGTAGCGACCACGATCCGGCTGCCGGAGCAGCTCATGACCCAGTACGCCATTGAGCCCGCCGTGGCTCGAACCTCGTATGAACCCGGCCTTTTCTGCGCCTACGCGGCGGTGGTGTTGCCGGTGGTCGCGATCTGGCTTGCGGCGCGTCCGGCGGCGCGAGCCCTGCTCGCCGAGGCCTCGGCCGCGGCCGAACGCTCCGCTGCCGGCGGTGAGGCCCGGCATGCGGCCGGGATCGCCGACCCGGTCGACGTTCCGGGGTCATGGCACCGGCCCGGACACACCGATGGCGCGCACGGACTGATCGTCTCGCCATCCGAGCCGCTTGACCTGAGTGTGAGCCCCGACCAGCGCTGACGGGTCGACGAGTCGACGAGTGTTCAACACTCGCCCGGTCTTTCGCGGCCGGATGGGGCGAGTGTCGGACACTTGCGGCACGGCCGGATGGGGCGAGTGTCGGACACTTGCGGCACGGCCGGCAGGGCCGGCAGGGCCGGCAGGGGCGAGGAAGCGGGGCGCGGCACGGGCCGCGGCGATATCTGGGTGAGGCTCACCCTGCGTACCGGTAGGCTCATAGCTCGTGATTGATCTGCGTTTACTCCGCGAAGACCCAGAACGAGTTCGTGCCAGCCAGCGAGCCCGGGGCGAGTCGGAGTCCCTCGTCGACGACCTGCTGCGGGCCGACGAGGAGCGCCGGTCGAGCCTCCAGCGGTATGAAACGCTGCGAGCCGAGCAGAAGCAGCTCTCCAACCAGATGCGCGGTGCGCAGGGCGACGAGCGGGCCGCGCTCGGCGCCCGTACCAAGGCGCTGGCGGCCGAGGTGAAGGCGGCCGGTGCCGCCGCGACTGAGGCCGAGGAGGCACTGCGCCGGGCCTACCTCGCCGTCTCGAATGTCGTCGAGGAGGGTGCCCCCGCCGGCGGCGAGGAGAACTATGTCGTGCTCCGGGAGGTCGGCAACAGGCCCGACATCGCCGAACCTCGAGACCATCTGCAGCTCGGCGAGATGCTCGGCGCCATCGACGTCGAGCGCGGCGCGAAGGTCTCGGGCAGCCGGTTCTACTTCCTCACCGGCGTCGGCGCGCTGCTGCAGCTGGGGATGCTGCAGCTGGCGATTCAGCAGGCCGTGGAGAACGGATTCACGCCAATGATCACGCCGGTGCTGGTGAAGCCGGAGTCGATGGAGGGCACCGGGTTCCTCGGTGAGCACGCGAGCGAGGTGTACCGGCTCGAGGCGGACGACCTCTACCTGGTGGGCACATCGGAGGTCCCGCTCGCGGCGTACCACGGCAACGAGATCCTCGACCTTCCGGCCGGCGGACCTCGGCGCTACGCCGGCTGGTCGTCGTGCTTCCGCCGCGAGGCCGGCTCATACGGCAAGGACGTGCGCGGCATCATCCGGGTGCACCAGTTCGACAAGGTCGAGATGTTCTCGTACTGCCGGCCGGAGGAGGCGCATGACGAGCATCTGCGCCTGCTGGCCTGGGAGGAGGAGATGCTCGCGAAGGTCGAGGTGCCCTATCGCGTCATCGACGTCGCGGCCGGGGATCTGGGTCAGTCGGCGGCCCGCAAGTTCGACTGCGAGGCCTGGATTCCGTCCCAGGGCCGCTACCGCGAGGTGACGTCGACCTCGAACTGCACCACGTTCCAGGCCCGCCGGCTCGGCGTTCGTTACCGCGACGACGGCGGCCGGCCGCAGATTGCGGCGACGCTCAACGGCACGCTGGCCACGACCCGCTGGATCGTGGCCATTCTCGAAAACCATCAGCAGCCGGACGGCTCGGTGGCGGTACCGAAGGCGCTGCAACCGTTCGTTGGCGGTCGCGACGTGCTCGAGCCCGCGTGATCGGAGGGGGACCCTCTTCACGCGCTGTGCATGCAAGGGGGCCCCCATGAACGCCCAAAAGCATGGTCACCTTTGAAACCGCGGCGTAGTGTTGCTGGCCCGCGCCCGAAGACACGGCACCAGATGCGGGGACCGCAGCACAGGAGGCGGCATGCGCCCAGACGGTCTACCCAGACTCGTCGCGACCGATCTCGACGGCACGCTCGTCCGAAGTGACGAGACGGTCTCGGACTACTCGACCAAGGTCCTACGCAAGGTCCGCGAGGCCGGAATCCCGGTCGTCGGCGTGACCGGACGCGGCGCGCGCCTGATCGAGTTGTGCCGCCGCGACCTGCCGGAGGCGGACTTCTTCGTCCTGGCTCAGGGTGCCTACGTGCTCGATCAGCGCAACGGGGAAGAGCCGCGGGTGCTCCGGCGACAGCAGATTCCGGGTGCCGACCTCGCCAAGGCGCTGTCCATGCTGGAGGCCGAGGTTGGACCGCTCTCCGTGCTGATTGAGGCGCTGGAGGACCCGCGGGCGCCGCTGTGGGGGGATTCGCACGTGGTGTGGCCCTACCCCGAGTGGATCTCGTACGACCGGGAGGAGGCGCTCGCCGGTCCGGCGTACAAGGGGTTCGCCCATGCGCCCGGCCTGACCGTCGACGAGCTGCTGGCGGTCGCCCGCGCGGTGATTCCGCCTGATCTTGGTACGGTCACGCAGGCTGGCCTGGGATACGTGGAGATCACGGCACCGGGCGTGGACAAGGCGAGCGGTCTCGCCGTCGTCGCCGGCGAACTCGGCATTGAGGCGCAGGACGTGCTCGTCTTCGGCGACATGCCCAACGACGTGTCCATGTTCCGGTGGGCCGGCTGGCGTCGCGTGGCGGTGGCGAACGCGCACGAGGAGATCCTGGCACTGGCCGACGAGGTCACCGCGAGCAACGACGCCGACGGCGTCGCCGCGTGGCTCGAGTCGCTCCTCACCCACTGACCCCCCAACCCCGCCGCCCCCCAATCCCGCCGCCCCCCAATCCCGCCGATCATGACCTCCAGGATGCTCCTATGGATGTCAACCCTTGAGGGCGGCGAAGTCGGCTAGGAGTGCGGTGTGTACTTCGCGTACGGCGTAGCGCTTGAGGCAGCGGATGATCTCTTTCTTGCTGAGGCCGTCCTTG
>JAXIPB010000028.1:0-6851 GCA_045403155.1 Micromonosporaceae bacterium
CGTTCACCCATGTCTTACTAGGAGCTTCGTTCGTATCATCGACGACATTCACGGCAATCGCGATTGTCATCGAAATGTGATAATTAACTACAAAAGTTTCAATCAGTAGCAGACCAGGACGTTTAACTTAGCGGCATTGACGTGGGCGTGCACTAATCCCCGGTGATCACGCACCACGGGCGGGCGCCGCGATGTGGCGCGATCATTCAGACATGACGACCGCCGCGACGTACGCCGACTTCGCGGCACGGCAGGCGCGCGGCGTGTCGCCCACGTACGAGCGCCTGTCGTTCGCGATCTCCGGCGACGACGAGCTTCTTGCACTGCTTCACACGCTTCCGCCGCCGAAGCGGCAGCCGAACCTGCTGTTCGGCGTCGTACGGCTCCTCGGCGGTCCGATCGAGGAACCGGCCGCGTTTCACGATTACACGGTGGCGAACTGGCGGGTCATCGCGGCGGAGATGCGCACCCGGGCCACACAGACGAACGAGGCCGGGCGGTGTGCGGTGCTGCTGCCCGTACTCGCCGCCCTGCCGCAACCGCTCGCGCTGCTGGAGGTCGGCGCGTCAGCCGGGCTATGCCTCTATCCCGACCGATACGCCTACCGCTACGGCGACCACACGGTCGGCTCCGGCGAGCCGATCCTCGAATGCGCGGCGACCGGATTCGAGCCGCCGTCCGGCGTACCCGAGGTGGTGTGGCGGGCTGGTCTCGACCTGAATCCGCTCGACGTGACCAACCCCGCGGACGTCGCCTGGCTCGAGGCCCTCATCTGGCCCGAGCACGCGCACCGCCGCGCGCGACTGCGGGCCGCGGCCGCCGTCGTCGCCGCCGAGCCACCATTGCTCGTGCGCGGCGACCTGGTTGACGACCTGCCGGCGCTGGCCGCGCAGGCACCGGCCGGCGCGACGCTGGTGGTGTTCCACACCTCCGTGATGTACCAGGTACCGGCGCCGCGGCGGACGGCGTTCCGCGAGGTGGTACGCCGGCTGCCCGGCTACTGGATCGCGAATGAGGGCCTGGACATCCTTCCGTACGACGCGTTGCCGACGCCGCCGGGCGAGGAACTGACCAACGTGCTCGCGTTGGACGGGACGCCGCTCGCCTGGACCCGGTCGCACGGGCAGGCAATGATCTGGTTCGCGACCGGCTCGTAGGAGTCGCGGTCTACAGTTCGTGGATGCCTCGTCCGTGTCGCGTCGGTATCCAACTGCCCGAGGTCGAACGTCGCGTCGAGTGGCCCGAGCTATTCGAGATGGCTGGCGTCGCGGAGGCGGCCGGGTTCGACTCGCTATGGCTTGGCGACCACCTGCTCTACGACCTGCCAGACGGAGTCACGCGGGGACCGTGGGAAGTCTGGACCTCGCTGGCCGCGCTCGCCGTCGCCACCGAGCGGGTTGAGCTCGGACCGCTCGTCGCGTCGACGAGCTTCCATGAGCCGGCGATGCTCGCCAAGCAGGCGGCAACCGTCGACGCTATCTCCGGTGGACGGCTCATCCTGGGCCTCGGAGCCGGGTGGAACGAGCGGGAGTACAGGGCGTTCGGTTTTCCGTACGACCACCGTGTCTCCCGCTTTGAGGAGGCGTTCACCATCATCCGCCGCCTCGTGCGGAACGAGCGAGTCGACTTCGACGGCTCCTACTACCGGGTCGAAGATTGCGTGCTCGACCCGCCGGTACGTCCGGGCGGCCCGCCCCTGATGCTCGGCTCGACGAGCCCGCGCATGTTGCGGATCGGGCTGCCCTATGTGGACTCGTGGAATGTCTGGTGGAGCCAGTACGGCAACACCGCCGATGGTTTCGTCGCGGTCCGCGACCGCGTCGATGAGGCGGCCATACGGGCGGGGCGAGTTGCGGGTGAGGTCGCGGCCACCGCGGCGGTGCTGATCAGTCTGCCCGGTGGAACCGGGAGGGTCATGGGCAGCAGATACAGCGCTGACGTCAGACCGGCTCAGGGCTCGCCGGCCGACATCGCTGGCCACCTCGACGCGATGGCCAGGGCCGGAGCGACGCACCTTCAGCTCATCGTGGACCCGATCACGACGGGGTCCATTGAGGGCCTCGCGGACGCTCTCGCCGCGTTGGATGGCGACTAACGAATGCCACGACGGGGCGGCCGGGCGGTCGTCCAATCGGTAGCCCACTCGTAGGCGCGGGCGGCCCTCAGCACGAGTGCGTCGGCGTGGCGCGGTCCGACGATCTGCAGGCCCACCGGAAGGCCGCTGGACGTGAACCCGCACGGCACGCTCGCGGCCGGCTGTTGGGTCATGTTGAACGGGTATGTGTAGGGAGTCCAACTGGTCCAGTCGGCCGAATGCCATCCCGGCGGCACATCCATGCCCTTCGGAAAGGCGGCGATGGGCAGGGTCGGCGTCACCAGCAGATCGTAGGTCTGATGAAAGCGGCCCATCCGAACACCCAGATCCACCCGTAGCGCGGTCGCGTCCAGATAGTCGGCGGTGCTGAATCCGGACGCCCGTTCCGCAGCGCTACGCAGGCCGGCATCGACGCGCAGCGCGGCGTCTGCTCCGTACGACGTGAGAACCTTTGCCGCGCCGGAGAACCACAACACGTGGAAGGCGTCAACGGGATCGCCAAAGCCGGGGTCGGCCTGCTCGACATGCGCGCCGGCATCGGCCAGCACGGCGGCGGCGGCGCGCACGGCGGCCTCGACCTGAGTGTCGTTGCGCACATAGCCCAGATTCGGCGAAAACGCGATCCGCAGATCACGCACGCCGTCGTCCAACCCGTCCAGGAATGACGTGGTCGGAGCGGGCAATGCCGACCAGTCCCTTGGGTCGAAGCCGGTGAGAATGTCGAGCATCAACGCGGCGTCGGCGACGCTGCGCGTGATCGGGCCGGCGTGCGAGAGGGTTCCGAACGGGCTCGCGGGCCAAATCGGGACCAGCCCGTACGTCGGCTTGATCGTGACCGTACCGGTGAACGCGGCCGGGATACGCAGCGACCCGCCACCGTCCGTGCCGACCGACCACGCGCCCATGCCGAGCGCGACCGCCGCCGCGCTGCCTCCGCTCGATCCGCCGGGGGTCAGCGCGGCATTCCACGGATTGCCCGTGGCCCCATGACGCAACGAGTCGGTGACGCCCTTCCAGCCGAACTCCGGCGTCGTCGTCTTGCCCAGCACAACGGCTCCGGTTTCCCTTAACCGCGCCGCGGCCGGAGCGTCCTCGGTCCATGGTCCGCGCTCATCGATCAGGTTGGTGCCGCGGAGCGTCGGCCACCCGCGCGTGTACAGCAGGTCCTTGACCGAGGTCGGTATGCCGTCGCCCGGTCCGGCAACGCGGCCGGAGCGCCAACGGGCCTCGGATCGCTCGGCGGCCTCCACCGCACCGTCGTGGTCGACCAGTACGAACGCGTTGACGTCGTCGTTGCCGGTATCGATCGCGGCCAGCGCCGCCCGGGCCGCCTCAACGGGGGAGATGCTGCCATCCCGATATGCGGCGATCAGTTCGGTGGCGGTCAGGTCGGCCAAGTCGGTCATCGATCACCTCTCGGACGCTTCGGTCATGCACGGATGATCCCCGGTGTTGCCGTCGGAGGAAAGTGGACGCGTTCCAGCCCCCGCGCACTCGCGCGGCACCGAGGAGACTACACATGAGCTGGGTTCCGAGGCGTAGCCGAAAGGAGTGACGAGGGGATGGGGATCGCGGATGTGGACGTCGTCGTCATCGGGTTGGGCGTGGGTGGCGAGGAGGTGGCCGGCCGGCTCGCCGAGGCAGGCTTGGCCGTGGTCGGGATCGAGAGCCGGCTTGTTGGCGGCGAGTGCCCGTACTACGGCTGCGTGCCGAGCAAGATGATGATCCGCGCTGCGAACCTGCTTGCCGAGGCTCGGCGGATCCCCGGCATGGCCGGCGCTTCCACGGTCACACCCGACTGGTCGCCGGTCGCGCAACGGATCCGGGAGGAAGCAACCGACGATTGGAATGACAAGGTCGCGGTGGATCGCTTCACCGGTAAGGGCGGCCAGTTCCGACGTGGCTTCGGGCGGCTGATCGCTCCCGGCCGGGTCGAGGTCAACGGCGACACCTTCCAGGCCCGTCGCGGCGTCGTCATCGGAGTCGGTACGTCGCCCGCGGTGCCGCAAATCGACGGTCTCTCCGACACTCCATACTGGACCAACCGCGAGGCGATCGAGGCCAAAACCCTGCCCGGGTCGATGCTGGTCCTGGGCGGCGGCGCGATCGGACTCGAGCTGGCTCAGGCGTACGCCCGGTTCGGGGTTGCCGTGACCGTCGTCGAGGCACTCGAGCGGCTCATCGCGATGGAGGAACCCGAGTCGTCGAACCTCGCTGCCGCCGCGCTCGGCAAGGACTGCATCGCGGTCCGCACCGGCGCCACGGCGGAACGCGTCGCACACGACGGCGACGAGTTCACCGTCACACTCGGTGACGGCAGCCGGCTTACGGCCGAACGGCTCCTCGTCGCCACCGGCCGGCGGGCCAAGCTCGAGAGCCTCGGCATCGACACGGTAGGCCTCGACCCGACCGCGCGCCAGATCACGGTCGACGACCGGATGCGAGCAACAGCGGGCGTATGGGCCGTCGGCGACATCACTGGGCGGGGTGCCTTCACCCATGTCGCGATGTACCAGGCCGGCATCGCCATCCGCGACATTCTCGGCCGCGACGGCCCGCCGGCGGACTACCGGGCGCTACCCCGGGTTACCTTCACCGATCCCGAGATCGGCGCCGTAGGGCTCACCGAGGCGCAGGCCCGGGAGTCCGGGATCCGGGTCCAGGTCGGGGTGACCGAACTGCCGTCGTCGGCTCGCGGCTGGATCCACAAGGCAGGCAACGAAGGGCTCATCAAACTCGTCGCCGACGCCGACCGTGGCGTGCTCGTCGGCGCGACATCGGCCGGCCCGGCGGGGGGCGAGGTGCTCGCGGGGCTCGCTGTCGCGGTCCACGGCGAGGTGCCCATCGAGCGGTTGCGCCACATGATCTACGCGTATCCGACCTTCCACCGGGCCATCGAGGACGCGTTGCGGCGACTGCCCTAAGCCGCGCCGCACGGTCAGGTGCGGGAGAGTCGGCGGACAGCGAGGGCCGAGCCGAGGATCGCTATCGCGGCCAACGAGAGTAGCGCCGGAACGTCGTAGCCAAGCCCGATCCACGGGGAGCGGATCGCGTCGATCAGAAGGCCGGTGGGGGTCCACCCGGCGACTGTGTTGAGCGAATCGGGCAGCACCCCGGGTGGCGGGCCCCCGCCGACAAGGAAAAAGGTGCCGAAGAACAACAGAAGGCCCAGTCCCTGCGCCGCCCTGGCCGTAGGCATGACCGAGCCGAGAAGCGCGCCCAGCGCGGCAAAGGCCAGAATGCCGATGGTGAATCCGGCCGTCACCCCGATGACCGATTCCGGCGCCGCCAGGTTGAAGCCGGTGTACGCGAGCGTCAGCATGACCGCCGCTCCGACGGCCGCGAGCACCGCCATCACCACGCCCTGGGCCAGCATGAGCGAGGTTGCGGGCACGCCGGCGGCTCGGAAGCGGCGCAGCACACCGCTGTCTCGGTACGACGCCATGTGCGTGGGCGTACCCATCAAGCCCATCGCCGCGATCGCCGCCGCCAGGTACGACGTGACGTAGAAGTCGGTGCCTGGGATGCCGACGAAGACGGGATCGGTGTCTCCGCTGAACGACGCGAGCAACAACACCATCAGCAGGACGGGAAACAGCAGGCTGACGACGAGCACCAGCGGTTCCCTGGTGAGTAGCTTGACCTCGGTCCAGATGATCTCCCAAGTCATGGCGCGTCTCCTGTCATGCTGCGGCCGGTCAAGGACAGGAACACGTCCTCGAGCGTCGGGTGGTGGGTTCGATAGTCGGACGGGAGGCAGCCGTGCTCGGCGAGCGCGGCGGCCACGGTGACGGTGGCGGAACCCGTGCCACGCACGGTGACCCGACCGTCCTCGGTCGTGACGGACTCGACGCCGGGTAGGTCGGAGAGGTGTCGCGGATCGTGCCCGTTCACGGTGAAGGTCATCTCCACCGGCGCGCCCCGATAGGTGGTGAGCGCCGCCGGAGTGTCGAGGGCGACTACCCGGCCCTCGTCCACGATGGCGACCCGGTCGCAGAGCGCCTCGGCCTCCTCCATGAAATGGGTGACGAGCACGACGGTGGCGCCGCGGTCACGCACCTGACGGATCAGCCGCCAGGTGGCGCGGCGCGCGGTGGGGTCGAGCCCGGTGGTGAGCTCGTCCAGGAAGACGACCTCGGGCTCGCCGAGCAGGGCGAGCGCGAGGAACAGACGCTGCCGCTGCCCGCCGGAGAGAGTCGCGAACGGCCGGCGGCGTAGCCCGGCGAGGCCCCAAGACTCCAGAATGGACTCAACGTCGATGGGTACGGCGCGCGTGCGCGCGAAGAGTTTGATCGCCTCGCCCACTCGGAGTCGCTCGGGCAGCGCCGACGATTGCAGCTGGGAGCCGGTACGGCGTCGCAACTGGTCGGCGTCGCGGGACGGGTCGAGCCCGAGCACCTCGAGCCGTCCGCCGTCACGGGAGCGGAGCCCCTGCAGGCACTCCACGGTGGTGGTCTTGCCCGCCCCGTTGGGTCCGAGAATCCCGAAGATCTCTCCGCGTCGCACCGTGAAGCTGACGTCGTCGACGGCAACGAGGTTCCCGTACGTCTTGTGCAGATGGTCGACGGTGATGACGGTGTCCATGCCCGCTAACCTACGAGCCGCCCGATCCACTCGTCGTCCGCGAAACGATGGGCATCTGTCGTACGCATTTAGTCGTAGGACCCGGCCGGCCTACTCGCCGGGTCGTACCAGCCCCGTCTCATAGGCCAGCACGGCGGCCTGGACGCGGCTCTCCAGCCCGAGCTTGGTGAGC
>JAXIPB010000237.1:0-29684 GCA_045403155.1 Micromonosporaceae bacterium
TTCTACATCACCACCTACACCGACCTGACCGCCGAAGAGATCGTCGCCCTGGCCAACCGGCGCTGCGACCAGGAGAACGTCATTGGCGACCTCAAGTCAGGCATTGGCGCCCTGCGCGTGCCGCTCTACGACCTGGTCAGCAACTGGGCCTATATGGTCATCGCCGCCCTGGCCTGGAACCTCAAGTCCTGGTTCGCCATGATGATGCACCGCAAGGACGACCGCCGCGCCTACATCCGCATGGAGTTCCGACGGTTCTTCCACAGTGTCATCCTCATCCCCGCCATGATCCTGCGCCGCGCCCGCGGCATCACCGTGCGCATCATCGGCTACACCCCCGGCCTCGACCGGCTCTTCAGCGCCTGGACCACCATCGAACGACTCCGCTTCGGTTAACCCGCACCCTCGCCGCGCAGCCGAATCCACCGCCACACACCTGCGGCGGCGAGTCTGCATGCCCATACCACGAAATGCTCGCCCGCTAACCGTCCAAAACGACAGACGTCGACTCGGATCACGCTCTTCCCACGACCCTGATCATGCCGAACCGGCCCCGAGCGCCCGCACCACCCATGATCACGGGACAAAACCGCCGTCTCACGGTCTCACGCGCTTATTTGAGGTCTAGTTGTGACGACGCTGGTATTTGCTTGCGCAACGGGATCCGGCGCGGCCTGGCTACTGACCCGTACGGCCGTCGATGCACTCGCGCAGCAGATCGGCATGCCCACAATGCCGGGCATACTCCTCGATCATGTGAATCAGGATGTCGCGTACGCTCGCCTCCTCGCCCTGGGGTGTGAGGACCACAGCGCCGAGGTCGGTCAGTCCATCAAGCCACTCGTCGGAGGCCGCGATCTGCGCCTTCCAGGCGGCGAACGCCTCCTCTACCACGGCCATGTCGGCGACCGCATCGTTGAAGTCGAGGTCGTGATCGTCCGGCGACCAGAACAGCCGGGACAGGTCGTGATGGCCTTGCAGCGAACGCTGAAACCAGTTGTGCTCCACCCGAGCCATGTGCCGGACCATGCCGAGCAGGCTCAGGGTGGACGGCGGCACGGACCGGGTGGCGAGCTGCTCCGCCGAGAGATCCTCGCACTTCATCCCGAGGGTGAGCCGGTAGTTGGAAAGGTATTCGCGGATGGTCGCTAGCTCACCAACGGGGCTGGCCATCACTCGAGGGTCGTCCTCGGGTTTCGCCCACTGACCGTCGTAGCCAACCACATGCTGATGAGTCATGGACCCACCGTGGCCGAAGGAGACGGATCGGGCAACCCGATTCGACGACGGCGACGAAATCAACTGGCGGCGCGGGCCGACCTGATCAAGAAACTCGGACGCCTCAAGCCGAGCCGGCTTGCAGGTCACGAACCAGGGCGACGTACTCCCGTTGGGCGTCGCCTGAGGCAGTACCAGCCAGCGCCTTCCACGCGTCGTACTTGGCGCGGCCGACGAGATCGAACGCCCCCGGTCGATTGTCGCCCGCATCCCCCTGGGCGCCCTGTTTGTACAAGGCGTACAGCTTCAGTAGCACGTCGTTGTCGGGACGCCGGGCGAGATTCTTGACGTCAGACTGCGCCTGCTCGAACTCTTCGGTGAGGGACATTCCGGCAGCGTATCCGGCGCGACGCGTCAATGTACACGGCCGGGGCGAACTCGCCGCGTGAGCGCGGCGACCGAAACTGGTCGGCCCCTATCCTGATCGAATGAACCTGGAGTTCAGCGGCGAGATGTGGCTCTGGAAGGGCCCGGCACCGTGGCACTTCACCACCGTTCCGGAAGACGAGTGCGGTGAGCTGGAAACGGCCTCCTCGATGGTGACCTACGGCTGGGGAATGATTCCGGTCACGGCGCGGATCGGAGGAACCGAGTGGAAGACGTCGCTGTATCCGAAAGACGGGCGGTACATCGTGCCGGTGAAGGCATGGGTACGGAAGGCCGAAGGGCTTGAGGTGGGTGCCATGATGACGGTCCGCTTGACGGTCGACGTCTGACCCGCCGGCGACCACAGGTCAGCGGAGCGTCTCGGGAAGGTCCACACCGAATCTCTCGCAGAGGAGTCGCACGTCGTGACGATCGACCGCGCGTGGGGGATATCCGGTGTGCCATCGCACTGCCCACGCGGGAGCTTCGCAGCGCACAGTCGTGCCGGCGATGACTCCCCGACCGGTCAGAGCCTCGGCCGGAAAGACCACGCCGCCGATGGCCGAGCCGTAGTGCAATTTCCCCTCGGGCAGCGGCTCATACAGGTGGAGGTCGACCCGTAGCCGCGCGCCATCGTGCAGAACGAAGTTCCACGGCCGGTCGCCCGGCCACGGGAAGATCCGATCGAGACCGCGCTCGGCGAAACCGACGAACAGCGGCTCAAGGTCCGCGGCCGGCAACCACAAGTCGAGGTCGGAGTGTTCCCTCGTCTGCCGCTCCACCAGTGCGTCGACACACCAGCCGCCACCAACGCACGCGTCGACACCCTGGCCGTTCAGGACGCCGAGCAGCATGACCACTGCCTCAGCAGGCATCACGTGCTGCACCGCTCGCCATCCCCTGCGTTCGGGGGCATCAGACCGGACCGGGTAGTTCGGCCACTCCCTGAACCTCAACCAGGGCCTCGGCATCCCAGAGGCGGGCAACCCCGATCGCCGCCATCGCCGGGTACTCGCGGCCGACGAGACTGCGCCATACCGTACCAATTTCCCTGGCGTGCGCCTTGTAGTCGTCCATGTCCACGATGTACACCGTCATGCTCGCGAGATGGTGCGACTCACCGCCGGCCGCTCGCAGCGCCACGAGAAGGTTGGCCAGTGCCCGCTCGAACTGCGCGACGATGCCGTCGCCGACCACTCTCCCAGTAGCGTCGAGCGCCGTCTGCCCGGCTAGATAGATTGTCGTCGTACCGGACGCGCGAACCACGTGCGAGAACCCGGCCGGCCGGCCCAGCTCCGCGGGGTTAATTCGATCGAAGGTCATCGCCCAGTCCACTGTGGTGGGCGGCGTTCGGTGAACGCCTTGTGGAACTCGGCGTGGTCGTCGCTCGTCATCAGGAGGGCCTGCGTCATCGCGTCGAGCTCCAGCGAACTGGACAGCGACATGTCGAGTTCGCGGGTCAACAGCGCCTTTGTCTGGGCGAACGCGAGCGACGGACCGTCCGCCAACCGTCGGGCCAACCGCTGCACCGCCTCGTCGAGTTCATCGTCGGAGACGAGTTCGCTGACCAAGCCGTACGCGTCGGCGGTCGCGGCGTCGATCGTGTCGCCGAGCATCAGTAGCTGAGTGGCGCGGCCCACGCCGACGATTCGCGGCAACAGGTACGCCGCGCCCATGTCTCCCCCGGACAGTCCGACCTTCGTGAACAGGAACGCGAATCGGCCGGACGTGCTCACCACGCGGAAGTCGGACGCCAGCGCGATGACCGACCCCGCCCCGGCCGCCATCCCCTGAATGCCGGCGATGATGGGGATGGGCACTTCCCGCATCGCCTTGATAACGTCGCCCGTCATCTTCGTGAAGCCCATCAATTCGTCTGGCTTCATTGTCAGCAGCTCGCCGATTATCTCGTTCACGTCGCCGCCGGCGCAGAAGCCCTTGCCCGCGCCACGGATCACGAGCACCTTCGTGTCGCCTCGGTGCGGCAGCTCGTGCAACAGGTCACGCAGATCGGCATAGCTCGAAAAGGTCAGCGGGTTGAGCTTCGCCGGACGGTTGAAGGTCACCGTCGCCACTCCGTCGAGCACGGCGAAGTCGAAGTGGTCCCACTGCTGCGTCAGCCCGGCGGACGCTCTGTACCGGCTCACGCTGGGCCGACTCACCATGTGGCACTCCTCACTTGGTCAGCGACCGACCGATTATCGTACGCTGCACCTCCGATGCGCCCTCGTAGATTCGCGGAGCGCGCACCTCACGATAGAGGTGCTCGAGGAGATGGCCGCGTTGCAGGGCCCGAGCGCCATGCAACTGAACGGCTGTGTCTATGACGTACTGCGCGCTCTCGGTGGCGAAGAGCTTGGCCATCGCGGAGCGCCGCGTGACTTCGGCCGGGTCGGCGCCGGCGTCGATCGCCGAGGCGGCGGCGTAGACCAGCAACCGGCTCGCCTCGATCCGCGTGGCCATATCGGCCAGCGCGTGCGAGACCGCCTGTTGGTCGCTCAGGGCGACGCCGAACGCCCGCCGCTGCGTCGTATGGGCGATCGTCGCGTCCAGTGCGGCCTGCGCCATCCCAACCGCGAACGCCCCGACGCTCGGGCGGAAGACATCGAGGGTACGCATGGCAACCGCGAAGCCACCGTCGACCTCACCCAGCACGTCCGCGGGCGTGACGCGCACGCCGTCGAACATCAGGCGCCCGATGGGGTGTGGTGAGAGCATGTCGAGGTGCTCACCGCCGAGGCCATCCGCGTCGCCGGCGACGACGAAGGCGGTTATGCCGCGGACCCGCGTGTCCGGGGTGGTACGGGCGAAGACGGAGTAGACATCGGCCTCGGGTGCGTTGGAAATCCACATCTTCTCGCCCACCAGGCGCCAGCCGTCGCCATCGGTTTCTGCCTTGAGGGACAGTGCCGCGGCGTCGGATCCGGCTCCAGAGTCGGAGAGTGCGAAGGCGGCCGCGGCGGTTCCGGCCAGCACCGCCGGGCGCCACCGTTGCACGACGTCATCGCGACCAAACTTGAGGAACGGATAGCTGCCGAGCCCTTGAAGCGCGAGCGCGGTCTCCGCCTCCGTGCTCACCGTCGCGAGGCTTTCCCGGGCGAGGCAAATGTCCATCGCGCTGGTGGCGCGCTCCGTACCGAACACCCGCGAAAGCAGGCCCTGCTCCCCCATCGCCGCCAGCAACGCACGATCGACCCGACCGGGTGTGCTCTTCGCAGCCAACGGCGCCAGGATCTCTGTCGCGATGCCCTGCGCATGCCGTACAAACGCCTGCTGGTCCTCGGTCAGAGCGAATCCCGGCATTGGTCTCCCGCCTCGTTTGGCGCCTCGTTTGGCACCTCCGCGAACGGTATGGCGCTCCGGATGCGACCGTCAAGGCGACGACATGGCGCGGGGACGACTAGCTCGCCGGCGGCATGGCGAGCGCACCGGCCAGCGACCGCAGCGCGAGTCCAATCAGAATCACGACAATTCCCAGCCCGCCGGCCATCACCGCTACCCCGAAGGCGACGACCGACGTATATAGCGAGGCTCGCAGGAACGATGCGGTCATGGCCGTTTGCCGCACTGGATCCTCGCGGTCGAGCTCGGCATAGGTCTTGCCGCCCGTCGCATCGAGGGCGTGCTTTTCGATCGTGTTCGCCTCGACGTATGCGGTGAAGGGACCGTCAACCGGTTCGCCGGCGAATGCGGCGGCGTCGCTCGACACCTTGATCTTCTCGTCCGCCAACTGCGTCTGCACCGCGAACCACGTGACCACGCCGCCAGCGACCAAGATTGCACCGGCGATGATGACAAGGAGGGCGAGCAGGCGGACTCTGCTGAGACTGCTGGACATTGGTGATTCTCCGTTACATGGATCGGTTTTGATGCCACTGCTGCGCACTCTAGTATGATTTAGAGTGTTTCGTGGAGATTCGGCAGCATCGCCTTCGAACCTTCGGTCCGCCCGCGATCGTGGTCCATTCTGGACACTGGGCTCAATCTCGTTCGTGTTGACCGGCTCTGGAATGCTTGGCGAATGGATCCGAGTGAGATTCGGGCCGGCGACGCCGATCGCGAGCGGGTCGCGGAACGTCTCCGCATCGCGCTTGAAGAAGGCCGGCTGAACCTGCACGAGTACGACGAGCGGCTCCGCGATGCCTTCGCCGCCAAGACGTACGCCGACCTGGACAGGCTGCTCGCCGATCTGCCCGGCACGACACCCGCATCGCAGTCGCAAGTCGTCCCCGCGACCCCGAGCGCGCCCACTGTCTCCCGCTGGCACCCCTGGCAGAACGGTCGGTACGCCGGCGCCACCCGCCGCTGGTTGGTCGAGATGTGGGACAACTGGGCGGGTGCGGTGGCCGTGTGCGTCGCGATCTGGGGTGTGATCTCGCTCCTCGCGGACGACTGGATCTACTTCTGGCCGGGCTGGGTCGCCGGGCCCTGGGGGGCGGTACTGCTCGTTCAGACGATCACCGGGCTCATGCACGGCGAGCCGCAACGGTGGGCAGCCAAGCAGGCGCGCAAGGAGGCCGAGCGCGACGTGCGGCGACAGATCAAGGGCGACGGCGGGAGCGCCTGACGGCGGGCATCGGCCACCTTCACCAAGGCCATGACCGCCGCGGTGAATCGCGAGATCAAGGACCTGGCCCGCTGGCTCGAGTTGGACCTGACGCTGCCCGATTGAGTACGGTCCAGTGTGTGTCTATGGATAACGCCTCGCAGAACTACATCGCAGCGATCACGAAACACAGCAGCGGGTTGGCCGATGCTGCCGAGGGGAATCTGGATGCCGCCGTGCAGCACTGTCCCGGTTGGAACGTCGCCGATCTCGTCCACCATCTGACGACCACGCACTGGTTCTGGGGCACGATCGTGGAGGAACGGCTGAGCGCTCCGCCGGAGGAGACTCGACGCCCAGCTCGGGTCAAACGCGAACAACTGATTGACGCGTGCCGGGAGAGCGCTGATCGACTCGTCAGGGTGCTCAGCGCCGCCGACGGCGCCGATCCGGTCTATACCTGGGCGCCGACGCAGCGGAACGTCGCCTTCGTGACCCGACACCAGGTGCAAGAGGCGGCCGTGCACCACTGGGACGCCGTCCACGCCGCCCGCGGCGACCTCACAATCGCGGCCCCGATCGCGGACGACGCCATCGAGGAGTTCCTGACGTTCTCGGTCTCGTCGCTGGCCGATCCAGCCGAACCCGCGCGCCTGCCACTCGCCGGCGAACTGGCGCTTCGCAGCACTGATTCGAGCGCCGCATGGACGATCCGCGACGACGTTACGCCCGGAACTGTTAGGTATGAACGGGGTCTTGGGCCTACGACCCCCGTGATCGACGGCACCTCCTCGGAGCTCCTGCTCTGGCTGTACCAACGATTGGATCTCACCGCCACGCCGGAGACGCCCGATCTGGTTGACCGTTTCCGAGCGCTCTGCTTCACGGACTGATGAACTCCCCTCGCCGGGACCGTCGCCGTGGCTGATGCCGTTGTCATCCCTGGCCTGCTGTACGGCCCGGCGGCGGGGTCGCTGATGTACGCCGGCGAGGTGGCCGAGCGCCGTGGTGCGAGGCTCCACCGTCACTGGTGGTCCGACGAGCCGCCCGACCACACACAGCGGGAGGTCGAGGACTGGGTCTGCGCCGACGTGGCACCCCTCCTCGATCGGTTGGATGACACACCGTTGTTGATTGGCAGATCCCTAGGCGCCAACGCCGCGCTCCTTGCCGCACAACGATCCCTACCGGCTGTGTGGCTCGCCCCCGTGCTGCGTTTTATGCCGTGGGTGGTCGATGCGTTGGAGGGCGCGACCGCGCCGTTCCTCCTCGTCGGCGGCGGCGCCGATCGAGGCTGGGATGAGGCCGTCGCGCGTCGGTTGACGCCGCATGTCTTGTCGGTCGACGACGCCGATCACGGCATGTATGTGCCCGGTCCGGTGCGCGCCTCCGTCGACGTCCTCGGCCGGGTGGTCGTCGCGATCGAGACGTTCCTCGACGACGTCGGCTGGCCGACTGACGGTTGACAGAGCCAGTTAGCTCAGCGATTATTGAGTCAATGTCTGCTGAGCCGCTTTCTCGAGAGGCCCGGGCCCGGGTGCATGCCGCGCTGGGGGACCCCGCGCGCCTCGCCATCGTCGACGCCCTGATGTTGGGCGACGCCGGCCCGGGCGAGCTGGCGCACGAGTTGGATATGCCCACCAACCTGATCGCCCACCATCTCAAGGTGCTGCAGGACGCGGGCATGATCCTGCGTGGCCGCTCCGAGGGCGACCGCCGCCGCAGTTATCTCAGCCTCGTTCCCGACACCTTGGCCGCCCTGACCGTACCGCTGCTGCGGGCGGTGCCTCGTGTGGTCTTCGTCTGCAGCCGCAACTCGGCCCGCTCACAACTCGCCGCAGCACTCTGGACACATCGCAGCCGAGTCCCGGCCGCCTCCGCGGGCACCGCACCGGCAGGACGAGTCCATCCACGAGCGGTGAGGGTCGGTCACCGGCACGGCCTTTCGCTCGCCAACACCACCACGGCGCAGGTCGCCGACGTGATCCGGCACGGCGACCTGGTGGTGGCAGTGTGTGACAACGCACATGAGCTACTTCCACCAGACCCGAGTCGGCTGCACTGGTCCGTGCCCGATCCGGCCGCGATCGACACTGACGCCGCCTTCGAGTCCGCGTTCGACGAGATCTCCCACCGCATCGATCGCCTCGCACCAGTCCTAACCCGAGGGAGTGCGTGATGACCGAAACGACCTCGTACGGCCGCGACGATTTATCGATCGATCAGCAGCTCGCCCTGCACACGGCCGCACAGCGACTTCGTGAGGAGTTCGCCGGCACCTTCGGCGTTGAGACCATCGACCGGTTCCTCAACACCAGCTACGACCAGTTCGCCGACCGGAGCACCGTCGTCAACTTCCTGCCACTGATCGCCGAGCGCTTCGCCCGGCAGCGCCTAAATGCACTGTCCATTGTCGAGGAACACGCCCACGGCGGCCCGCCCGTTGTGCTCTTTCTGTGTGTACAGAACGCCGGCCGGAGCCAGATGGCCCTCGGCTTTTTCACGCATCTGGCCGGCGACCGTGCCATCGCATGGTCTGGCGGATCCGAACCCGGAACGGAGGTCAATCCGGTCGCCATCGCCGCCATGGCGGAGCGAGGGATCGACATCTCCGGCGAGTACCCGAAGCCGTGGACCGACGAAATCGTCCGCGCCGCCGACGTCGTCGCCTCCATGGGCTGCGGCGACGCCTGCCCCGTCTTCCCGGGCAAGCGTTACCTTGACTGGGAGTTGGACGATCCCGCGGGCAAGACGCTCGACGACGTTCGCCCGGTCCGGGATGAGATCGAACGCCGGGTTCGCAACCTCCTCACCGACATCCTGGACCGGCCCACCCCTTAGCCGCCCCTTAACCGCGATCATGATTTGCAGGTCATGATCGACGCTCTTGGGCGACGCTGAGTTCATGATCACCGCGATCATGAGTGCGGTTGCCAACTCTCAAGTGCGAGGCGCTCTCAATGCCCTTGGCAGCGTGGGAGGCTAGAGGACGATGGCCACGTATGTACTCATCCCGGGAGCCGGCGGCAGCGCGTGGTACTGGCACCGACTCGCACCCCTGCTGCGCGCGGCGGGCCACGACGCCGTCGCTGTGGACCTTCCGGCCGATGATGACAACGCCGGGCTAACCGAGTACGCGGACACTGTGGTCGACGCGATCGGCGAGCGCACGGAGATCGTGCTCGTGGCACAGTCGTTCGCCGGGTTCACCGCGCCCCTGGTCTGCGAGCGGGTGCCGGTCGACCTCGTGGTCCTGCTCAACGCGATGGCTCCGGCAGCCGGTGAATCACCGGGCGACTGGTGGACCAACACCGGCCACGCCGAGGCCCGCGCCGCGCATGCCGTGAGCCATGGCCAGGCGCCGGCCGGCGAGGACGAGTTTCTTTACGACTTCTTCCACGACGTACCCCCCGACGTGACCGCGGAGGCGATGGCGATCGGAGAGCCCGAACAGTCCGGAACCCCGCTCATCAAGCCGTGGCCGCTCAAGTCCTGGCCAGATGTCCCGACGCGATTTCTGCAGGGCCGCGACGACCGCTTCTTCCCCGTCGATTTTCAGCGACGGGTCGTGCGGGAACGGCTTGGACTCACGGTCGAAGAGATGCCAGGTGGCCATCTCGTGGCGCTGAGTCAACCAGAGGAGCTCGCCCGCCGGCTCGAGGCCTTTCGAACGCAGGTCCAGGGCCACTGAGTGTTCCGCCCACACCAACGCCCGCCATGATCGCCGTGATCATGATTTGACGGTCGCGGAATGGCGCCGATCATGACCTGCAGGTCATGATCGGCGCTCAGGAAGGGGGGGAATTCATGTTGGGATTACATCGTGGATGTCCAAGAATCAGCCGTATAGACGTGGACAGAAAGTAGACGATTGGGCACACTGAGTACATGGAACCCATGGCGGCCGCCATGATCGGCGGCCTGCTTGTCGGGCTGGTCTGCGGCGTACCCGCCGGAATGCTCGTCGCGAACGTCCGCCGAAGCTGGGCCGATGTCGGCGTGGCCAAGAAGGCGGTGCCGGTGGCCCGCAAGGGGGCCTGGGGACGTACCCGCGAAGCGTTCCTGTTGACCTTCCTCCTCTTCGTCGCCGTTGCCCTCGCGATCGGCGCCCGTAGCCAGGGCGGCTAGGCAAGTCACTCCCCCGCGCCAACCATGACCGAGAGACGCACCAGTCCCGCGGTGAGAGGCAGCGCCCATGGCGTGGCCACCGAAGCCAGCGCAATGGCCGCGGTGACCGCGTAGGTCGCCGACGCGACCACCACCGGCCTTTGTGGACGTACGTGAAGGACCCACACGCAGATCAGAAGGGCTGCCACCGGGAGGGAGACGGCGAACCGGAGGAACCGCTCCGCGTGCTGGCCGACCGACCACGTCCACCCTTCGCGCGATCATGTCCTGCGGATCATGATCGACGCCATTTCACGACGCCCGCATCATGATCACAGCGATCTTGCGGGTAGGCACGGGACTTCGGGATCCCCGCGCCAGTCGATTGCTACGCAGCGGGATCAACGCGGCAGCGGGCCTGAGAACCCCGAGCGGGATCCTGTGTGCACACCAGGCTGCCGTCGCGTCGTCCACGCAAATCACGAGCAAGATGGTCGGGCACCGCAGCCTCGCACGCAGCGTAGTCAGGTAGACCGGCCACGTCCACCGCTTGCGCTGATCCCGGCCCAACTGAGCCTCGAGCACGATTGCGAGCACTGCTGTGTCGCTGCTATCGCCCATCAGCACCGCAACGAGACCGGCGCGGTATTCGGTGGGTGTCGGGTCGGTGAGGTCGCTTGGTTCTAATCGGACCTTCCCGAAGGCCGGCAGGGTTAAGTGAGCGGACCGGCCAGTAGTTCGGCGGCGAGCCGCGGTCGGTGTCGGAATATTTCGATGAGTGCTTTGTGTGTGTTGGAGGGCATGCCCGATAAGGTATCGACAGCCTCCGACATTATGGGAGCTCGACGCAGCGCGACCGAAGAAGGTGTCTACATTGTGGACAGCTATGACCCAGGCCCACTGAACGGGGTTCGCGGACGCTCCTGCAGCTCGCCGTCGACGAACAGATCCACGCGCTCGTTGTAGAAGCCAACGAGACCGCCGATCTTGTGGCTCTCCGGCAGCGGGCTGCGGTAGATCCAGAGGAGGTCGTCGTAGACACGACCGTTGACCTCAACGGACCAGTAACCGGCGGTGCCCTTGTACGGGCAATGCGTCTTCCGGTCGGACGGGCGCAACAGGTCCATGCGCAAATCAGTCAGTGGCAGGTAGTAGCGCGGTGGAAGGCCGGTCTCGAACAGGATGTGCGGGCGCCAGGACTCGGCGATCACCTCGCCATCGATCTCCACCCGGACGTGGCGGCTGCTGGCCAGAATGTCGACGCGGCTGTACGGGTCGCGTGGATGGGTATAGACGGGCTCGTCCTCCTCGAGCCATTCATCCATCGCGCCCCAGTCGAGACGTACGGCGTCGCGCAGCTGCTCGATCGGCGAGTCGCGATACTGGAGGGCCGCGCCGGCCGCGGTATGCCCCTTGACGGTGACGTCGAGGACTTCGCCAGTTCCCCGACTCGGCGAGCGTTCAGAGGATCCGGTGGGAGTGAGGCTCGCCCGGACGTCGCCCGCCGGGATGTAGTACGTCGGGTAGTAAGGCTTCTCCCAGACCAGAAGCGGCTGCCTCGTGTCCGCGACGAGTTCGCCTCCTAGATACACCCTCACCCGCTTCGCGCACGGTTCGATCCGGACCCTGCCACGCGCCACCGTCTCTGTCATCGTCTCTCCTTTATCCGTACGACATGATCCAGATGCCGATGGTCTGAAACGTCATCTCGTCGGTGACCTTCCACCCGGCCCGCCGATAGACCTCGACGTTGTGTGGATTGGTTGTCTCCAGAACGGCGGGTACGGCGTCCTCCGCCGCGCGCTGGAGGCCCGCCGCCATCACCGCCCTCCCCCACCGCCGTCCCGCGAATGTGGGGTGTGTGGCGAGCACGCCGAGGTACCAGTGCGGCCTCGTCGGAAGTACATTGTGGACGGCTGCCTCATAGGCGTCGAGTCTCGCAAGTGCGTCCGGTGGCAGCTTCAGGGTCGGCTGGCCGCTCGATAGGTCGCCGTCGGGTGTGGACGGTGGATCCCACATCGCCACCGATGCCCCGCCGTCGATGATCCACACTGCGCCACGGGCGACGCGCCGGTCGAAGAGATAGCCGGCGAACGCCGATGCCTGGTCGCCGAACGCGGCGTCGTCCTGGAAGAAGAACCGGAAGGCCGGGTCGGCCACGAACGCCGCGACGACCGTATCGACCACTCGAGCACGCGCGTCCGGCGTCGCGACACTCACCTGTGGCGGGTTCACGTAGTACGACACTACCCGCCACCACCCCGAGCGCCGATCATGTCCTGCGGGTCATGATCGGCGCGATTGAGCGACACCCACATCATGATCGTCGCAATCTTGGATGGGGGCGGCGCACGCGACGGCTCAGGTTATGCGGCTCAGGGTGGAGGTGCCGAACCGGTCGGCGACGAGCTGCTTGAGGCCGAGCGGAAAGCGGGTGCGGGCGGATTGGTGGGCGGGGAGGAGGCGGCGTTGGGCTGACCAGTCGCCGTCCCAGGCGGCGATGCAGTCTTCCGGAGCGGCGTTGGCGACGGCGAGAATCGCACCGGCGGCGCCGAGTGCGCCAGCTGATCCAACGAGGACGGTCGAACCTACGAACACAACGCCGTTCCAGTTTTCCAACTCCGCCAGCAGTCGCTCGGGATCGCCGCTGGAATCCTTTATCCCGGCCACGGGGAGTCGGGCGAGGACATCCACTGGAACCTCTCCCCTGGCCACGCCTGGAAAATGGTAGGCCACGACCGGCATAGGGCCGGCCGCCTGCGCGATAGCGGCGAACCATTCCACCGGATCGGAACAACGGCGCGGCGGGGCGACGAGCACAGCGTCCGCTCCGGCCTTGCCGGCCGCGGCGGTTCGGGTCACCGCTTCGCCAATCCATGATCCCGATGCCCCCACCATCACAGGCACGCCCGGACACGCCTGCTTCACCGCAGAGATCAGTTCGACGCGCTCGTCGTCATCCAGCGCATCGGCCTCCCCCGTCGTTCCCGCCACCAGCACACCGCGAACGCCGAGTGCGGCCAGCCGGGCAGCGTGAGCGGCGGTGGCGGCCACGTCCACGCGAGGCGGATCGTCGCCGCCGTCCGCGAAGAGCGTCAGGAGCGCGACGCCCACACCGCGCCAGACCGGCTCCGCGACATGCGATGTCATTCCCACACAATGTCAGACCGTCGACGTCGGCCACACCGTACCGCTCGTCGAAGATCGATTAGTCGGCGACGCCGACCGGCTGGCCAACGGTCGCCGGGTTGTTGAGCGCCGCGAGCAACGCATGGGCGACGTCCGCGCGCCCGATTGTGCTGGCACGAGGCACATTCCCGCCGACGGTGGTTCGATAGCGACCACTCGACGGCCGGTTAACCAGGCGCGGCGGTCGCACAATGGTCCACTGTGTACGGCTGCTACGGATCTCGTCCTCCATGACCGCCAGGTCGGCGTACATGTCACGAAGCAAGGCACCGATCAGCGGAAGGAGGATCCGCCGGTTCAGCCAGCTCTCCCCTTCCGGTACCGGACCCACCGGGACAGCGCTCACCGCGACGAAGCGCGACACCCCCGACGCGTCCATCGCGGCCAGGATGGCGCGGGTCACGGTGGAAGCGACGCGAACGTCGCTGCGGCGGCGCGGGCCGATCGCCGAGATCGCGGCGTCGCTGCCGTCGAGTACGGGAACCAATGGCTCCGGATCGGTCAGCGACGGGACGGTCACCACCTCAAGTGCCGGGTGCCTCACCGCTAGCCGGGCAGGATCGCGAACCACCGCGGTGACCTTGTAACCAGATGAAAGCGCTTGTCGCACGACATGCTCGCCGATCCGGCCGGTCGCCCCAAAGACCGTGATCTTCATCGCTCGCCTCCGTGGTGCTAGATTGTCTTCCGTAGCCCATACGATACCGAAAGCATATCATATGGATTCCGTAGGATCGCAAGGCCAACGTAGCGACGCGCATGTCCGCCGGCGACTCACCGCCGCGATCCGCGACTCGCTGCGCGAGACGCGAAACCAACTGTCGGTGCTCAACCACCAGATCAGCGAGCAGCTCGAGGTCAGGGACGTCGATCTCGACTGCCTCGACCTCGTCGCCCGACACGGCCCACTCAGCCCGAGCGCTCTCGCCCGGCGCTCCGGGCTGCATCCGGCCACCCTGACGGGCATTCTCGACCGGCTAGAGAGAGCCGGTTTCGCCGCCCGCGAGCGCGACCCGTCCGATCGCCGCGGCGTCGTGGTACGGGCGCTGCGCGACCGCGGCGCGGAGGTCCTCGGCCTCTACGCGGGGATGAACGCCTCACTGGATGAGATCTGCGCCCGATACAACGAGGAGGAGCTGAAGGCGATCGCCGATTTTCTGCAGCGCGCCGCTGAAGCCGGCCAGCGAGCGGCCGCGGAACTGTCCGACGCCTGAGCGCGCAAGCGTTCACCGAGTGCGGAGCAACTTGACAGTCACTCCCTTATGAGGGTTACTCTCAATTCAGAGCTACTCTCATTGGAGTGAAGAGATGACCTCGAACCGCCGCTGGTGGGCCCTCGGTGCCCTCGTCCTTAGCCTGCTCACGTTTGGATTCGACGCGACGATCCTCAACGTCGCGCTGCCCAACCTCGCCGTCGCCCTCGACGCCGACACCGCCCAGCTCCAGTGGATGGTCGACGCCTACGTCCTGGTGCTCGCCGGACTTCTCCTCCCAGCCGGGGCGCTCGGCGATCGGTTCGGCCGCAAGGCCTTCTTGCTCGCGGGGCTCGGGCTGTTCGGCGCCGCCTCCGTGCTCGCGGCCCTCGCCGTCGACGCCGGTACTGTGATCGCGGCCCGCGCACTCATGGGCGTGGGTGCGGCGATCCTGACCCCGGTGACCGCCGCGGTCATCCCTACGCTCTTCCCACCGAACGAGCGCGCCAAGGCCATCGCGTTCCTCGCCATCGGCCTTGGCGCCGGCGTCCCGCTCGGCCCAATCATCGGCGGCTACCTTTTGAACCACTTCTGGTGGGGCTCGGTCTTTCTGGTGAACGTTCCGGTGGTCCTGCTCGCCGTCGTGGCGGTTGCTGCGCTCGTACCCGAGTCGAAGGATCCAACGCCGCGTCGCGTCGACGTCATCGGCGGGTTGCTCTCCACCGCCGGTCTGGTCGCGTTCGTGTATGGGGTGATCGCCGCACCGGAGCGTGGCTGGACCTCGCCATCTGTCATCGCCACCACCCTCAGTGGACTAGTCCTGCTAGTCGCCTTCATCGCGTGGGAGCGCCGAGCGACCGATCCGATGATTGACCTGCGCCTGTTCGGACGCTCTCGCTTCCTCTGGGGTTCGGTTGCCGGCACCGTCGCATCGTTCGGCATGTTCGGCCTGTTCTTCGTCCTGCCGCAGTACCTTCAAGCCGTACGGAGCGTCGACGCGCTCGGCACGGGCGTGCGGCTGCTGCCGCTTATGGCCGGGCTGATCGTGGGCGCGCGGGCCAGCGAGCGACTCGTCGCCCGCTTCGGTTCACGCGGACCCATCGCCGCCGGGCTCTGGCTGATTGCCGCAGCGCTCGGCGCCGGCGCGCTGACGGGCGCCACCACCGGATACGGGTACATCGCCGGCTGGCTGACCGTCACCGGCCTCGGCATCGGGCTCACCATGGCGCCGGCGATGGACGCGGTCCTCGGCGAGCTTCCGCCGGAGCGAAGCGGTTCGGGCGCGGCGCTGACCATGGCGCTGCGCCAGGTCGGCGCGGCGCTCGGGGTGGCCCTGCTAGGTAGCCTCGCCTCGGCCGTCTACACCGGACAGCTCGA
This sequence comes from Micromonosporaceae bacterium, assembly GCA_045403155.1. GTDB lineage: Bacteria > Actinomycetota > Actinomycetes > Mycobacteriales > Micromonosporaceae > JAXIPB01. Next base: position 16,057 of record JAXIPB010000237.1, read on the forward strand.
CCGGGCGGCAGCGCTGCGGCCCGAGGCCGCCGAGGCGAGCGGCGACTCGGTCGCGGGTGCGATGGCCGTGGCGACGCGACTCGGCGACGCCGCACTCGCCACCGACGCGAGGTTGGCCTTCACGTCCGCCATGGCAATGGTGCTGCTCGCGTGCGCCTTCGTCGCGGCGACCGGAGCTCTCGGCGTCCACGCGGGGCTTCGGCGGCCCACACCCGAGCCTTCCAGCCGCGCGGAGGTCGAGCCCGTCCGCTTGGAGATTGCGCGGCCGAGTTAGGAGGGGCCCCTTGTTATACAGAAACCGTGAAGAGGGGACCCCTCCTTTCAACGGTCGCCTGACAGAATCGGAGCCGATGACCAGCCCAGGCCTGAGGGAACGCAAGAAGCTCCGCACGCGCGCAGCGATCCAGGAGCACGCCGTTCGGCTGTTCGAGTCTCAGGGTTACGACGCGACAACGGTCGAGCAGATCGCCGCCGCGGCTGAGATCTCACCCGCCACCTTCTTCCGGTATTTCAAGACCAAGGAGGACGTGGTCATCGAGGATGAATACGACCCGCTGATGATCGCTGCGCTCGAGCACACTCCGGCCGGGCTGCCGCCGCTGCGTGCCTTCCGGCACGCACTGCGAGAGTCGTTCGGGCAGATGCCGGTGGGCGAACTGGACCGGATCCTCCACCGGGCACGGTTGATCATGTCGGTGCCGGCGCTGCGGGCGCGCACACTCGACAACATGCTCGCGACGATCGACATCCTCAGCCCGGCTTTGGCGCGCCGGCTCGGGCGACCGGACAACGATGCTGCCACGAGGGCGCTGGTCGGCGCGGTGATCGGCGCCTGGCTGGCGGTCCTTATGGACTGGCTCAACAGCGACGGTGGGTCGAGCCTTCCCGAGCTGTTGGACTCCTCGCTAAAGGCGTTGGAGGACGGCTTCAGCGAGAAACTGACGGATTAGTGGGGCCGGCGGCGCGCAGCGAAGTACGCCACTTCCGCGAGCAACGCGCGCGACTGGAACACCCGACCGCGATGATTACCGCTTCCTACCGGCAGCGGGCAGGAGCGCGATGAGTACGGCACCTACTGCGATGTGCATCGCCGCCAGCCAGATCCGGTTGGCGGTCGTGATACCAGTGCCACTGAAGGGTGCGACCAACGAGAGCAGCAGCACGACGACTGCGCTCACCCTCCAGATGACTTGGCCGTTGGGCCGAAACCTCTCGAGCAGCACCAGCAATCCCCAGCCCAACAGTGCCGGTACTGCGCTTCCGAGGATGACGAAGACGGCCTCGAGATTCTGCGCCGCCTGTCCGCCCACGCCCGGTGTTCGCACGGTCATGAAGATGCTCGCGACACCGTACACGACGAGCGCGGCCACAACTGCGCCCGCGACAATGGCAATCCGAGGCAGGCCACGGACGCCTAGTGTGCTTCGAGAGGTCGCTGGAGTCGATGCGCCCATGGCGGGCTCCTCTGCTAGAAACATTGGCCGACAACGATGACGATAGCAGTCAACAAGGAAGCGAGCTTCAGCTCAATCCGAACGCGCCGATGGATACCCGCAGCCTCGCCCGACGGCTCTCTGGACAAGGACAGCAGTGGTCGGCGCACCAGGTCACGCTCCAACACGCCACACACCCGCGGAACCAAGCGAGCTCGCCGCGGCTTTGGAAGATCATGGGTAGGTGGCGCCAGGCGGTCGGCGGGGTGGTCGTGACGCTGGCGGTCGCCGCCTGTACGGCGCACAGTGAAACCCCAGAAGCGACGAGGACCCCGGCGTTTCCACCGACGTCATCCTCGCCTGGAGTGGGCGCCCCGCCCGCCGTCGACTGCGAGCACGTTATTGACCGGCTGGAGGCACCGCCGCCGGACCTTGAGGTGCTTCTCGACGCCGTCGCGCTACCTACCCGCACCGTTCTCCAAGCCAACGAGTCCGGCGAGCCTGGATTGCTCTTCGCCAAGCACGGTCTGGTCGTGCGCGCGGGTGTCGAGGTCGAGGTCGCCGTGCAGGCACCGAGTGGACGGCGTCAGCTGCTCACGTGGGGTAGTCCCGGGCCGGAGGGGGCGGCCGTGCGAGTGCCGCCCTGCACCGGCGCCAGCTGGATCGTCTTCGCCGGCGGATACCTCGTTGATGCGCCAGCGTGCGTGAGACTAGTCGTCCGCTCCGTCGGGCGCGAGGCGCGAACTCAGGTCCCGGTCGGCGCGCCCTGCTGAACCACTCCACGCCAGGTGGCTTGATCACCGGCTTCTGGTGTACGCCGGTGTACACCAGACGCCGGTGATCAATGCAGATGTCGGGATGGAGTCCTAACGTTGGCGCAGGCGCAGGCCGGCCATGCCGCCGTCGACCGCCAGATCGGCTCCGGTGGTGGATCCGGCGGCGGGACTCGCGAGATAGACGATGGCGGCGGCGACCTCCTCCGCCGATACCAGTCGGCCGTGCGGCTGACGCGCGACCAGCGCGGCCCGCTCGGCGGCCGGATCCGGAGCGGAGTCGAGCAGGCGCTGAACCCACGGCGTCTCTACCGTGCCCGGGTTGACGCAGTTCACACGGATGCCTTCGGCCACGTGGTCTGCGGCCATCGCCCGGGTCAGCGCTAGCACCGCTCCCTTCGACGCCGAGTAGAGCGCGCGTTGGGGCAGGCCCGCGGTCGCGGCGATCGAGCAGGTGTTGACGATGGCGGCGGCGGCCGAACCGCGCAGGTGGGGCAGGGCCGCCCGGCTGACCCGGACCACGCCGACCACATTGACGTCAAGCACCCGGAACCACTCCGCGTCGGGATTGTCGGCGATCGTACCGGCGGCGCCGGCGCCGGCATTGTTGATGACAATGTCGAGGCCGCCGAGGCGCTCTACGGCGGCCGCCACCGCGCGGACGACTGCCGCATCGTCGGTCACGTCGCACTCGATGCCCACGAGAGGCGCGGGCACGCCGTCCGGTCGCAGGTCCAGTACGGCGACGACCGCTCCGCGCAGGGCGAGCAGTAGCGAGGTCGATAGCCCTATCCCGGACGCCCCGCCGGTGACGATGGCCGCGAGCCCAGCCAGCTCCACGCTCGGCTCCTCGGTTGGCTTCGGCGGCGGCTGACCGGTCATGCTGCCGCCATCGTCTGGCGCTGGCGGCCCAGACGGTCGATCTCCAACTCGACCACGTCGCCGGGCGCAAGATAGGCAAAATCGTTGACCCCCAAGGCCACACCGGCCGGCGTGCCGGTGTTAATGACGTCGCCGGGTTCCAGCACAAGGAACTGGCTCACATACCACACCACGGTGGCAACGTCGAAGATCATGTTGGCGGTGCTGCTCTTCTGGCGAAGCTCGCCATTGACCCATGTACGCAGCTCCAGGGCTTGGGGGTCACCGACCTCATCCGCGGTGACCAGCCACGGGCCGAGCGGGTTGAACGTCTCGCACGACTTGCCCTTGTCCCACTGACCACCTCTCTCAAGTTGGAACTCGCGCTCGGAGACGTCGTTGGCGATCGCGTAGCCGGCGATGACGCTGGACGCATCGGCCGGGCTGGCGAGATATCGCACGGTCCGTCCGATCACGACGGCCAGCTCGATCTCGTAGTCGGTCTTCACGCTCCCGCGCGGGATGAGCACAGTGTCATGTGGGCCGACCACAGTATTGGAGGTTTTAAGAAAGAAGATCGGTTCGCCGGGCGCGGCCACACCGGTCTCGGCCGCGTGGTCGGAGTAGTTGAGCCCGATGCAGACGACGGTGCGGGGCCGGGCGATCGGGGCACCCCACCGCTCGGCGGGGTCGATCTCGGGCAGTGACCCGCCAGTCAGCGCCTGCCGCACGCACGTCGCGCCGTCACTGGACAGGAAGGCACCGTCGATGTCGGCCACGACCGAGGACAGATCCCATCTACGACCGCTGCCGTCGACGACCGCGGGCCGCTCGGACCCGACGGATCCGACTCGGGCAAACCGCATCGGCTCGCACCTCCCATCGGCGCACTGCTGCGGCTCCCGCGAGGCACGCGCCGAGCATTTGACGTGCTGCGACGTGCGCCTCGCGGGAGTGACCGGTTATGTTATGAGAAGGTGGCCGCGTTGTCCTTAGTCACCATCTCGGTTCCGGTGTCTACATTGGGCGATACTGCCTGGCCCCGTGCTGCGGCGACCGCGGTCTCGATGCCGAGGGAACCCATCTTCGCCGGGAACTGAGCGACGGATGCGCCCTGATCGCCCGCCTTGATCGCGGTTACCTCGTCAGCCGACGCGTCGAACCCGACCACGATGATGGAGCCGGGCTGCTTGCCCGCCGCCTTGATGGCCTGCAGGGCACCGATGATTGGTGGCCCGCACGCACCGTAGATGGCCGACAGATTGGAGTTGGCCGTCAACATGTCCTGAGCCGCGTTGAGTCCCTTGGTCTGGTCGCAGTCCGTGGCCGGCTCGGCCACGATCGTGAACCCACTCCCCAGCGTCTCCTTCATCCCCTTCACGCGATCGTCGAGCGAAGGGTTGCCGAGACGTCCCTGCAGGATGCCGACGGTCGCACCCGGCGTGAGCCTCTCGGCGAGCCACTTGCCGGCGAGCTTTCCACCGGCCAGGTTGTCAGTGGCGACAACAGACGACTTGCCGGTCCATCCTGGAATGTCGTTGTCGACAAGGATGACCTTGATTCCGGCCTGGACGGCCTTGTCCAGCGCGGACTGAACGGCCGGACTGGTCGGCGTGATAGCGATCGCCTTCACCTGCTGCACGATCATGTTCTCGATGATGGCGATCTCGCCCTCGTCGTCGGTGCCGCTCTTGCCCTGGCCAAAGATGACCTCCACGTCGGCGTGCTCGGCGTCGTACTTCTTGACGGCGTCGACCATGATGTCGTAGAAATCAACCGGGAACTTGGTGATGAAGCCAACCTTCAGGACATCGGAGGCCGATCCTCCGCTGTCACTGTTGCAGGCGCTCGTCGACACGGGCAGGACGAGGGCCAGGGCAAGGACAGCCAGTCTAGTGACGCGTCTCATCGGTGGTCGTCTCCCTTCGTAGACGCCGTTCGTGATACTGCCATTCGTCTATGCCCAGCCGTGGGTCGTCTGGCCGGGCGGGGCCTTCAGCCGTCACCTCCGACAATCAGCGAAACGAGCCGCTGGCGGTTGTCCGCGTGCGGAATTTCCTCGCCGACCTTGCGGCCACGGCGCATGACGGCCGCGCGGTCGGCTATCTCCATGACGTGGTCCATAGCGTGCGAGATGACGATGATGGCGTGACCGGCGTCGCGCAGCCGCAGGATGAGATCCAGCACACGGCGCGATTCCCTCAATCCGAGCGCGGCCGTAGGTTCATCGAGGATGACGACTCTGGAGGCGAACGCCGCCGCGCGGGCCACGGCGATGGCCTGACGCTGCCCGCCCGACATGAGTCCGACGGCAGCACGCGGGTCGCTCACTCTCACCTGTAGCCGGCCGAGCACGTCGGCGGTCTCCCGAGCCATATCGGCACGCCGAAGAACACGAAGACCCGCTGGTAGCCAGCGGGGTCCGGCCGACTCGCGGCCGGCGTAGAAATTCGCCGCGGGGTCGAGGTTGTCGAAGAGGGCGAGATCCTGGTAAACGGTCTCGATGCCGAACGACCGCGCCGCCGCCGGCGAGGAGATGTCAACCGGTTCGCCGTCCATCTCGATAGTACCGGTGTCGAGTCGATGCACGCCGCTGATGCATTTGATGAGCGTGGACTTGCCGGCGCCGTTGTCGCCCAGCACGGCGAGAACCTCGCCATGCCCGACCGCCAGGTCCACATTGTCCAATGCCAGGACTGCGCCGAATCGCTTCGTCGCGCCGGCCACGGCCAGGGCCGGAATCCCGCCCGCGGTCATGACCGGGCCGCCTGGATGACTCGGAGCCGCTGCTCAAGCCGACCGCGAACGACGTCGAGCTCGACCGCGATCACGATGACGGTCCCGATCACGATGGGTTGGAGGAACGCGTCCACGTTCAGCAGGTTCATGCCGTTGCGGATGACGCCGATCATCAGCGCACCGACCAACGCGTTGCCAATGCTCCCCCGTCCACCGAGGAAACTCGCGCCGCCGATGACGACGGCCGCAATCGCGTCCAGTTCGGCGAGCTCGCCGAACGTGGGCGAGCCGCCGTTGAGCCGACCCGACGTGATCACGGCCGCGATGCCGGCGGCAAGACCGCTGATGACATAGACGGAGATCAGGACTCCACTGACGGGGATCGCGGCCCGCCGCGCGCCATCGAGGTTCCCGCCGACCGCGAATATCCAGCGACCCCACACCAGCCTCGTCGTGAGCACGACCCCGATCAGCGCGAGGCCGGCGACCAGGAAGGCCGAGTACGGCAACCAACCGATGGATCCACCACCGAGGGTGTTGACGACGTCCGGCATACCCCGCACCGGCTGCCCGCCGGAAAGCCACAACGCCAGTCCACGGGCGATGCTGAGCGTGGCCAACGTGATGATGAAGGCGTGTGGAAGTCTGCCCCACACGAACACCATCCCGTTGACCGCACCGACGGCCATCCCGGTCGCCAGCATGGCGAGAATGACCAAGGGACCGGACGGCATCGAGTCGAAGACGAGGGCGCCCACGACAGCGGCTAGCGCCAGCGTCGACCCTACCGACAGGTCGATGCCGCGGGTCACGATGACGAGCAGCTGCGCCATCGCCAGGACGGCGATAACGGCGGACTGCGACAGGACATTACCGACGTTTCGCGTGGACAGGAAGACCGGCGAGAGCAACGCCACCACGAGAATGACGCCGAGCAGCATCAGTGCCGGTCCAATTTGGATCGCGGTCAGCGCGATCCGCGGTCCATCGAGTCGACGCGAACCAGGGCTCGGTTCGCGGGGTCCGATGGGCACCGTGGTTGTCGGCACGGCCGGCGGCTCCTCCTCGCTCGGCAGCCCGATGCGTGGGCCCGCGGTGTGGGTCATCGACGCCTCCGGACGATGCCAATTCCGTCGACCAGGACATAAACATTGCGGTACATATTCGCGTATGCACGGTGAGCTGCCGATACTGTAGGGCAGCGATACATCTTATGTCTAGCCCCGAGAAGGCACGGATGCCGTCGCCCCATCACCAGCCGATCGACGACCCGCTCGCCGGAGTTTAGCCGTAGCCTAAGGAAGTTCAGCGCACACTGCGCCGCGTCACCCAGCGGCGCCTCGCACACAGTGATCTGATGTCTCATGTCAGATCGCCTGCCGTGCGGTCCCCGCCCAAGATGCGATAGAGCCGGGCGGCGTTACCGCCCATGACCGCGTCGTGATCTTCGCGGGGCAGGTCGCTCAGGGCGTCGGCGACAACGTCCCACCACTGCTCGTGGCGAGCGGCGAGCGTCGCCACCGGCCAGTCACTGCCGTAGAGGCAGCGCCGCGGCCCGAACACGTCCAGCGCGTGCAGCAGATAGCGCCGCACGTCCGACGGTTGCCACGTCCCCCAATCCGCCTCGGTGGTGAGCCCGGAAAGCTTGGCGTGCACGTTGTCCCGCCTGGCCAGGTCTGCCAGCTCGGCCTGCCACGGCGACCACCGTCCAGCTCGGACGTTGGGCTTGCCCAGGTGGTCCAGCACGAACGTGACGTCGGGGCATCGGTCCACCAGGTCGATCAGCTCACCCAGTTGGTGTTCGCGTACGCACGCATCGAAGCTCAACTCGTGCCCGGCCAGAAGCCTGACGCCGGCTATGAATGAAGGACTGCTCAGGAAGCCGGGTGCCTCATCCTGCGCGTTGCGCCGTACTCCGGTGACGAGAGGTCGTGCGGCGAGCTCGTCGACCATCGGCCCAGCGGCGGTGCCGACCTCCAACGGCGCCTGGGCCACCACGGCTCGCAGGACTGGCCACTCGGTGGCCACGGACTCGATCCACGCAAGTTCGTGCAACGCCTGGTCGGGTGCGCACCCAGCCTCCACGAAGACCGCGGCGTCAATGGGCGGCCCATCGGTGTCGAAATCCGCCGGACCGAACGCCCTGTTCAGCGACCCCGCACCGGCCAGCCACGGATAGTGGAAGCGGTCCGGATCCCACAGGTGCAGGTGGCTGTCGATGACGGCGGTCATGACGCCGGCCCGACCGCGACGGCGTCACCGCTCCAACGCTCGCCGGCCGGAAACGCATAGGCCGCAACCGATGCCGGCAGCAGCTGCGCTCCTCCGCCCGGCGCGAGCGGTGCCAGGTAGCGACCCAGCATGATCCGCACCGGGTGCACGAAGTGCTCGTGCAGGTGGTCGACGTACTCGATTGTGCGGTCGGCCCAGCTGCCGCTCACCGCCAGGTAATCGAACATGGCCAGATGTTGCACCATCTCGCAGAGGCCGACGCCCCCCGCGTGCGGACACACCGGCACCCCAAACTTGGCAGCGAGCAGCAGAACGGCGATGTTCTCGTTCACGCCGGCGACCCGGCACGCGTCGATCTGTACGATGTCCACAGCGTCGGCCTGGAGCAACTGTTTGAACATGACGGCGTTGTGGACGTGCTCGCCGGCCGCCACCTTTATGGGGGCGACGCCGCGCCGGATCGCCGCATGACCCAGGACGTCGTCGGGCGAGGTGGGCTCCTCGATCCAGTACGGCCCAAACTCCTCCAACGCCCGCACCCAGGCGATCGCATCGTCGACCCCCCAGATCTGGTTGGCGTCCACAGCGATTCGTACGTCCGGACCCACCGCGTCCCTGGCCACCCGGAGCCGACGGACGTCATCGGCCAGGTCGGCGCCGACCTTGAGTTTGATGAGGCCGAATCCGTCCTGAACGGCCTGACGCGAAAGCCGGTCCAGCTTCTCGTCGTCGTAACCCAGCCATCCTGGGGTGGTGGTGTAGGCAGGGTATCCGCGGGCGAGCAGATCCGCCTCCCGCTCCTCGCGCCCCTGGCGCGCCCCCTTCAGCAGCTCCAGCGCCTGATCCTCGGTGAGGGCGTCGCGCAGGTATCGGAAGTCGACGAGTGAGACGAGCTGGTCAGGGCTGAGATCGGCGAGCAACTTCCACAAAGGCTTCCCGGCCGCGCGCGCCGCGAGATCCCACACCGCGTTAACGACGGCCCCGGCCGCCATGTGGATCACGCCCTTCTCCGGCCCGAGCCAGCGCAACTGGCTGTCGCCGGTGAGATGGCGGGAGAAGCCCGCCATGTCATCGAGGACCCGTTGCAGCGGCCGCCCGACGACCAGTGGCGCCAAAGCCCGGATCCCGGCCACTTGCACCTCGTTGCCGCGACCGACGGTGAAAGCAAGGCCATAGCCCTCGCGGCCGGAGCTGGTTCGAACGACAACGTAGGCCGCCGAGTAGTCGGGAAACGGGTTCATGGCATCCGAGCCGTCTCGTTGACGCGACGTGGGGAACCTGACGTCGTACGTCTCCAGGGAGCTGATCAACTCGGCCACAGTCTGCCTCCCGGGTCCAGACGTACGATGTCTCATCCACCAACCAGGAGCAGGCGCGGTCGCTTGAGTCTCATAACGTCAGATGTTTTATACCTTCTCACGCCCGTGGTGTCTAGATCTGACGCCCCAAGTGTCCACGTGATCTGATGTTTCCCAAAAGAAGCGTGACTCATGGGCTTCGGGAAACATTCGATGTCTACTACGCTGTGGCGGAGCTGGTAGCACGAGGGAGGAAGCGATGGCGCTGACCGACGAGGCCATCACGAAGCTCCGCACCATGATCCAGTCGGGCGAGCTTCCGCCGGGCTCTCGTCTGCCGCCGGAGCATCAGCTCGCCGCGCAGATGGGGTTGTCGCGAAGCGGCGTACGCGAGGCGGTCAAGGTGCTGGAGTCGGCGCGCGTCCTCGACGTACGCCGTGGCGACGGCACCTACGTCACGAGCCTCGCGCCCAGGCTGCTCCTGGAGGGGGTGGGGTTCGCCGTAGAGCTGCTTCAAGGCGAGACCCTGCTCGAGGTCATGGAGGTACGTCGGCTGCTCGAACCCGCCGCGACCGGACTCGCCAGCGTCCGCATGAGCGAGTCTCAGCTGGCCGATCTCGGCGATCTGCTCGAGCAGATGCGCGCCGCGGTCTCCGATCCGGAGAAGCTGGTGCAGTTCGACATCGCATTCCATCGCAGCGTGATCGCGGCGACCGGCAATGAGACGCTCACGTCACTGCTGGATGGCCTCTCTGGACGGACGGTCCGGGCGCGGGTATGGCGCGGTCTCGTTGAACGCAACGTGGCCCAGGCGACCATCGATGAGCACAAGGCCATCTACCTCGCCCTCAAGGTGCGCGACGCATCACTCGCGTCCGCCGCCGCCCTCATTCATGTGAATACGTCGGAGTCCTGGCTTAAGACCGTACTCAAGAGTTGACGCCGACCGCGCTCCTACCCTGACCCGGCCTGCCGGGGCGGGCGGCGATCCGTACGGTCGGACGAACCCGCGTCCGGATTGGACGGTTCGGTGGTCATGTCCCGCAGCGTTGGCCGACGCCGGACCTGGACCCGGGGGCGCACGTCTGGTGGGCGCGCGTCGTCATGCTCGTCCGGTGCCGGCGCCGATACGGGAGCCGGGGCGGGTGCCGGCACGGTCAACTGACGCGTGGCGGCCATCGCCTCCTCGCGCGTGTCGGCGATGAAGACCAACGGGCTGTGCGGCACGCCTATGTCCATCAGGAGCCCGTCCTGGGTAGTGAAAGCCACGATCGGGTTGGAGGCTGACGGGCCGGGAAGTCCATTCTCGGTTGACTCCGCTAGCCGCCAGCCGAGGATCCGACCGGCACGGATCTCGCCCTCACGTTTCTCTGCCAGCCACAGTGGATATGCCTGCGGAACAATGGCCACCAACCCGCCTCCGTCCGTGCTGCACGACTCGTCAGGCAATCACCACATTATGGCGACCCGAGCGAGGATCTCGGCGTACGAGATCTCAACCACAACGGATGGGATCAAAGGACCGTAAACGCCACAAACAGGATCCAATGCCCGAGCGAATTCTGCGCCGGCAAGTATCGCGGTACCCTCATCGCCAGGACGCACTCGCATACCCCTCACGCGATTGGAGTCCCGACATATGCACGGGCGAGCCGTGTGGATAGCCGGACTTGTGGTCGTGACGATGGGCCTGGTCGTCGCGGGATTTGCGCTCCCCCGGAACCCCGCGACGGCAGTGTTCGTCGAGCCTCCTGGCCAGGCGACGCAGAGCCTCGGTTCGGAAGAATCGGAAGACGCCCGCGTGTTGCCTGCTCCCGGCCCCACGCTCGCAGCCCCGGCCGATCCGAGCGTGGTCCGCGCGCCCGGCGCCTGGCTGTTCGGGTGGGCGCTGATGGATCGGGAGACGGGCACGATCAAGGGATCCCGAAACGCTGCGACGATGACCAACACGGTCGAGTCGATGATCAAGCCGTGGATCGCCGCCGACTACCTCCGGCGTCTCGCCGCGGCGGGTAAGACCCCGACAACGCAGCAGCAGAGCGAGATTGCGCTCATGATCATCGATAGCAACGATCCAATGGCGGAGAAGTACTTCTACCTGGGCGGCGGGGACGCGGTCACCAGAAGGATGGTGTCCGTCTGCGGTCTCAGCAAGGTGACCATCGAGCCGACCCTGTGGAGCTTCACGCTCATGACCCCACACGACGCAGCGAAGTTCGGCCAGTGCCTGGCCGACGGCCGCGCCGCAGGCCCACAGTGGACACCCTGGCTTCTGGACACGATGAAAAGGGTCCGCGGCACCGTCCGCCAGCAAATCAGTGGATCGGTGCAGGGCGGCCGCTGGGGCATCATCGACGGACTGCCGCCCGAACTGAGCAAGGACGCTTCTATCAAGAATGGATTTACCTCGTACAAGGACGGCTGGCACATCAACTGCCTGGCCATCCATCCGTTGTGGACACTGTCGGTGATGATGCGGACCTACCGAGGGCTTCAAGCCGGGGCCCTGGCCTGCGAGTCCGTCGCCGCGGCCCTCGTCCGGAACTGATCTTCGCCGAAACAGGTTCCTTTTGGTTGCATAGGGGACCCTCCTAACATCCGGCGCCGCCGCCAGAACAAGAGAACCACGGCGGGTACACAGCCGTCTGAGCCTCTCGGCTGCGTTGCCGCATCGTAGACATTCCCTCGCTACGTCAGTACTGCTTGCGGTCCCGGGCGCACATGCAGGCCACACCGTCAAGCGCGGTATGCCAGAAGCTCCGTCCGGGCACACGGAGACGTTTGCCTCCCTGCCATCCGGCAGTCTCAACCTTCGTGCGTCCAAGGCTCCCAGCCAGTTCAAGCGCCGGCTCAAGGTCAGTGTCATGACTTGCCACAACCACGACGTCGACGGTGCCGCTGTCGCTTAACCGAACCATTTCGATGGCCACCTTGACATCTACGCCCTTCTCCCGCGCCGGCTCGTTTGGCCACGTCGGCGGGTAGCGGAGCGGCCGGTACCAAGACAGTGACCCGTGGATCTCGGGTCCACTCCGATCGCTGCGCCTGAGACGTGGCATACATCCTCGGTTCATGTCTGTTGCTGGGTGATCCGCGGTATACACGTACGAAAGCGAGCTCGGCTGCTTGTTGCCGGGCGTCCTGCTGCTGGACCCGCGTACGGATACGACCTGCTCCGCGAATCGCAGTGGATGAATCAAAATCTTTCCCGCTGGAGTCCCGAAAGGGGCGAATATGTCTCTGGCTGTGAGGTGGATGTTCTGATAGTCGATCAAGATAGCAAGCTTCAAGGGGGCGCCACTTTGATCTCCAACGAAAAGCCCCGCCAGTCCCGGAGGACGGCGGGGAGCAACGCCAATAATGTAAAACTCCCAGCCACATTGCACAAGGGCAACTTGGCCCGACGGCGCGCGAAGAGCAGGGATTGTGACCCAGTCTCCAGGTCCGTCTGCCACTATAGGCGGCCCGGACTCTCGCGATCTTAAGTGGATTGACTCAAGCCTAGTCTCCGTGGTTGGCTGCCCTGCCCGTGACACGCCCGAGATGCGACGGCTCAGCTCGAGGCTTCGTCAGGCGTACCAACACGCCGGACTGAGATGAGCGAATTGACGCCGGCCGTTTGACAGACTCAGAGACGAAGGAGCGAGGCAGGAGCTGTCCCCTCTGGACGCTGGGAGGAAGCGGTGGAGGTGCTGCGAGCGGTTTCGCTCATCGCGGCGACCATAACCATGGGTCTTATGGCGGGCGCCTTTGATCTCTACGCCCACACGATCATGCCCGGGCTACGCCGGACCGATGACCGGACCTTCGTCGGCGCGTTTCAGTCTATGGACCGGGCAATCATCAACCCGTGGTTCATGGCTGGCGGATTCCTTGGCGCGTTGGCGTTCACCGCGTTGGCCGCGTTGCTCCAGCTTGGCGATGAGGGCAGCTCCGTCCTTCCCTGGATCCTCATCGCACTGGTCCTTTATGTAGTGGTCTTCGTCATTACCACGCGCATCAACGTACCGCTCAACAACTCAATGAAGGCCGCCGGCTATCCCGACGCCATCGCCGACCTTGCCGCCGTACGCGCGCGGTTCGACGAGGCGAGATGGGCCCGCTGGAACCTCGTCCGCGCCGTCGCCACCACAGCCGCGTTCGGCTTCCTCACGTGGGCGCTCGTACAGTACGGGCGCGGGCTGTGATACCCGATATCGCGTGGGGGGCTACCGGCGCCAGCCGGTAGGACCCCACCCCCTAAAGCCAGGGCACCGGCGGGGCCCAGTGGTTGGCACATCGAGCGAACATAG